>JBBWZK010000229.1:0-38873 GCA_039648975.1 Blastocatellia bacterium
GAATAGGTTTGTCTGCCGGCTGGTCTTGAAAGATTTATACGCCTTGCGCATTCGAGCCCGACCCAAGATCGGCGGTCGAGTTACAAACTTAAGGTAGGCGACTGCCTTAAATCATGTAATCTTTGAATCGGGCAGAAATCCTGACCACAGATTGAACAAAACTGCTTGCGAGCGCGAGAATCAAGACAACCTTTGTCATTGTGTGCGGCTTCTATAGCCAGCGCTTGCGGCTGTCGCTTCGCACAATCTCCGACATGCGCGGCAATGCGAAAGGCCATGACCCCTTCTCTCACATCCTTATCGTTGGGCATTCGCAGATGCTCCGCCGGCGTGATGTAGCATAGCCAGGTTACCCCGTGGCGCACGGCTTCCGTCGCGCCAATCGCCGAGACGATGTGATCCCATCCGGTAAACGCATCCGTCGTCATGAAGCCAAGGATAAAGTAGGGACGGTCACCTGTCAGTTGCCTCTGGTGCTGGACGATCTGCTGGATATCGGCAAAGGGAACATGGCCTGGCCCCTCGATGACGACCTGGACGCCTTTGCGCGCCGCGATTCCGGCTAATTCCGCGGCTGACTCCAATTCTGCAAGTTGCGCTTCATCGTTAAAGCGGGTTGCGCCAGACCGCAAGGCGCTGCCGATATTCAATTCCACGTCATAGCTCTTCAATATATCAAGCAGGTCATCGAAGCGCTCGTAAAAAGGATTTTCTCTGCCGGTTGTCAACATATACTCAGCCGTGATGTAGCCGCCTTTGCTGACGATGTTGCGTGGCTGCTTGCGCCATGCTTCAAGGGTTCTTTTATTCATCCCCACATGGATTGCCATGAAGCCTGAACCATTGGCCGCTTGCCCGGCGACTACGTCCAGCATTTCTTGTGGATCCAGGTTGATTTGATTGCTATTTGAGCGGACCATTCCACGCCGGACAGATTCGTATATAGGGACAGTCCCGACGGGCAATCCAGTTTCTTCGGCCACGGCGCGTATGCCATTGGCAAAGTCAAGATGGCCATCATATCCGACAGTCGAAAGATCCATCAGGGTGTGTGCGCCTGCGCGCACAGCGATCTGGGCCTTCTTCAGAACCTCGCCATAGTCCGAAGACTCAATTGAAGTGCCGACGTTGGCGTTGACTTTGGTTGTCAATCCGCGCCCGATGCCAGTATATTTGGACCGATCCAGATTGTGAAGCAGCACGATGGTTCCTTCTCGCAAACCTTGCTCGAGGATGCTGCTTTCTACCATCTCCTGAGCAGCAACTGCTTGTATCGTGCTTTCTGCCCAGCGCAACTCTGTGTTCATCTCATCTGCTACGATTGTACTCATATTGCTCTCCTATCCCGCTCCGTCGCGTCTCGCCTTAAGATTGAATGTGGTGCATGAGTTGAATTGGTCGCCGGTCTATATAATGCCCTGCGTTCATGAGGGTAGGCTGGCCCGGTTGTCATCTGGGACGACATAAGATTCCAGCGCGGCTTGCAGAGGTTGATTCTGTTTGATCAACTGCCCAATGCTCGGCGTTTCTTGATTGTTGTTCGTGCGGGCTCTATGGAAGTTGGTTATATATTCCATCTGTTCCCGGTCAGATTTGGCTTCCTGCCCCAGGTTGGTGGACCAGGCAAAAGTTCCCCGGTTCGTGTAATCGTGACGCAGAACATTTTCATGTCTGATCCACAGCTTCAACTGGAGTATGCCGGGATCCGAATCTGGCGCCGAGGCTAATATACTATCGATCAACTTTTTCACCTCATCCGGGAGATCCTCTTTGGTCGGCAGTTCGATTTCCTCGTAGGGCCGATCCGTTGCCTCGGTCATCCCTCTGCCCAAAGAATCAATGTAAATGCTCTTCATGTTCAGTGCATTGTAAAGGGAGAGCGTCTCTCCATGAGGAGGCACAAAACAGAAATCCTCGATCTCTATATCTATGAAGATAGCCGGAGAATCGCCAAGATTGCGAATCCGCAATTTGAGGCTGGGATTTTTGATCTTAATCTTTCCCGGCGCGTCAGTGCCCTCAACCGTGTAATGCAGGAGAGCGGCACAAGTCACCACCGGTTGGAATTGCGATTTGAGGGTATGCTCTTGCATTCTCAACTGATGAATGACATGGACAAAGGATAAGACGATGGTTCCTAATGTCGCCAGCTCAAAAGGGCCGGCAAGCGCGTGACCAAAATGCGCCCATTGATGTAAAACGTGCTCGCGATGTTCCGGCGATGGCCAAAACGAGAAGGGATGTAGCAGATGCGGCGGCGTAAGCGTAAAGACCAACAAAAGGAGCCAAACCCCGCTGATGATCAGCAGGAGCATGCCGCCGCGCTTGATCCATTCAACGTAGCTCGGCGGCTGCGGCTCCCTGGAGCGCGCGATCAACTGATTCTTTTGTTTGCTGTTCTGCGTCGCTGTGCCGTTTGCCATAGTAAGGTTGTACCTGCAAGGTTGCTACTGGAGTTCATCCGCAATCAACTTATCGTAATCGGCGAGTTTCGCTTTGAGTGTGTTTAAGGAGCAATTCAGGACGCGCATGGTTGCTTCGTAAGCGGTGAGGGTGCGTTTGCCATTCGAGATTTTTTCATGCATGTAATGAAAATAACCCGCAGAAAATCTCTTCTCGACGTTCCGGTACATAGGGTCGTCTGTCGCGTAGAAATCGTAGATGTCCTCGCTGCTGATTGCCGGCTGGCTGCTAGTTTTCGGGGTGGTCAGGTTAGTCATGGATTGGTCGAGCAGCCACTTGACTTGCGATGCATCGACGGTCACTCTGGGTGCGGTTCCGCCCATGCGGCTTGCTTCAATGGCAGCCTCTTCAACTATATGTTTCAGTTGCCTGATATTACCCGGCCAAGAGTATTGTCTCAGCCGCATGATGGCAGCGGGGGTGAACTCCAGTTCCTTCCCTTTCACCACCCCACTGGTAAAATGTGGGAGCAAGCCGTCTTCATCAATGTCCTCCAAACGCTCTCTGAGCGGCGGCACATGGATGTGAATGCCGGCGAGCCGGTTGACAAAGCTGCTCTGTAATTTACCAGACTCGAAGACCGGCTGGTCGGTGGCGGCGATCAACCGGACATCGAAATTGTACTCGACCGTGCTTCCCAGCCGTCGCGCCCGACCGGTGCTAAGGGCGCGCAGCAGGGCAGCTTGCAATTGCGGTTCGGCGTGGCCTACTTCATCGAGGAAAAGGGTTGATTCATTGGCCTCTTCCAGCAGCCCGCGCTTATCGGCGCGTGCATCGGTGAAGGCACCTTTGACGTGGCCGAACAGCTCGCTCATCAGCATCTCGGTGTTGAACGCGGCGCAATTGACCGCCACCCATTCATAGTTCTTCCGTCCGCGTTCGGAGTGCTTATGAATCATTTCGGCGACGAGTTCCTTACCGACACCGCTTTCTCCCGTAATCAGGACCGGCAGATTGGAGCGGGCGGCGGCGGCGATGCGTGCCTTGACCTGCCACATACACAGGGCGCTGCCAATAATCTTGGCATTCAGTTCCGCAACGTCGCGGCGCTTCAATCCGAAGCGCAACCGTCCTTCGTCGGATACGAAGTCGTATTTTGAAGGCAAGTCAAAGAACGATTCGAGAAAATTCTGGAGGTTCTGTTTGTGAGCATCACCGATGTCCATCTGGACCTTTTCGGCAACAATCGTGTCTTTGACGTAATATTCGCTGATCGCATAGTTGAGCGCCCGCGTCACCGGCACCCAATCGGGCTGCGCGGTTAGAACGATGCGCGGGATGGTCGCCTTATTATCCCGCAAGATCCGTAACAGATCCTCGCCCTGCAATGTCCCCGTCTCTAACTGCAAATCGATTAAAGCCAGATCGAAACTGCTGTCCTTATCTAACAGTTCGAGGAACTCTTCGCCCGAAAGCGCATGGATGAGTTCGCATTTCACGCTGAAATCCCGATTGAAATCGAGATTGTTGATCCGATCCAGGTGTCGCTGGAGCAAATTCACCCAGGACGGGTCATCTTCAACGTAGAGTATGCGAAATGTGTGATTTGTGATTATCATGACGCCGCAGTTTAGCTCAAAAACTGGTTACGGGAAAGCGAAAAATAAAACATACGCCATCATCGGTTTGCAAAACTTCGGGCATTGGCAGGCGCTCCGCTTCAAAGGCCATTCCGATAGTCCAGAGCCCTATGCCGCGACTGCCGCTATCGTCTTCCCGGAGGATCGGCAGGCGAAACAAGCGGCGACGGATGCTCCTTTTGATTTCAGAGCCACGATGAGTCATAAGCATAGACAACGTCTTATTCTCTTTATTCAGATCGAAAGAGACATCAATTTCAATCGGCTCGGTTTTAGAGTGCTGCGCCGCATTTCTTAACAGATTGCGGATCAGGCGGTCGAAGTAAGACGCGCCGAACTTGATTTGCAGACTCGTTGCCGGCAGATCCTTAAAGGTAATCCGTGCCTGTTTGTTCTTCTGATCCTCAATCTTTTCCAGCTTGAGCAAATAGGTGCCGTCTTTGAAGTCCTCGGACTCTGAGAAGTTCGTGTTTCTCGCCAGCACCTCCCGTAAGCGTTGCGAAAAGCTGTAGCCACCTTTGGCTCGTCCCTTGCCCGTCGACAGGGTTCCCCTGACCGTTGAGCCGATGTCAAGCATCTCGACTTGTTCAAACGCGTTATTGAAGAGAATCATCAGATCATGCGGGATCACCGACGTGTTGTTCACCATGTATTCTTTCAGCTTGCCAAAAGGCTTCAGGAATTCATGTGAGAAGTGCGCCAGCTTGACGGCTACCGCTGCCATGACGTAGCGCGTCGAGTCGAGCACGCCCATGCCGGCCCAGGATAAAAAGGCGCCGATCAGGTATTCAATCGCCTCTTGCGTCTGTGGCTGAAATAAACTGTCTTCGATGCCATTCTTAATTGCCAGGCCGAGCGTAAAGAGAAATCGCTGCTGATAAAGCCCTGCATGGTGAGCATTGACCCAGCACTTCACCTGCTCCTCAGAACTCGCCCGCTGAATCTCAGTGAAAAGTACGGCCTTCTCATTAAATCTGTCTTTGAATTCGCCCAATGGCAGGTCGCCATTTTTGGGCGAGTATTGCTCAGTCTTCTTCACAAAATAAGGAACTTGAATAATCAACGGGCGTGCCCCGCCGGAGAGGTTCCCCTTCTCCTTCAGCACTTCACTGGCTTTCATAAAGGCGTGAACGACGGCCTCGTCATCTTCCAAATCCAGTTCGGTTAAGGCGCGATTGGCAGCAAATATCGTCGCCTCATCGTCCTCGGACTTCAAGCGTACCGCCGCCTCGTCATCGACCGACGATAGATCGCCAGTAATGGAACGTTTGCCCAATTCAAGGTAGTTCGGGAAGATCTGGCTTTTGGTGGCCTGGTCATAATAGCCGAGCGCCAGGAAGCTGCCCGTAATCAGCACGTCTTTGCCGAGGCCCTGCCGCAGGCTCTGATAAAGAATGTCGAGCCGTTTCGAGAGGTCCGGCTGGCGTTGCAGATCAACGGCCATATCGACGAGTTCCCACTCATTGATGAGCGTGTTATAACGGTTGAAATGATTCAGTGTCTTGACTAACCACTCGGGGTAACTCGTTTCGGAATTACTCATTTAGTTCTCCTTGTTGTGTTTCGCCGCCGCTGCTGTCCACGCAAGATGTCTTGAACATAATACTTCAGGCTGATGAATTCCGGGTCGCGTTTGATTTTCCGCTTGCGTGGCCGGTCAAACGGGACATCAATAATCTTACGCACTCTTCCCGGACGCGCCGTCAGGACGCAAATCCGGTCGCTTAAAAACAAGGCCTCTTCCACGTCGTGTGTGACAAAGACCACCGTATGCGGCTCGGATTCATAGAGCTGCGTCAGGCTCTCTTGCAACTCTTCGCGAGTGATGGCATCAAGCGCGCCAAAAGGCTCATCCATCAGCAAGAGATTCGGGGAAGGTGCGAAGGCTCTGCCGACGGCGATTCTCTGCCGCATGCCGCCTGATAGTTGATGCGGCAGCAGGTTTGCTGCATCCGCTAGCCCTAACTCGCGCAGCAAGCGACTACTGATTTCGGCTCTCTCTTCAGGCGGCATTCCTTGAACCTTCAAGCCGAGTTCGATATTCCGTCTGGCGGTCAACCAGGGCAACAAAGAATAATCCTGGAAGACGACGCCATAGGTGTTGTCCGACTGATCAAATTCGATTGACTCGCGCGAGGCAGGCTTGATCAATCCGGCAAGCACCCGCAGCAGGGTGGTTTTTCCAGAGCCGGATGGCCCAACGACGCCGAGAAACTCGTTGCCAATCTCAAGGTCGATATTCTTTAATGCCTCAATCGTCCCCTGAGCAGTTTGATACTCAATCCCCAATCCCTGTAGTCGGATCATAGCTGTGTCTCTCGACGCCGAACCTGCGCACTCCAGGGAAACCACACGCGATAGATCTTGTCAAACAGCCTGTCGGTAATGATGCCGAGAGTCCCTATAAACAAAACGGCAACAAAAATGCTCTCGATTAAAAGGTATCTCTGTGATCGAACGATCAGGTAGCCTAACCCAGAGGTCGCCCCTAGAATCTCGGCAAAGATGAGCGTCGCCCAGGCCAATCCGAAATTTATCCGCAGACTGTCCCATATCTCAGGCCCGGCAGCCGGCAAGGTGAATAGCCTGAGCCGCTGCCAGGCGTCTGCTCCCACACTGGCGGCAATCTCATAATAGGCTTCTGGTATGTAAGCCACTGCATCGGCAACCATCAGAACAAGCTGAAAAAATACCCCCAGGCAGATAATCATCACCTTGCCCCATTCGCCGCTGCCATACCACAGGATCATTAATGGAATGACGGCGGGCATTGGCACAAAGCGCACGAAAGAGATAGGCGGCAGCAATACGGCATTAAAGAATCGGCTTCGGCCCATGGCGATGCCGCAGGGAATGGCCAGAGCCGCCGCGATGACAAACCCGCCGAATATTCTGCCCACGGTCACGGTTAAGTCGTGCCAAAATTCCGCCGTCCTAACCATCTCCCATCCCGTTTTGATAGTATCGAATGGCGAAGGGAGAAAGAATCTTTCTATTCGTCCGCTGGCGGTCAAATACCACCACAAAGCAAAGACAATTAACGGCAGAACCAAGGCCGCAGGCCACCGAAAGCGATCAAGCCTTCTCAGTTCCCACGCAATCCACCCTACCTGATGCTGCGAGCCGCGAACCCAGACCTTGGATTCCGGCATCTGTTCTCTTACCTGTTTTCTTGAAGCCATTTGGCCCATTATCTTAAGAACTCTTGGCATCCCTGCTTCATTGCCATTGGGGTTTGGACGAAAATGACATCCTGAGGCTTGCCGCTATTTTACACCAGAAATGATCCGATTTGTATAGACCAAGTCAGGATCTACTGGATTTTGCATGACCTTTGCCTTTTGCCAAAGCTGCCCCTCATATTGCGTTATATCGTAGAAGCTCCCTTTACTGCCATCAGCGCCGAGCATGGATTTTGCTTCATCTTTAGAAATAAAGCGCAAGCCCTGCATGATAGACTTGAATTCTTCGGGTGGCAGTTGGAAGCCATCTGCCATAATGGGGATCGACTCATCCGGATGCTCTGAAGCATATTGTAGGCCGCGATACCAGCCGCGCAGGAATCGTTGAAGCTTATCCGTTTCAGCCGGAATGCGATCTCGATGTCCCGCCAATATTCCTACTAAGATATCCTTCACGCCTTTGCTGTCGACCAGGACTTGTCCCTTTCCAGTCTTGACCACCTGTGACAGCCAGGGCTCCCAGGTCACTGCGGCATCCACCTGACCGGCAGCAAAAAGCTCTCCGGCTTTGCCTGCATCGTCAGTAAAGACTGGCTTAATATCACCCACGGAAAGCCCCGCTTTGTTCAATTGATATAGAAGAAAAAGATGGCTGGGCTGCCCCTCAGGAAAAGCCACCCGCTTGCCCTTCAAATCGGCGATGGAGTTGATCTCTTTGCGGGCGACAATCCCATCGCCGCCATTTGAAATGTCCGTAACGCCTATGACCTGCATTGGTATCCCCTGGGCACTGGCGAGAATGACCGATTCCAAAGTGATGCCGATCAAGTCAATCTCACCAGAAATCAAGGCTGAATGCCTTGCCTGGGTGTTCTCCTGAATCTGGCAATCGACCTCAATCCCTTCTTCCTTGAAAAACCCCTTATTCTTCGCAAGGTAAATCGGGCCATAGCCCGGCCAGGTAACAATATTCAGACGGACTACAGGAAGTTGTTGGGGTGTAGGGCGAGAACATTGAGTTGCCACCAGAAGTATGGCAAAGAGAATGATTCCGCTCATTACGGCCAAGAGTTGAGGCCGCCGTCGTCGCAGTATAGATTGATTTTTAGACTTCATATTTTGTTGTCAGTCTCCCTTTATGAGGATAGAACCAGCATTAGGTGCAACTATAAGGCCATTTATTTTCAGAAGCGGATTTGAAAGAATACGCATCGCTTAAACTGGTGATTATGTTTGGAAGGCTTTTACTTACAATAGATGACAATAAATCTTCGAGCATCAGAGACCATCAAAAAATTAACCGCAGACAAGAACGGAGCTTGGAATAGATAACGTGGGTTGGAGCCTCAAGCCAAGATTCTGATTTTCAAACCAATATTTCGGCTCAGCCCAGCTATCTATCCATATCAAGGCTTCAGTGGATGAGATGGCTCGGCCTTAGCTGGGCGAAACTGGTTGGATGATCAGTTTTGGCGGGCCAGGTGAAATTGATTTACCAAGAAAAACCATTGCTCAGGCATACCTCTATAGCCCATTAAGCGATGAAACGGAGATTACTCAACCGTAACAGACTTCGCCTGGTTGCGCGGCTGATCGACGTCGCAGCCGCGCCGCACGCCTATGTGATAGGCCAGCAGTTGCAGCGGCACAATTGAAAGAATAGGCGAAATCAGATCGGTGGCCTGCGGTATCTCGATGACCTGATCGGCAATCTCGCGCGCGTGCTCGTCGCCTTCCGTGACAATCGCAATGACTTTGCCGTCGCGCGATTTCACTTCCACCATGTTCGAGAGCGTCTTCTCGTAGCGCAGCATCGAGGCGTCGCTCGCGTCATCTTTTGTAGCGATCACCACAACCGGCAGGTCTTCGTCAATCAGCGCGTTCGGCCCGTGCTTCATCTCGCCCGCCGGGTAGCCTTCGGCGTGAATGTAAGAAATCTCCTTCAACTTCAACGCACCTTCCAGGGCGATAGGGAAGTTGATGCCGCGACCCAGGTAGAGGAAATCCTGCGCCCTGTGAAACTCGCGCGCCAAACGATCCGCCTGATCGTCACAGCCGAGCAAGGTTTCCATCTTCACCGGCAAGCCGTTTAAGGCGCGCACGTGTTCGAGCGATTCCGCCTCAGTCAATACGCCGCGCTGCTGACCCAGATACAAGGCCAGCAGATAAAGCACCGTCATCTGGCTGGTAAACGCTTTCGTCGAAGCCACACCGATCTCAGGGCCGGCATGCGTCAACACCGTGCCGTGCGATTCGCGCGTCAACATCGAGCCCTGCACGTTACAGATCGACAGAATCTTCGCGCCCTTCTCTTTCGATTCGCGCACCGCCGCTATTGTGTCTGCCGTCTCGCCTGACTGTGAGATGGCGATGACTAACGTCTTATCGTCGAGAATCGGATCGCGGTAACGAAACTCCGACGCATAATCGATCTCGACAGGGATGCGCGCCAATTCTTCGAGCATGTACTTGCCGGCCATCGCCGCGTGCAGGCTGGTGCCGCAGGCAATCGCTTTGGGCGAGGTGAACTGGCGGAACTCGGCTACGCTGAGCTCCATCTCGTCGAGAGAAACGCGGCCCGTGGTCTGCGATACACGGCCACGCACGGTGTCGCGCACGGCGCGCGGCTGCTCGTAAATCTCTTTGAGCATGTAATGCTTGAAGCCGCCCTTTTCGGCCATGATCGGATCCCAGGTGATGCGCTGCACGTTGGGAGAGATCGAATTGCCTTCAAAGTCAGTCACCTCGACGCCGTCTCGACTGAGCACGGCCATCTCGCCATCGCCCAAATAGAAAACGTCGCGCGTGTGATTCAAAACCGGCGGAATGTCGGAAGCGACAAAGTATTCGTTCTGCCCAAGGCCGATGACAATCGGCGGGCCCTGGCGCACGGCGATGATCTTTTCCGGCTCGTCCGCCGACATAATCGCCAGCGCGTAGATGCCGCGCAGTTCCATTACCGTGCGGCGCACCGCCGCTTCAAGATGGCCATCGCTCGCTTTCAAGTATTTCTCGATCAGATGGGCGATCACTTCGGTGTCGGTTTCGGTGACGAAGACATGATCTTCTGACTGAAGCTGATGCTTGAGCGGCAGGAAGTTTTCAATGATGCCGTTGTGGACGACGACGACTTTGCCTGTGCAGTCGCGGTGCGGGTGGGCGTTCTCTTCCGTAGGCCGTCCGTGCGTCGCCCATCGCGTATGGCCGATGCCGTAAGTGCCATCGAGCGGCTTCAAGCGAATGGCTTCTTCGAGATTGCGCAGCTTGCCTTCGGCGCGGCGAATCGTCAACGCCCCCTGCTCATCGACGACGGCAATGCCCGCCGAATCGTAGCCGCGATATTCCAGCTTGCGTAAACCGTCGAGAATTACCCCGACGACCTGCTTGTCACCCACATAACCGACGATTCCACACATCTGTCATTCCTCTTTCTGATGCGATTGTTCTATAAACAGGCTCGACCATGGTGCATACATCAAATCGAAACGCTGAACGCCTGCCGGATTCCAAATCTCGATTACCTAAGACAATTTCTCAATCAGAATTATAGCAGCCGCGCCGGCGCTTCACTGAAGTTTTTTCTTGATGACGGCAGGCACGCCGACGGCGAGCGAATCAGGCGGCACGTCTTTGGTGACGACTGCGCCGGCGCCTGTCTTCGAGCCGCGCCCGACGCGAACCGGCGCAACCAGCATGGTATCGCTGCCGATACGCACGCCGTCTTCGATGATCGTTTCGTGTTTGCGCTCGCCGTCATAATTGCACGTCACCGTGCCCGCGCCGATGTTCACGTCGTCGCCAAGCGTCGCGTCGCCGAGATAGGTCAGATGCGATGCCTTGGTGCCTTTGCCGATTTTCGATTTCTTGACTTCAACAAAGTTGCCGATGGCGGCCTTCTCGCCAATCTCAGCCTGCATCCTCAACCGTGCGAATGGGCCGACGGTCGCGCGCCGGTGAATCAAGCTGTCTTCAATCACTGTCGAGTTGCGAATCGTTACGTCATCTTCGATGGTGACGTTGCGCAGCCGCGTCCACGAATGAATCGTGCAGTTCGCGCCGATGCGGCTCGTGCCTTCGATGATGACCTGCGGATGGATGATCGTGTCCTGGCCGATCTCGACGTCCTGATGAATGTAAGTCGTCGCCGGATCAACTATCGTCACGCCCGCGAGCATTAACTCGCGCAGCTTGGCGGCGCGCAGCTTGCGGTCGAGTTCGGCAAGCTCGACGCGCGTGTTGATGCCGGGCACTTCTTCCGGGTCTGTGTGACAGAAGACGCCGACGCGCTGGCCCTGCTTGAGCAGAATGCCCGGTACGTCTGTGACGTAGTATTCGCCCTGCGCATTGTCTGTGTTCAGGTGATCGAGCGCCGCAAGCAACGCCGCCACGTCGAAGCAGTAGATGCTGACGCAGACTTCGCGCACGGCGAGTTCTGCGGGCGAGCCATCCTTCTGCTCGACGATGCGCGCAAAGCGCCCTTCGCCGTCGCGAATGATTCGCCCATAACCGGTTGGGTCATCCATCACGACCGTGAGCACCGTGGCGGCATTGCCTTCCGCCCCGTGCGTTTCGGCTAAACGTTTGAGCGTCTCGGCTTTGATCATCGGGCCGTCGCCGGCCAGCAGGATGAGCGGCGCGCTGCGGCCTTTGAGCTGTTCGCGCGCCGCCATAACCGCGTGGCCTGTGCCGCGCTGCTCGGTTTGCAAAACGAATTGCAGATCGGGCCGCGCCGCGCCGCGTTCAATGAGCCGTGCGGCTTCGTCGCGGACGGCGCGCTCGACCTCTTCGGCCTGATGACCGACCACCGTCAAAATAGCCTCTGGAGCCAGTTTGAAGGTAGCGCGCAACACATGGGCGATGAGCGGCAGGCCGGCAATTTCATGCAGAACTTTGGCGCGGCGCGATTTCATTCGCGTCCCCAATCCAGCGGCCAGTATCATCACGTCCGTCATTGAAGACCCTCCTGATTTTGGATTTTAGATTTTGGATTTTGGATTGTTGTGCGGTGCTGCACGCAGCACGATTTTGGATCGGCGGTTTAATGAGCCGCGCAATAAAACCGCTTGCAATGTGAATGGTTCAGTGAAGAATCCAAAATCCAAAATTATCAAGGCTCATTGCTGGGATGCCGAGATGGTATCAGATCAGAGCGCGCATCGCTGAAACTGACCGGCGGAGTCAAGTGGCGCTGATGTATGTTCAACAACAAACGCGCCAGCCGTTGCGGATCATGGCGCACAACATTGTGCTCGCTCACCAGGTTGTCGCACAAGACCAGCATACTGCGTGTCTCCGGCGCTTTGCCAATGCGAATTTCGACCGGACGCTCGTCGGCGCAAAGCGACCGGGCAGCAAACTCGACCTGCACCGCGCCGTCGGCGAGATATTTGTCGCGCAACTCGGCATGGATAGGCGCTGCATTGACCATGACATAATCGAGCTTTAAGTCGGGGCTGTGCTCGAACAATGAGCGCAGATGATCTTCGACCGTGAACCCGTCGGTTTCGCCCGGTTGCGTCATGATATTGCAGATGTAAGCTTTCATCGCCGACGAACGGTTCAAGGCGTCAACGATGTCATCGACCAACAGATTCGGGATGATCGAGGTGTAGAGCGAGCCGGGCCCGATGGTAATCAGGTCAGCCTGCGCGATGGCGTCGAGAGTTTCGGCGAGCGGGCGGCATGGATGCGACAGGCGCAAGTGGCGAATCGGCGTGCGCGCCTCGACGATTTTGCTCTCGCCTTTGATGGTGCGCCCATCTTCAAGTTCGGCGACCAGCGCCACGTCTTCGACCGTTGACGGAAAGATGCGGCCCTTGATGGCCAGCACTTCACTGCTGACTTTGATCGCTTCAAAGAAATCGCCGGTGACGCTGGTCAACGCGGCGAGAAACAGATTGCCGAAGCTGTGGCCGCCCAGGTCGCCGTCGGACTCGAAGCGGTATTGAAAGAGTTGTGTCAACAACCGCTCATCTTCGGCAAGCGCGACCATGCAATTGCGTATATCGCCGGGCGGCAGGATTTGAAATTCTTCGCGCAGGCGGCCCGAACTGCCGCCGTCGTCTGTGACCGTAACCACTGCCGTGAGCGTTTCTATCCATGCCGCTTCGTGTGCGGAAGCATCCAGGCAGTCTTCGCCAACATAAGCCTTCAATCCCGAAAGCAGGCTCGACAAGCCTGTGCCGCCGCCGATAGACACAATGCGCAATCCGCGATTCTCTTCTCTCACGTTTTCCCCTAGCACGATGACGCTGCGGCCTACTCTTCGTCGAAATCAAAGCCGAAGCCGGTCAATTGTTGAAATTCTTCGCTGGTATGGAGGCTGGCAAAGTCCGGGTCGCGCCGGGCGTGGGAACGATGCACCGAGCGTATGCTGATGGCGCGGCGCAAGGCATCGAGTGATTTGAATGATTGATGCATTCGTGCGTAGGCGGCAGATAGCGAATACCAGATGTGATCAGCGCGCGGTTCAGCTTTCAAGGCTTTTTCAAAGAGACCGACGGCGTCAGAGAAATTGCCCTTATTGAGTTGCACGACCCCTTGATCGTAAAGCGCATCGGGATTGCGCGGCGCCACGGGCGTGCGCGCCATTCGTTGATCGCAAATCGCCATATACGTGCGCGCCGGCGCGACGATGTCAGCTTGCTCGCTGAACTTCGCCAGCAAACTATCGAAGGCTTCTTTGGCGCCGGCATAGTCGTGGCGATTGAACAGGCGCAACGCCTGCTCGAAGGCTTTGACGGCTTGCAGCGCACTCGGCACAGGCGATTTCTTTGGCGGCGGCTGAACGGCTTTTGCCGGTTTAACGGGGGTCGCCGCGCGCTTTGTAGCCGATGCAGTTGGGCGCGGTGTCGTTTTGACCACAGGCTTTTTGGCAGGCTTCGCCGGCATAACTTTTGCGGTCTTCTTTGGCGGTGTCTTCTTGACTGCGGCAGCAGCGGTCTTCTTCGTCGGCGATGCCTGTTTTTTGCTCTTTGCCGGAGCGGCTTTCCGGGCTTTCGGCGCAGCAGTAATCTTGCCGGGACGCTGAGGCTTCTTGTCGGCAACCTTCTTACCCTTTGTGGTACGGCCTTTTTGAGACGCTGGCGAGCGGCTCTTATTGGTTTTAGTAATCAGGCTGCTCATCGTTTCCTCAAATGTAGTGAATCAACGAACCATGCGTCAACTCTTGCCTGCGCGTCGGTTGATGGGTCTTTTATATCAAGTAATTATGGGCTAAGTCAAGAAAATACCTGGACAGACTCGCGCCTTGACTGTGGCAGCAAATTGCGCTTGCGAGCCGCGAAAACGCCGGACGACCGGGATAATATCGTGTAACTGAAAGAGTCTTGCCACTTAGCGCGCTGGTATAGATGCCGAAGGCAGCTTTTTTGCTCTCTGCGATGAAAGCTCTGTTATCTCAGCATTTAACTCTATACCTGGCTAGCCGTATTGCCGCCGCTCACCGGCTAACTGTATAATCTGCCTGTACTTAGGTCATTTTGCCCCAAACTCGGTAGTTGTGGGCGCAAAAAAAATGAAAGACGCTGACCATTTTTCACTTCAACAACCCGATGAGCCAGGCCAGCGGAGGCTTGCCGGCAAGACGGTGATGTTGACGCGCCCGCCCGCTCAGTCAGCCGAGATGACGGCCATGCTTGAACGGCTCGGCGCGACGGTGATTCACTGCCCGACGATAGAGATTGCCGAGCCGACCAGTTGGCAAGCCCTTGATGAAGCAATCAGCCGCCTCGAAAGTTATGACTGGCTGATCTTCACCAGTGCGAATGGCGTCGAATTTTTCTTTCGCCGGCTCGCCGAAAGGCGCGGCGACGGCTTGAGCGCCATGTCACGCTTGCAGACCTGCGCCGTCGGGCTGGCGACGGCCCGCAGCCTGGCTTCAGCCTGTGGCCGTGTTGACCTGACCGCCAGAGAATCGACAGCCGAAGGCATGCTGGCCGCCATCATTGAAACGGTTGGCGGCGAAGAAAAGCTCGCGGGCCAGAGATTCCTTCTGCCGCGCGCCCGCATTGCTCGTGAAATTTTGCCTGCGGAACTGGCGCGCTGCGGTGCGCACGTTGAGGCGGTCGAGGCTTATCAAACCATCCGTCCAGAGGTTGACCGTGCCAGTCTGGCTCGCTGGATCACAGAGAAACGTGTTGACGCCGTCGCCTTCACCAGTCCATCAACGGTCACAAACTTCGCGGCGCTCATCGGCGCAGTTGATTTAGCGGATTGTCTACATGGCATACTCGTCGCCAGCATCGGCCCCGTGACGACGGAAGCCCTGCGCGCACACGGCCTCACGGAGATCGTGCAGCCGCCAACCTACAACGCCGCTGCGCTCGTCGAAGCGCTTGTAGAAGCGCTCGATCACTAGTGCAATATCAATCAATCTGTATTGCGCTGCAATAATTCTTTGCGAGCGCATTCATGAATCAGCCCACTTCGACTGGAAATTTATGAACCTGGTTATCAATCATCGCCTCTCGCATCGCCTCTCAATTTTCGCGCTGGTTCTCTTGCTGGCCCTCGTCACGACTCGCGCAACGGCGCAGGAGCCGCAAAAGCAGGACGACGATCAATCGCCTGTGCGGCTCAACTCCACACTCGTGCAGGTGCCGGCCATTGTCACAGACCAGGCCGGCAAATTTATTACCGACCTTACAAAAATCGATTTTGCGGTTTATGAAGACGGCAAGCGGCAAGAGGTGGCGCTGTTCACCGCCATCAAACAGCCCTTCAACGCCGTGCTGGTTCTCGATACCTCCAACAGCGCTCAGGATCGTTTGCGGGCGATTCAAAACACCGCCACGACGTTCACCAAACAACTCGGCGCTGGCGACCGCATGATGGTCATCACGTTTGACAACGAAGTGCATGAACTGACCGAACTGACCCGCGATCAGAAAGAGCTTGAGTCAACGATTCGCGGCGCTGAATCAGGTTTCGGCAAACTGCTTTATGAAGCGATGGTGCACGCCCTCGACAAGCTGCGCGACACCGAAGGCCGCCGCGCCGTCGTCCTCTTCAGCGATGGCGTCGATATGAAAAGCATCGAGGCGACTGCCGAGAAAACCATGCAGATGGCTGAAGAGATCGGCGCGGTGATTTACGTCGTGCGCTTTGACACGCGCTGGTTTATTGAAGCAGAAGCCCGCAAGCACGAACCCGATAGATCGAAAAAGCAGTTGCCCTTTGATGTCGACGGGCGCATTCCTCTGCCGCCCGAATATGGCGGGCCGGACCTCTCAAGCGATAACCCTGAAATCCCCGCGCCGGAAAAACCCAGGATCGAAATCGGCAGCGGCGGCAGCGGCGGCACCATGGGCACACCGCGCCGCCAGCCGCCTGTGGTCTATGATCCAGGCTCGCGGCCTCCCTTAACTCTGCCGGAGCACCACGAAGCCGACCCGATCACTGAGACCCTCGACAAGCTTTATGGCGAAGCCGATCAGTTCATGCTAACGATCACGTCGCGCACCGGAGGCCGGGTTTACAAAGCCGAGACCTTTGAGAACACGCGCGCGGCCTTTGCCGCCATCGCCGACGAGTTGCACAATCTTTACATGCTCGGCTACTACCCGACCGCCAACCGCCGCGACAACAAGCTGCATAAAATCAAAGTCGAAGTCGCGCGTAAGAATGTCCAAATCCGCGCCCGCTCCGGTTATCAAACGCAGAAGGCCGACAACAAGAAGTAAATGGCAGGCAGCACCGAGGTTGGCGACGCCTACCTGCCCGTAATCAAGCAGCCGCTACACTAATTCGTATAGCACGAGTGGATTTCACTAATTCACATTAAACTGCCGCGCCGCTTTTTTGCTTATCGCTTCTTCATTTATTGAGCAATTTGCCGAAAGTCATGATAATCTATGACCCATAGCAGCGGGGTGCGGCACAGGCATTGCTCCTGAGCGAATTGCCAAAAGAGTTAAACAGCTTTTCGTTAGAGGATAATGTTATGAAACGCGCTCTCCCCGTGCTCTTCACGCTCCTTTGCCTTTTACTAATCAGCAATCCCATCTTTGCGCAAACGGTTGACGACACCACTAGCGACGCCGAAGACGAAGCCCCCGCCGGACGAGTCGTTCGGGTCAGCTTCGTCGAAGGCGATGTGTCGTTTCAGCGCGCCGGCACCAGCGATTGGGCGGCGGTGATCGAGAACCTGCCGTTGTTTGCCGGCGATCAAATCTATGCCGGCAAAGATGCCCGCGTTGAATTGCAACTCGGACGCGGAAGCTATGTTCGGCTTTCTGAAAACACCGCGCTCACCATCACGGATTTGCGCGACGAGGCCGTGCAGTTCGAACTGCCCGCAGGCATGGCTTTCGTTCGCGTCGAGCAACTCGCCACAGCTTTTCAGCGATTCGAAATTGATATACCGAATGCGGCCCTTGTGCTTCAACAAGACGGCCTTTACCGCATCAACGTGCGCGGCGACAACGACAGCGAAGTGATCGTGCGGCGTGGCGCGGCGGAAGTCTCGACCGACGACGGCAGCTTCAAAGTCCGCGAAGGCCGTCGTCTGTTGATTGATACGTCGGCCAGCGGACGGCTCGAAGTCGCTTACGACACGACGCAGGACGATTGGGATCTATGGAGCACGACCCGCGACGCCACGATCAACAGCCAGTACATCAACGCCGCGCCGGACTACGTCACACAATACGAGACGACCTATAGCGACTTCTATGGCGTCAGCGATCTGTCGTCTTACGGCTCGTGGTATAACGATCCGAGCTACGGTTACTGCTGGCGACCGCGCGGCGTTGCCAACGGCTGGACGCCGTATCGTCAGGGTCAGTGGGTCTGGACGCCTTACGCCGGATGGACATGGATTTCGAGCGAGCCATGGGGCTGGGCGCCTTATCACTACGGTCGTTGGGTATTTGCTCCGGCCTACGGCTGGGCCTGGGTGCCGGGCTACGGCAGATCAACCAATCGTTATGATAATTACAGATGGCGGGCGTACTATCGCTGGCGTCCGGCGCTGGTCGGATTCTTTGATGCGCCGTCGCCGCGAGGTCATTACGTTGGCTGGTATCCGCTTGCGCCCGGCCAGCACTGGCGGCGGCCAGACGGGCAGCAGCACAATGGCGATCACTCGCACCTGCAATATCCGAATCCGACGGCCCGCGACAACTGGCGGCGGCCCGGTCAGAGCACGTTCATTCTCCCGCCGCATAACGGACGCGGCGTGACGCTGTTGCCTGTGAATGGATTCAACCGTTCAGACCGTTCGCAGGTTCGCCCGGTCGCGCCGGATACGGATATGAGCAACTGGATCAAGCGCGGCGCGCGGCCCGGCTTGCCTGAAATCAAGCCAGCGCCCATCGCCATTGCGCCGGTGATGCGCGACGGCCAGCGCAATCGCATAGCCATTCCTTCAAACGAGATCATTCACCGCCCTGTGGTGACGCGCAACCGACCGAGCGATTCACAGGCGACCGTCAATCCGCCGCGCGAGCGACGCCTGATCACACCGCGCGCGCCGGTGATGTCGAATGACGAGCCGACACGCCGGGAAAAGAAAGTGCGCACCGATGAACAACGCTTGAAGCCGCCGGCGATGGCTAGTCCTACGGATGGACAGAACAGTAATCCATCTTACGAAAAGCCGAACCGCCAGGGAGGCAACGGGACTAAGCCTCGTATTCTGCCGGCGGAGCGCGTTGACGGCGACAATCAATCGGAACGCAAGGCGAAGCGCGGCAACGAAACATCCGTGCAGCCGTCGCCTGACAAGGGTTCCGGCAACGATTCATCCAATGAAAAGCACAAGCGCCCGGTCTATACGCCGCAGCCAAACCAGGATAACTCTGCGAACCGCGACGACATACGGATGCGTGAACGCAAGCAACAAGACGAAGAACAGAATCGCCAGCGCGACCAGGAGCGCGTCAGACAGCGCGACGAAGAAGGCCAACGTCAAAACGACCAGGAACGCTCCAGACAACGTGATGAAGAGCGCCAGCGCCGCGTTGATGAAGAGCGTGTTAAACAGCAGCAGCAGGAAGAACAAAACCGCCAGCACGATCAGGAACGTGCCCGGCAGCGCGACGAAGAACAGACTCGCCAACGCGACGCAGAGCGCCAGCGTCGAAATGACGAAGAGCGCGCCAAACAACAGCAGGAAGAACGCCAGCGTCGCAGCGACGAAGAACGCACCAAGCAACGTAATGAAGAGCGCCCGCGCGAAAAGCCGCCTGAGCATAACAACGCCGCGCCGCGCCAGGAACAACCAAAGCCGGCGCGTGAAGAGCGTCGTCAGGAGAAACAAGAGCGTCGCGCCGAACAAGAGCAGCGCAAAAAATCTTAACGTGCCGCGTGATACGTGATGCGTGAATAAGACGCAGATCAGGCCAGTTCAAAGCCAGCGGTTTTCTCACGCATCACGCATCACGCATCACGCATCACGCATCACGCATCACATTTTCGGTGGCACGGACTGGGCGGATGATTGACGAATAAGTTAGAAAGATAACACCCCATCTGCTTCATCCTCCTTCGCTCCGTCATCTGCCTGGTCGGTGCCACCGAAAGCCCAATTAACCCGCCACCGCACGACTTCAATCTGAGGAGACCGACGATGACCAGAAATCGAATCGGCACACTATTGCTCCACTTCCTCATCGCCGCGGTTGCCGTTGTTGGTTACGCCTCGCAAGCGCCGCAGAACGGACACGCGCAATCGCCTGCGCCGCAGACGAAGCCGGCTGACGCAAAACCTGCCCAGTCTGATGCCGCAAGCCCCGCGCAATCGCCAGCCGCCAAGCCGCCGCCGGCAAACGGTACGCCGCAAGCCGACCCATCAAGCAAGACGGCTCCGCTTAACCAGAAGCCTGCCGACCTGCCATTTGATCGTCCGCCGACAACGCGGCCCGCGATGCGCCGCGATGCGCCGCCGAAAGAAGCGCTGCCGACGGCGAGTGCCGATAAGGCGGATGCCGTCAAGCTGGCGGTTGATCTTGTCGTGCTCGACGCGCAGGTGCTGCAACAGAAGACCGGGCGCATCGCCGGCAATATGAATAAAGAATCGTTCACGCTGATGGAAGACGGTGTGAAACAGACGATCACGCATTTCAGCCAGGACACCTTGCCGCTCTCTGTGATTTTGCTTATAGATCGTGGCGGCTGTATGGATCCGTTCAGCGACAGCGTGCATAACGCGACGATGGCCGCCTTGAGCCGCCTGCGCCCGCAGGATGAAGTGGCGCTGATGGCGTTTCATAATTCGGTTGACCTGGTTGCCGGCTTCACCCGCGACAAGCGGCGCATCTTCGACGCACTGCATCGCATCCCGCCGCACGACGAACAGGCCAATCATTGTTTCAATCGCGCCTTCGACGAAGCGGCGGCATATATGAATCACGCCGCCAATCCCGATGGCCGCCGGGTCATCATCGTACTCACAGGCATCACCACAGACATAGACTGTCCGGGGCCGAGCGGTGAGGAAGCGCGCCGGGCGGTGCTCGAAAGCGGCGCAGTCGTCTGCGGCATCATTCCGAAGACCGCCGAGCAGCGCCTCGAAAGCGGCATTATGCGCACGGTCACAGGCATCGGCGGCGTCTTCAAAGTGAAGGC
Organism: Blastocatellia bacterium; assembly: GCA_039648975.1. Lineage (GTDB taxonomy): Bacteria > Acidobacteriota > Blastocatellia > UBA7656 > UBA7656 > DATENM01. The sequence continues at coordinate 20,795 of JBBWZK010000229.1, forward strand.
ATCGAACCTCAACAAACTGGCCGAAGAGACCGGCGGCGAAGTCCTCAGCGATAAACCTGAACTGCTCAATCATGTCTTCAATGATTTGATCGAGCATCTGCGCACGCGCTATGTCATCGGCTTTGTATCATCGAATACAAAACGCGACGGCACGTTTCGCAAGATCAAGCTCGACGTTGCGCAACCATCGGCAAAGAGCGAAGACCGGCTGGTAGTCCGCACACGGCGAGGCTACATCGCCGCGAAAGCCCGGCCCGTCAATGCCAACAGGCCGAGCACACACTAAGACATCGCGCCGTGTTTTCGATGATGGTTTCAAGTTATTCATCGTTCCTCTGAAGCGACTCACCACCCTCCGCTCAATCGCCGCGCAAGCAGCACTCGCGCGGCGATTTCTTTTATGGTGATTCCTCCGAGGCACAGTTCAGAGCAGACTCATAGGCGATCATGTAGGGGCGACCCTCTGTGGTCGCCCCTGACTGGAAGTCATAGACTACTCCGAATGCCGTGCTTTTCATTCTGGGGCGACCACGGAGGGTCGCCCCTACATGAAAGCCCTGTAACGCTCTGACCGCCATCAGCGATTGCTTGACACTCGCTTGAGCGATTCATAGAGTCGCTTATATGAGCAATCACCCGGACGGCCCGCCGAAGCGCTTTGCCGATTCGCTTATCGCCATCTTCATCAACGATGAAAAGGAATTGCGCTCAGGCTGGCGCGTGCTCTTATTTTTCCTGGCGTTCACCGTTGCTATCATTTTCATCAGGGGCATCGCGGCGACGCTGGCAAAGCTGATCCCAACGCTGCGCTTTCTCACGAGCGAGCCGCTCCCCGATGCGCCGGCGGCATCTCGCTTCCGTTTGCTTTCCCTGCTCATCACGCAAGCCGAGACACTGGCCGCCGCCTTGATTGCATCCTTCGTGTGCGCCCGCTGGCTTGAACGGCGGACGCTCTCGTCGGTCGGCTTCAAGCTGCATCGCAGATGGACGCGCGACTTCGCGCTCGGTTCGTTGATGGGCGCGGCGGCGCTTGCCTTGGCGGTCGGTCTCGAAGCCGCGGCGGGCGCAGTTCACTTCACTACTCAGACAACTGACGAATGGATACTGGCGCGTAATTTTGGCTACTTGTTTCTATTCTTCCTGATGGCCGGCGCTTTTGAAGAGCTGATGTTTCGCGGCTTTCCGCTTCAGGCGTTGATTCACAACATTGGCGGATGGACAGCCATCGGCATTACGTCCGTCTTTTTCGGGCTGGCGCATATCGCCAATGCAAACGCCTCGGTATTCTCGACGATCAACACGATACTGGCGGGCGTCTGGCTCGGCATAGCTTATCTGAAGACGCGAAGTTTGTGGCTGGCGACGGCGCTGCATTATTCGTGGAATTTCGTGATGGTCTTCGTCTTCGGGTTGAACGTCAGCGGCATCCCAGCTTTTGAAAAGCTGGCGTGGTTGCATGGCGAGTCGAAACCGCCGTTGTGGATTTCAGGCGGCGACTATGGCCCTGAAGCGGGCGCGGCGGCGACGCTGGCGCTGCTCCTGTCAACGTTGCTGATATGGAAGAGCGGTTGGTTTCGCCCAACGGCTGAAATGCTCGCCGCCATCAAACACGGCAAGCCCGAACGCCCGCTCTCCATCACAACTGATGAGACTTTGCGCGCCTGAGGTTTGGCGACCGGTTTAGCGCCACCCGTATAGCTTAGACGAATAGCAATGATTATCGGGGCGGCCTTCAGACCGCCGCCCCGTATGGTCGAGTGATCCGCTGATCACATCATTACAATGATCGCCTTAATCATTCAATCCATCCTTGGGCATTCTCCAGAACAAACCAGCGGCGAACTTTGATTGATTCGCTGGCAGTTGATTCTGATTATGCATTCTTCTCAGCGATGTTGCCGATGATAGGCATTTTCCACATCTGGCGCTGATAGGCCTTGACCATTCCCATGATGTAGAGGACCAGGAACAGGATGCACAATAGAATCTCTCCGATTAACAGAAGGAGACTTGCGGCAACGGCAACCGAATAAGGCAGAGCGCCGATGATGAGTCCGCAAATGAAGAGAAGCACGCAAACGATCAGGCCAGCGCCGGCTAGCATCAACGCCTGCAAGGAGTGGAAGCGCAAAAACCGATTCTCTTTGGGCTCTGTTGCCATCCAGATGATGGGGAAGATCAGGTTCGCACAGCACACCGGCAGGTAGCACAGCATCGCGGCGACATTGTAAGCCATCCCTAAGGTCTTCGTCTTTTCTTCAGGCGGTGGCGGATAGTTGCCGCCCGGCGGCGGATAGCCTCCACCTCCTCCAGGATAACCTCCCCCCGGCGGCGGGTAGCCACCTCCCGGTGGTGGATAGCCTCCTCCCGGCGGCGGTGGATAGCCCCCTCCCGGCGGCGGCGGCGGGTAGCCGCCTCCCGGTGGGTTTCCATACGGCGGTTGATCGCTCATAACTGTTCCTCCTTGATCAATCGTGAATTGGTCACTGCGGCTACAATCCAACCACAGCCTCTGGCCGCGACGGTGCGCGCCGAGGCAGCGGCCCTACAGCTTAAACGCTTTGAAGAGCAGCGCAGCAATGCCGAGATAGAAAAAAAACGTGACGATGTCCGTGAACGTCACGACAAAGACCGACGACGCCAGCGCCGGGTCTACTTTGAATCGCTTGAGCAACACGGGAATCAGTGTGCCGAGCATTCCGGCAAACAGCAAACTGAAAATCATCGTCAATCCCAGGATGGCGCCCAGCGTGGGATTGAACCATACGGCGACGATGCCGCTCACGACCAGACTGATCACCAGCCCATTCGTCAGTCCGACCATCGCTTCTTTCAAGGTCACGCGCCAGCGTGTCTCCCAACTGACTTCGCCCAGGCCAATGCCGCGCACGACGACCGTCATGGTCTGCGTCGCGGCGTTGCTCCCCATGGTCGCCACCACAGGAATCAGGATGGCCAGCAACAACGAGTTCGGATTGGCCGGCAATAAGAAACGCACAATCGCCACCGCAATCAAGGCGCCGCCCAGTGACAGCAACAGCCACGGCAAACGCCTGCGCACAGAGTTCATCGCCGAACCCAGGGCGCGGTCGTCTGCGTCGACACCCGCCAGCGCATAGATGTCTTCGGTGGCCTCTTCGCGCATCACGTCAATGATGTCGTCAACTGTGATAATGCCGGCAAGCTTGTTCTCTTGATCGACCGCCGGCACGGCTAACAGATTGTAGGTTGCCACCAGGCGCGCGACTTCTTCCTGGTCTGTATCAGTAGTGACTTTGATGACATCGCCAATCATGATCTTGCGCAGCGGCGTCGATGGCGGGTTCAGCAACAACTGCCGCAGGCTGACGACGCCGAGCAGATGATTGCGCGAATCGACGACGTAAATGTAAAAGGCCATCTCGAATTCTTCGCTGCGCTTTTGCAGCGCCGTGATGGCTTCGGAAATCGTCAGCTCCTCATCGAGCGCGAAGTAATCGGGCGTCATGATGCGCCCGGCAGTCTCATCGGCAAAGCCGAGCAGTTCGTTGACCACCGTCGAGTGCTCTGTCTTCATCGTTTCGAGCAACTCGTCGCGCAGTTTTTCGGGCATCTCGGCGACCAGCAGCGTCGCGTCGTCCGATGGCAACTCTTGCAGCAATCGCGTCACGTCGTCGCGAGTGAGCGCCGCCAGCAAGGCGACCGCGCTTTCGGTTTCCATTTCCGAAACCGCTTCGGCGGCCTGCGTTAGATCGCTGCCGACAAGCGCGCTGAAAATCGCTTCGCGCTCGGATTGCGGCAGTTGCGTGAGGATTTGCGCGATGTCAACGGGGCGCAGTTTGGTCAGCAGGTTCACGGCATTCGACATCGCGCCGCGACGCGCCAAGCGAATGACAGAATCCAGTATCAGCTTGAGCCGCTGTTCCTGCATGAGAATCGTCCCCAAACCTGCACATAGCTTTTGTTGCTGAATCCGTAAGTCGCTCGAAGTGAAGCCAAACCTTTATAGCACAGCCAAGAGCAGCGGAAAAAGCAAAAATGCAAATCCTTGCGCGGAAATTATCATCATTGCCGCATCACCAAAGGCTTGCGTTGAAGTCCAACAGCTAGCCCAAGATGTAGCGCAAAGGAGATAAGCCGCCTGGGAGCGCGGGCGTCTCGCCCGCCGGTCTTGCGCAGGCGAGAACTTGCGGGCAAGATGCCCGCGCTCCCAGGCGGTAGGTGCAAGCCAACCGCTTGCGCTACATCAATATGATCTGCACAATCAAGAATCTTGATGCCTGACCTCGACCACGAATTTTTTGCCCGTGACACGGTGACGGTGGCGCGCGACCTGATCGGCACAACGCTCGTCGCATCGGGGTGCGCCGGTCGCATCGTCGAAACCGAAGCCTACACCACCGATGCCGCATCGCACGCCGTTACGCGCAGCCGCCAGGCGGCCATCATGCGCGAGACCTTCGGCCACATTTACGTCTACTTGATTTATGGGATGTATAACTGCCTGAATGTAACCACCGAACGCGATGGCGTCGGCGCGGTGTTGATTCGCGCCGTCGAGCCGACACGCGGCATTGACTTGATGAGTGAGCGGCGCGGCACCTCGAACGTTCGCCTGCTTGCCAGCGGGCCAGGCCGCCTGTGTGCGGCATTCGGCATTGATCTGACCATGAACGGCAAACCGCTTGGCCGGGATATACGGCTGCTGATGCGTGAAGCCGAACCGCTGATCTCTGCAAGCTCGCGCATCGGCATCACGCGAGCCACAGAGCTTGATTGGCGTTTTTATGAAACCGACAACCCGTTCGTCAGCCGCCACCCGCAAAAGTCCTCTGCTTGAGACCGCACGGCACGACGGTTAGAATGGAACTTGCCTTTGAATGTGTTTTGAAATGAATGAACTCAACCCGCGAAGCGGGTGTCAGCATTTAGCCCGGTGCGTCAGCACTGGGGCAAGCGCGGCGGTTATTCGATGCCGCCGGTAACGATTCTTCAATTCATGAAAAACGATCTCTTGATTCGAGCCGCAAGGGGTGAGCGCACCGAGCGCACGCCCGTATGGATGATGCGTCAGGCGGGCCGCTACCTGCCCGACTATCGCGCCATCCGCAAAGACACAGACTTCCTGACGCTCTGCAAGACGGTTGATCTGGCCGTCGAAGTGTCGCTGCAACCGTATCGCATCCTCGGCGTCGATGCGGTGATCATGTTCAGCGACATTCTCATCCCCGTCGAAGCGATGGGACAGCGTGTGCAGTTGACCGAGAAGAAAGGCCCTGAGCTTCCCGACCCTATTCGCAGGCGCGAACAGATAGACAAGCTCATCGTGCCCGACCCCATAGAGAAAACCGGCTTTGTAATGGAGATCATCAAGACCTTGCGCCGTGAACTGGACGGCGCGGTGCCGCTGATTGGCTTTGCCGGCGCGCCGTGGACGCTGGCGGCTTATATGATCGAAGGCGGCGGCTCGAAGAATTACGCGGAGGTCAAGCGTATGATGTTCAGCGAGCCGCAGACTTTTCACGCGCTGCTCGACAAGATTGCCGACACGGTGATTCTCTACCTCAACGCGCAGATCGAAGCGGGCGCACAGGTTGTGCAGTTATTCGATTCGTGGGCCGGCGAGTTGTCGCCGCGCGATTACGAATCTTTTGCTCTGCCGTATGAGCAAAAGATATTTGCGAGCATCAACCGCGTCGCCGTGCCGGCGATCATGTATATCAACGGCAGCGGCACGTTTCTCGAACAGATGGCGCGCTGCGGCGCGGACGTTTTGAGTCTGGATTGGCGGGTGAATTTGCAAGACGCCCGCACCCGCGTCGGCGATGGCTTCACGCTGCAAGGCAATCTCGACCCCTGCGTGTTGCTGTCGACGCCAGAGATCATCAACGAAAAAGCGCAGGCTTTGTTGAAGGAAGGCGGCGGCCATCGTCACATCTTAAATCTCGGCCACGGCATCCTGCCGATGACGCCCGTAGAAAACGCGCGGGCGTTCATCGATGCGGCGAAAAGTGCTGCCGGTTAAACGGAGACAAGCAAGATGGCAAAACAAGAGATCGATTCTCCTACTAACGTAGATGATTTCTACACTTCTGTTGACGTAGAGACTCTTGCCAGGCAACAGGGAGTCGGCCCCTTCAATTTTGCATTGGCCCGACAGCTTGGTAAGTTCTGGCCTGAAGATGAAAGCATTGATGAGTTCATCGCAACTGTCAGACAGTGGCGAGATGAAGAGGGGGATAAAGAACAGCCTTGATTCCGAGCGTTGTTGTGGACACGGATGTAGTTTCTTTCGTCTTCAAAGAGGACACGCGAGGGGAACTGTATCTTCCGCATCTTGATGGCAAACTCACAATAATTTCATTTATGACTCTTGCCGAAACCGACAGGTGGGCTATAGAACGTAACTGGGGGGTTGGCAAACGCGCTGCAATGAAAACCTTTGTTGAACAATTCGTCATCTCGCCTTTTAACCGGATTCTATGTATTCGATGGGCGAAAGCAATGTACAGTGCGAGACGAAATGGTATTCCGATTCAAACAGCGGATGGCTGGGTTGCAGCTACGGCTTTGCTACACGACGTGCCTTTAGTCACACATAATAAAAAGCACTATCTTGGTGTTGATGGACTGACAATTATCTCTGAAGCTTAATAGGGCGAGTATTCTGATAAAGACGCCCATTCATACAAACGCAAACTGATGACAGATTCCCAATCAAAAGACGAACGCATCGGCGTGCTGCTGTTCAATCTCGGCGGCCCTGAGACGCTCGATGACGTGCGCCCTTTTTTATACAACCTGTTCGCCGACCCCGACATCATTCGATTGCCGTGGCGCTTTTTGCAGAAGCCGCTGGCGTGGATGATCTCGACGCAACGCTATAAGAAATCGACCGGCTACTACGAAAAGATCGGCGGTGGCTCGCCTCTGCGACGCATCACCGATGAGCAGGCGCGGGCGCTTGAGTCGGCGCTGGCCGAGCGCCACATCAATGCGCAGGCTTACGTTGCCATGCGCTACTGGAAGCCGTTCACCGAAGCAGCCCTTGAGCAGATTCTGCGCGATGAAATTTCTCACCTCATCGTGCTGCCGCTCTATCCGCAGTTTTCAGTCTCATCAACCGGCTCAAGCCTCAATCGCATGAATGCGCTGATCAGCGAAAAGGGCTACCGTTTGCCGCGCATATCAATCGTGTGCAGCTACGAAGAGGATGAAGGCTACATTTCTGCGCTGGCGGCAACGGTCGCCGAAAAGCTCGCCGAGTTTGCCGATCCGGACCGCGCGCACATTCTTTTCAGCGCCCACAGCATCCCTGTCAGCTACGTCAAACAGGGCGACCCATACCTCGAACAGACCGAGCGCACCGTCGAACTCGTGATGCAGCGGCTCGGCAAACACCGCCCCTACACGCTGTCATTTCAAAGCAAGGTCGGCCCGGTCGAATGGCTGACGCCGGCGACGGATGCGACGGTTCGGCGGCTTGCATCAGAGGGTATCGAGCAACTGCTGATGGTGCCGGTGAGCTTCGTCTCCGAACACAGCGAGACGCTTTATGAGATGGACTTGCTTTATGGCGATCTGGCGAAAGAGGTCGGCATTAAACATTACCTGCGTGTGCCGACGATGAACTGCCGCACAGATTTCATTGGCGCGCTGGCCAGTCTCGTCGAGCGCGCCCTTGGGCTCGATGCACAATCCGCGTCACGGATGAATTGTCTCTACTGTCCGGCGATGGCGAAGGCCGGCGGCCCCCTTCAACTTTGCGCCTGCGACAGAGCAAGCGACTAGCCTGGAATGGAAAACGCGCACAAACAAGTTGTCGTCATCGGCGCAGGCATCGCCGGATTGGTCTGCGCTTATCGCTTGAAGTCGCTCGGCGTCGATGTGTTGCTGATCGAATCCTCCAATCGCATCGGCGGCGTGATGCAGTCGGAAATGAGTGACGGCTACTTGATCGAGCGCGGACCGAACAGCTCGCAGGGCACGGAAGAGTTGATGGCGCTGGTCGAAGAGCTTGGCCTTCTGGATGAACTGGTCGAAGGCGATCCGAAAGCGCCGGCTTATGTTTACTACAACGGCCAACTGCACGCCGTGCCTGCGGGCGCTGGCGCATTCATCAAGAGCAAGCTGTTGAGCATAGGCGGCAAGCTGCGCATCTTCGGCGAGCCGTTTATCGGCAAACGAATGGCAACCGACGAAGAGAGCATTCTGTCGTTCGCGCGTCGCCGGCTTGGGCGCGAAGCGGCGGAACGCATGGTCGCGCCTTTTGTTTCGGGCATCTATGCCGGCGACGCTGAAAAGATCAGCGTGCAGGCAGCCTTCCCGCGCCTGTGGAATCTTGAAGCAACTTATGGCGGCTTGATTCGCGGCACGATTGCCAAAGCGCGCGAAGCCCGGCGCGCCCACAAAGCCGCCCGCGATGTGCTTGATAAAGCCGCGCCGACGCGCCGGCGACTCGTCTCGTTCAAGCATGGCATGGGCGTCTTACCGCATACGCTGGCGGTTAAAATCGGCGAAGACCTGATTACGGGAATTGCGGATTCAAACTCGCGTGATGGCACGCCAGCGATTAGCTTGCGCAGAGACGCGCCACAGCCGCCACCCGGCTTCGTCGTTGAATTCAAACACGCGGGCAATCATCAACGAGTCACGGCTGATCAAATAATCATTGCCACACCGGCAAAGGCCGCGGCCTTAATCATCGAGTCTCTATCAACTGAGTTGAGTCAACTGCTCGACGGCATCTATTACCCGCCGCTGGCGATCATCTATCTCGCGTATGAGATTGACAAAGTCAGGACGCCGCTTGATGGCTTCGGCTTTCTGGTGCCGCCGAGCGAGGGCCTGAATCTACTGGGCTGTGTGTGGAATTCGAGTCTGTTCGCGAACCGCGCGCCGCAGGGCAAGGCGTTGCTGACGGTCTTCATCGGCGGCGCGCGCAAGCCTGAGACGGCGCGCTTGCCCGACGCGGAACTTGTCTCTATGGCCCACACCGAGATGCAAAAGGTGTTGGGCATTACAGGCGAGCCGACTGTCGTCGGCATCACGCGATGGCAGCGCGCCATCCCGCAATACAACATCGGCCATCGCGACCGCGCCGAGCGTATCGAAGCCTTGCTGAAAGAGTCGCCCGGCCTGCACTTGATCGGCAACTATCTGCACGGCGTCTCAACCGGCGATGTCATCAAAGAAGCCGACCGCGTCGCCCGCGCAGTGGCGCAATCGAGTTGACTGGGCGCACTTTTCTGAAGGATGAACTAAGTGCCATAAATCCGCCACATAAAGTAAATGACGCCAGCTCCTCCGATTACAAATGAGACAAACTGGAAGCCAAAAAGTATCCAGGTCATAGCATCGATAAAACCACTGTCCTCTCTGATGTCATCCACATCTGTAAGCTCTACTGGCTCATTTGCCTCTTTTGCATCTCGCGCTCGGACAATTTCGGCTGTTTTACGAAAACCCCAAAGCCGGTTAAATATAAGGAAGAGGGCGGTCATGAAGGAGAGAGCAAAAGCTACGGTGAAGAGTCGGAAGATGGGTAGGTTGTTGTCGGTAATCAGTCTCTTTTCTGCGCTAAGCAGTGTCAGACTATAGGCTAATCCCGCACCGGCTAAACCGAACATCATGGAGCTTGCAGCAGTCATCTGATTAATGGCGTGGTCCCGCCAGTGGTTGAACGCTTGACGGTTTCGGTCGTTGTGAAAGCGTTTTTTGATCTTTTTTTCCATGGTTAGCTCCTATCTCTGCCCGCCGCGCAGTTTTTGCAAACGGGTTTCGCCGAGCGGTTCGTCATCGGCTCTGATCTTGAAGCTGGCTTTCAACTCGGCGAAAAAGTTTGGCTGATATTTCAAGTTCACCAGCGCCGCAATCAGCATCGCCGCGAGCGCGCCGATGCCGGCCATCGTCATATCCTTCTGCGCATCCCATATATCGCCTTGTGATCCCAGGAAAGCCAATCCGGCTTGCGGATCCACATTGGCGGCGGCGACCCATTCGAGAATTTCGTAGACCGCCGAAAACGCCAGCGTCACATCGAATGGCAGGTAATATCCCCAGAAGCCTTTGACCTTGGCGACGCGCAGAAAGACTTCACGAATTGGATAGGCTAGCAGCAGGCCAAATGAGAAATGCACCAGCCGGTCGTACATATTGCGGCTCGCGCCTAACCAATCCTGCAAGACATACCCGAACGGCACTTCGGCATAGGTGTAGTGCGAGCCGATGACGTGCAAGATCATAAACAGCGTGATCAGCCCGTAAGAGATGCTCGACAGCTTGAAGTATCTTCCGGTGATGACAATCAGCGGCACGAAGATGAAGACCAGATAATTCTCAAGCAGCCAGTCGTGACGGTACGATGGCTTGATGGCTGCCCAGACCCAGACAGCGAGGAAGATGAGCACAAGTAGCTTTTGAAATCTCGTCATGAAGGGCTCTTCCCTTTTAGAACGGTTCGCGATTGCATAGACGAGAGGCCGTGGCCTATACAGTGCAACTATCTTGACTCGTTTATAAGGACGGCGTCGTTCGTCATCAGGCCGCGAGCGACGGCGAGCCTTTTCCCATCGCGCGACCAGTCATAGTAGAAGATTAAATCGGATTTGAAGTCGGTTAGCGGTTTTGCCGGACTGCCATCCACCGGCTGCGCCCAGAGGTTGGTGACGCCTGCGCGCGTGTCCAGATAAGTCAGCCCCCGCCCGTCGGCTGTCCAGCGGATGATCTGTCGAGGCGAAGTAGGCAGATCAAAGGCTTTCGTTGGCGATCTGCCGTCAAGCGGCAAGAGTCCCACACGATAGCGCTTGGGCGTTGCCGTCTCATCAATAAACGTGACGGCGAATTGTTTGCCGTCGGGAGAGAGTGTCGGCCCCCCGCAACTGAAATCGCTCAATTGCACAGGTTCGCCGCCGTCAATCGAGATTTTCCACAACAGCCGCTTCATATTCGCATTCAGCGCGCTATAATAAACCCATCGCGAATCCAGTGAGCAAGACGGACTGCTCTCGCTCTGGCCATTCGTCAGTTGCCGCAGATTGCTGCCATCCAGATCGCATCGCCAGAGGTGCGAAATGCCCGTGCTGGCTGAAACAAAGACAATATAACGACCATCCGGCGTAACCACGGGCCGGCCTTCCAGTCCGGGATCTGGCGTCACTTGCTTCGCCCCGGTCCCGTCAGCACTCACCGCCCAGATTTCACGACTGCCGGTGGCGATTGAGGTATAAAGGACGCGCCTGTCCGGCGTCCAGGCGATGCCGACGATGCCGTCATGATTATTCGAGGTCACTTGCGAAGTATGGCTCCAATCGCCGTCCGTCGCGACCCAGACATTCGATAGTTGTTCAGACTGCACGGTGATCAGCGAATTGGCATCTGCCGTCAGGCTGACGCCAATGTAGTTGTTCAAGTCGTTGGTGATCTTTCGCGCTGCCCCGTCCGGGTAGGCGACGTGCCAGAGTTGATGTGGCGCATAGATAGGATGCTCGGCGGCGGCGACGATCAATCCTTTGCCATCGGCAAGCCATGCCATTTGCCCTATCGAAGACCATCTTTGCGCGGTGAGTTGGCGTGTCGTGCCGTCTTTCACAGAAACGGCGACCAGGTTCCAGTTATAAAGATTCGGGTCTGAATCGCGTATGCCCATCATGATGGTCGCGCCGTCAGGCGACCAGCCTGGCCCCCACATTTGCGCCAGGGCGGATAGAGGTGGGTACGCATAAACGATGTTGAACGACGCCAGCCGCTGCTCGCCGCTGCCATCGGCATTGGCAATTATCAGCGCCGCCTTGCCTTCTTGCGGCAGGCCGCGCACGTATGCCATCTGCGTGCCATCAGGCGAGAAACTGACCGCCGTGTCGATGTCGGCGACGAGCCTTTGCGCGATGCCGCCAAGCAAGGGCACGCGATAGAGGGCCACTTCACCCTTGACGAACTGGTCGTAATAGATATAGCTGCCGTCCTTTGAAAAGGCTAACCCCGAGAGCGTCCCGCGAATCGCCGGCACAATCTCTTTATCGCTGCCTGTCGCGATGTGGCGCAGCCAGAGGCTCGGCTGCCCGGCGCTGCCCATGACATGCACGGCATACTTGCCATCGGGCGAGATGGCGGCGAAGCTGGCTTTGCCGGTCGTCGTCAGACGCGACACTTTGAAGGCGGCGAACGGCGTCGCTTGATTTGCAGAACGGCCCCGGCTGATCATCCAGTACAGCGCCAGTGTAATCGCCGCCACAATCGCCAGCCCGACCAGCGCCGCGACTCGCTTGTGCTGCTTAATACTTGTGGTGATGACTTCTGCGCCTGACGTGCGGCGCGCGATTGGCGCATCTGTGGTCGCCTCGATTTGCTTGTCGCTCGTGGCAATCAGCGTTTGCCTGGCGGTCGCGGCGGTCGCGCCGGCGGGCAATCGCGCCGGCGGCGCATAGGGTTTCTGCTCGACTCCAAATTCCAGTTGCTTCTTCAACTTCTTCAGATCGGCCAGCAATTCAGCCACCGTCTGGTAGCGCACTTTTCTCTCTTTCGCCAGCGCCTTGTCAACGATCCACTGGAGCGTTTCCGGCACACCCGCCAGTTGTGGGGCGAGCGGCGGCGGCTCCTGCGTGAGAATGGCGGCAATCACGTCGCTCGTCGTCGCCCCTTGAAACGGCGCGCTGCCGCTGACCATTTCATACAGCACGACCCCCAGGCTGAAGATGTCTGTGCGCGCATCCACCTTGAGACCGCGCGCCTGCTCCGGCGACATATAACTGGCCGTGCCCATCACCACGCCCGGATCCGTGCTCAACTGCAAAGCCGGCGGCGAATCCGTGCCTCTCAGCGCTTGCCTTTCGGCGAGCTTCGCCAGTCCGAAGTCGAGCACCTTGACGATGCCATCCGGTCGCAGCATGAGGTTTTCCGGTTTGATGTCACGATGGACGATGCCTGCGTCATGCGCGGCTTCGAGCGCGCTGGCAATCTGGACGGCGATGGCAATCGCGTCGCCCACATCGATGGGCTGGCGGGCGACGAGATGCCTGAGCGTTTCGCCTTCGATATATTCCGTGGCGATGAATTGAATGGTGCTGGCCTCGCCGATCTCAAAGATGGTGATGACATTCGGATGATTCAACGCCGACGCGGTGCGCGCCTCTTGCTGAAAGCGTCGCAAGCGCTCGGCGTCTCTGGTGAAATAGGCAGGCAACAGCTTCAAGGCGACGCGGCGGCCCAGCCGTGTATCTTGCGCCAGATAGACTTCACCCATGCCGCCGCGACCGAGAAGCTTGATGATCTTGTAAGGCCCGATGGCACCGCCTGAAACCACTTCCTCCTGCTCGCTGGCCATGGCCTCTGCCGCCACCTGCAGGGCAGGCGCAACCAGAAAGTCGCCGGCCTCTTTGTGCGAGGCGAGCAGCGAAACGACTTCGGCGCGCAGAGCCTTGTCGCCGCCACAGGCTTGATCGAGAAATGCCGCACGCTCCGCCTCGCTCAGTTCGAGCGCCGCTTGATAGAGCGTTTCAATCCGTTGCCACCGTTCAAGGTCTTGCATCAGCCCTCTCCCTGTTTCAGTTCACGATAAAGCCACGCCTGCGCCAGACTCCATTCGCGCTTCACGGTAGTCGGCGAAATCTGCATCACTTCAGCCGTCTCTTCAATGCTCAGGCCGCCAAAAAAGCGCAGTTCGACAATACGGCTCTTGCGCGCATCAAATGCCGCCAGGCTGTTGAGCGCATCGTCGAGCGCCACGAAATCAGCGGCACGTTCACTGGAGATGACGGCAGCCTGATCCAGCGAAACTTCGATAGCGCCGCCGCCGCGTTTATGCGACCTGCGGCTGCGCGCATAATCGACCAGGATGTGGCGCATTAACTGTGCAGAAACACCGAAGAAATGCGCGCGATTCTGCCACTCGACGTTTTGCCAATCGATCAGCCGCATATAGGCTTCGTTGACCAGCGCCGTTGCTTGCAGAGTATGGCCGGGCATTTCCTTTGATAGATAACGGCGCGCCAGGTTATGTAATTCCGCGTGCACCAGCGGCGTCAATTGATCCAATGCGGATTGGTCGCCTTTGCTCCACGCCCGAAGTAGCTGCGTGATCTCTTTGGGCGAAAGCGTCGTCATGGCCTTGCCCTCCTGTCAAATGACTTACTGTTGGCGCAGATTATCACATTCATCTATCGAGATAAAGACCCGAAAAAAATCTCTGCGTTGCATGAGCCTTTACTTGAGCGGTTTTCGCATGTACAAATGAGGGCAGCAAAAACGCCGCCCGCAACTGCGTAATGAACATGGCAGTGAGCTTGTACGCATACAGATCTCAATGCATATAGAAGGAGTAAGTCAGATGAAAAAGATCACCACCTTTGCAGCTCACGTTCTGTTGGCGCTGACGCTGACGAGCATCAGCGCGATGGCGCAATCGGCATCCGTGTTCGCCGGCGGCTTGAAGACGCCGGTCAGATTGATTAGCACACCGGACGGCAATCTGCTGGTGGCAGAAAGCGGCACGGGACAAATGGACGGGCGCATCTCCATTATTGATACCAATGGCAACCGGCGCACCCTTGTGGATGGCTTGCCCTCTGGAATCAATCTCGCAGGCGGCGAGCCTGCGCCGTCGGGGCCGACCGCTCTGGTATTGCGCGGGCGCAATCTTTACGTGCTCATTGGCAGCGGCGATGAGACGATGCCCGGCCCTGCGCCCGGTTCGGCGGTTCCTAATCCGCAGCGCTCGTCCATGCTCTTCAGTTCGGTGCTGGCGCTACGCTTCGGCATGGCAATCGATGATTCAGCCGGCGACTTTGTCTTCACGCAAAATGATTTTGACAACCTGTCCAATGGCGAGAAGCTAAGAACGAGAAACAGCAGCGACCAGCGGCTGGTCGCCGATGTCGTGGCCAATTTCCGTGATTTTACCGAAGAGCCGAGACCGGACGTGCCCGACAATGTGCGCGAGTCCAATCCCTTTGGCATGGACATACGGGGTAATACGCTTTACGTTGCGGATGCCAGCCAGAACGTCGTCTACAGAGTTGATCTCGACACCAATGACTTTGCCGTGCAGGCGACGTTTGCCGCCATACCCAACCCGCTGCCCTTCGGCCCGCCGTTTATGGAAGCGGTGCCGACCAACGCCAGAGTCTTCGGCAAGCAGCTTCTCATCCCCTACCTGACAGGCTTCCCGTTCGCGCAGGGTTCAGCCGAAATCCGCAAGCTCAACCTGGTCAACAACAGTCAAACCACTTTCATCGGCGGTTTGACGACGGCGACAGACGTGCTGCCGGTGAAAGGGCCGCAGGGGCAGGATCAGTTCTACACGTTGGAGATCAGCACCGATCTGCTGGCGAATGCGCCGGGCCGCTTGCAGTTCTTCAGTTCGCCAACGGCGGATCCTGTGTTAGTCGCAGGCGGGTTGATTGGCCCAATCGGCATGGTCCGCGATGAAAAGACCAACACCATCTACATCACCTCGATCTTCACCGGAACCATCGTCAAAGTGCAGGGCGTGCAATAACCCCAGGCTGATTGATCACCATCGATTCACAAGCAGCCGCCGGAAGGCGCAAGGGGTGATACACCTCAAAGCCGTTCGGCGGCTGCTTCATTGAGCGCGGAAGACCTGCTTCCCGGCAACGAAAGTGGCGACGACCTTGCCGCGCAAGCGCCAGCCGCCGAACGGCGTGTTGCGGCTTTTCGATTTGAACTGCTGCGGTTCAACCATCCATTCGCGCTCTGGATCAAACACCGTTACATCGGCCACCGCGCCGGCGGCCAGCCCGCCGCCCGCGAGATCGAACGCCCGTGCAGGGCCAATCGTCAGCATCTCGATGACGCGCGCCAGCCCAATGCCGTTTGTATGATGCAATACAGTGAGCGATACGGCGAGCGCGGTTTCGAGGCCGATGACGCCGAACGGCGCCTGGTCATACTCCAGCATCTTTTCATCCTCGTGATGCGGCGCGTGGTCTGTGGCAATCGCATCGACCAGGCCGGCGCGCGCGGCTTCAATCAAGGCGGCACGATCTTCTTCGGTGCGCAGCGGCGGGTTCATCTTGGTATTCGTATCGAAGCCAATGACCGCCGCCTCTGTCAAAGCGAAATGATGCGGCGTGATTTCGCAGGTCACCGCCAGGCCGCGTGCTTTAGCGCGGCGCACGACCTCGATAGCGCCCGCCGTCGACAGATGCGCGATGTGAACGCGCCCGCCGGTCAACTCGGCAAGCATGATGTCGCGCGCGACGTGGCTCTCTTCGGCGGCGCGGCTCATGCCTTTCAGTCCGAGCAGCGTCGAAATTTTCCCCTCATTCATGACGCCGCCCGCCGATAGCTGCGTGTCCTGGCAATGATCGACCACCACCAGGCCGTGATCGCGCGCGTACTCCATCGCGTGGCGCATCACCTGCGAATTCATCACGGGCCGTCCATCGTCCGAGACTGCCACTGCGCCCGCCGCTTTCAGGTCGGCCATCTCAGCCAGCTCCGCACCTTCCGATGCGCGGGTGATCGCGCCGATGGGATAGACGCGCGCCAATCCTGCCTCGCTCGCTTTGCTGACCATGTAGCGGGTCAACGACGCATTGTCATTCACAGGCTTGGTATTCGGCATCGCACATATAGCCGTGAAGCCGCCAGCCACGGCTGCCGCCGCGCCCGTCGCTATCGTCTCTTTATACTCTTCGCCCGGCTCGCGTAGATGAACATGCAAATCGATGAAGCCCGGCGCGACGACCAGCCCGCTGGCGTCAAATACATCCGCGCCATCGCCCGCCAGATTCTGGCCAATCGATTTGACGCGACCCTCTTCGATCAGCAAGTCGGCAACTTTGTCTATACTCTGCGACGGATCGACGATGCGCCCGCCTTTGATAAGTAACTTCATCCTTACCCTCTCAGGGAAATGATGAATGATGAATGATGAATGATGAATTAAGGCAGGGGATTGTCTATAGATAATCCGGCTTCCGTTTCCTCTTCAGTTCATCATTCATCACTCATCATTCATCATTTCTGCATTCATTCCCCTTCCGCGCCGATCAGCAAGAACAAGATCGCCATGCGCACGGCGACGCCGTTATGAACCTGTTCAAGAATCAGCGACCGGCTGCTGTCGGCGACATCCGAGCTGATCTCGACGCCGCGATTCATCGGGCCGGGGTGCATGACGATGGCATCTTTGGCGGCCAGCTCCAGCCGCTTCAGCGTCATGCCATATTGAATCGAATACTCTTTGAGCGACGGGAAGAACGCCTCGCTCATGCGTTCGCGCTGAATGCGCAGCATCATCACCACATCGGCTCCTTCAATGGCGTCTTCGAGGCGGTCGCAGACGATCAACGAATCCGAGGCGTCCTCGACGATTGATTCATAGTCGGGCGGGATGAGCGGGCGCGGACCGGCTATGCGAATGTGCGCGCCGAGTTTGGTCAGCAGGTGCGTGTTCGAGCGCGCGACGCGGCTGTGGCGTATGTCGCCGATGATGGCGACGCGCAGGCCGCTGATGCGGCCTTTCTGCTCGCGTATGGTAAAGGCATCAAGCAAGGCCTGTGTCGGATGTTCATGCGCGCCGTCGCCGCCGTTGATGATGGCGGCATCGATCAAGCGCGCCAGTTGATGCGGCACGCCGGGCGACGGATGGCGAATGACGATGGCGTCAGGGGCCATCGCTTGCAGGTTGCGCGCCGTATCGGCCAGCGTTTCGCCTTTGGTCACCGACGAAGTCGAAGCCGAGATGTTGATCGAATCGGCGGACAGACGTTTGGCGGCGATTTCAAACGAGGTGCGCGTGCGCGTCGATGATTCAAAGAAGAAATTGATGACCGTCTTGCCGCGCAGTGTCGGCACTTTCTTGATCGGTCGTTCGTTGATCTCTTTGAAAGATGTGGCCGTGTCGAGGATGGTGGTGATCTCCTCGACCGATAGCTCGCGGATTCCCAGCAGGTCTTTGCGGTTGAATGTCTTGTTCGCGTGATACGTGATGCGTGCTGCGTGATGTATCGTCACTGATCCGACGATCACGCATCACGCATCACGCATCACTATTCGTTCTCGATGACGATCACCTGTTCGTCTTCGTCGTAATCTTTGAGCATCACTTTGACGATTTCAGCGTCGGCGGTTTGCA
>JBBWZK010000231.1:0-7538 GCA_039648975.1 Blastocatellia bacterium
GCTATGGCAGCAGGAGAATTTTTCAACATCAGCGCCAGTGGCTGATGTCATAAAAATATCACGGGCATTGTTCAACCGTTTAACCGACGCGGTTTGCTATGCCGCGTGATGGATAAAGTCGAGCTTAGAACCCAATCAACTCAAATCGCGATTTTTCATAGTCGCCCGGCAATACCTGGATGAAATTCTTGCGCATTTTGCCCGACAGGTGAGCGAGGATTTCGTGGCCTTCAGCGACCTGCACTCTGAAGGTGGCGTTCGGCAGGGAATCCGTCACGACTCCCTCGACGGGAATCATATCGTCTTTCGGAATAGTCTCACCCCCTTAGCCGGGAAATCGAAAAAACCAGCTTGCCCCTGTTTGCCTCGAAAATCAATTCGCGCGCCGATCAATTTTGTGTAAACTCCGGCCTCAGCCGGACGCTTGCCTGCGGTCCAATTCCACTGCACGGAACTCGACTTGCTCTTGGTCACTATTCGAGAGACCACTATGAGAATTTTCCTCACTCCCAGCGCTTTTCTCCCCGGAAAACTTGACAACGATGGACTCATATTTTATGCTGATATTGCTGCATATTTTGACCGATAAAGAGATCGGAATCGTTAGTAGAAGTCGAGATTGAGCGAGGGATTAAGGCAAGAGCGCGGTGAAATTCAAAGATTATTACGAAATTCTGGGGGTCAAGCGCGATGCCAGCGAAGCGCAGATACGCCAGGCGTACCGCAAGCTGGCGCGCAAGCACCACCCGGATTTGAATCCTGGAGACAAAGCCGCCGAGGAACGATTCAAAGCCATCAATGAAGCCAACGAAGTGCTCTCCGACGCGGAAAAGCGCAAGCGTTACGACCAGCTTGGGGCGAACTGGCGCGACGGCGCAGAGTTTACGCCGCCGCCGGGCTGGGGGCGTGTGAATGTGGATTTCGGCGACCTGCGCGATATGTTCGGCAGCGGGGCGGCGGGCGCTACGGGCGGCGCTACAGGCGGCAGCGCCTTCAGCGATTTCTTTGAAATGCTCTTTGGCGGCAGCCGCGACGCTGGCCCTGCCGAGGCGCACCGCGCACGGTCGCGGGCGCGCGCCAAGGGACAGGATGCCGAAGCCGAGATGGAGATTGGGCTTGAAGACGCGCATCGCGGAGGGCGGCAACGCATCACGCTGCAAGCGGTGCGCGCCTGCCCGACTAGCAACGGCACAGGCATGACCGGCGGCGCTGTCTGCGCGACGTGCAGAGGCACGGGACAGGTGATCAGTCCGAAAACGATTGATGTGAACATCCCGCCGGGCGCGCGCGCCGGTTCAGTGATCAAAATTCCCAGGCAGGGACAGCCGGGAGCCGGCGGCGCGGAGCCAGGCGATTTGTTTGTCAAATTACAACTCAAGCCGCATGCGAATTTCATCGTAGCGGGTGACGATTTGACGGCGGATGTGCCGATCACGCCGTCGGAAGCCGTGCTCGGCGCGACTATCGAAGTGCCGACGATTGACGGCAAAGCGGAAATGCGAGTGCCGGCAGGGTCGCAAGGCGGCCAACGCTTGCGGCTGCGCGGCCAGGGCTTGAACAAACGCGGCAGCGGGCGCGGCGATCTCTACGTCAGATTGAAGATCGTCGTGCCGACGCAGCCGGACGAACGCGAGAAGCAGCTTTATCAAGAGTTGGCGTCCGTCAGCCAATTCAAGCCGAGGACGTGATACGTAGTGCGTGGTGCGTGGTTCATCATATATCGTATGAGTCTGCGTAAGGTACGAACGTTCGGACACGCACCACGCACCACGTATCACGCGGTTGAGGGAGAATCATTATGGACATTAATAGATTTACAGAGAAAGCGGCGGAGGCGGTGCGCGCCGCGCAGACGCTGGCGACGCGTTACAGCAATCAGCAGATCGAAGTCGAGCATTTATTGCTGGCCTTGCTCGAACAGCAGGGCGGCCTGGTGCCTTCAATACTGACGCGCGCCGGCGTCAACGTCGAGCCGTTGCGCGCTGCCATCGAGCGCGATGTGGATCGTCTGCCGAAAGTCACAGGCCCGTCCGGGCCTGTCGATCAGGTTTATATCACGGCGCGTTTGAACAAGGTGTTCGTCGCCGCCGAAGACGAAGCGAAGAAACTTAAAGACGATTACATTTCGGTCGAGCATCTCTTGCTGGCCATCAGCGATGAAGGCGGGCCGGCATCAAGGTCTTTGAAGACTGCCGGGGCGACGCGCGACCGCATAGAGAAGGCTCTGGTCGAAGTGCGCGGCCATCAGCGCATCACGTCGCAGAACCCCGAAGCGACTTATGAAGCATTGGAACGCTATGGCCGCGACCTGACGAAAGCGGCGGCGCAGGGCAAGCTCGATCCGGTGATCGGTCGTGACGACGAGATTCGCCGCGTCATTCAAGTGCTCTCAAGGCGCACCAAGAACAACCCCGTGCTGATCGGCGAGCCGGGCGTCGGCAAGACCGCCATCGTCGAAGGCCTGGCGCAGCGCATCATTCGCGGCGACGTGCCGGAGAGCCTGAAGAACAAGCGCATCGTGTCGCTCGATATGGGCGCGCTGGTGGCGGGCGCGAAGTATCGCGGCGAGTTTGAAGAGCGCTTGAAAGCCGTGCTCAAAGAGATACAGGCGCGCGAAGGCGAGATCATTCTCTTCATTGACGAGATGCATACAATTGTCGGCGCGGGCGCGGCGGAAGGCTCGATGGATGCGTCGAATCTGCTCAAGCCGATGCTGGCGCGCGGCGAGCTTCACTGCATTGGCGCGACGACTTTGGACGAATATCGCAAGCACGTCGAAAAAGACGCGGCGCTTGAAAGGCGTTTTCAGCCGGTGCTGGTCGACCAGCCAACGGTCGAAGATACGATTTCAATTTTGCGCGGCCTGCGTGAACGCTACGAGGTGCATCACGGCGTGCGCATCAAGGATTCGGCGCTGGTCGCTGCAGCAGTGCTGTCGGAGCGCTATATCACCGACCGCTTTCTGCCCGACAAAGCCATTGACCTGGTTGACGAAGCAGCGGCCAAGCTGCGCACCGAAATTGATTCGATGCCCGCCGAGCTTGACGAGAAATCGCGGCGCATCATGCAACTGGAGATCGAGCGCGAGGCATTGAAGAAAGAGACCGACGAGGCTTCACGTCATCGGCTTGAAAAGCTCGAAAAAGAGTTAGCCAATTTGCGCGCCGAAGCCGATCAGATGTCGGCGCAGTGGCAGGCCGAGAAAGAATCGGTGCAGCAACTGCGCGCCATCCGTGCAGAGATCGAGCAGACCAAAGTCGAGATTGACAAGGCGCAACGCGAATACGATCTGAACCGCGCCGCCGAGTTGCAATACGGCAAGCTGACGCAACTCGAAAAGCAGTTGCGCGAATACGAAGCCGTGCTGGACAGCAAGCAAGCGCGCGGCAGATTGTTGAAAGAAGAGGTCGACGAGGAAGACATCGCCGAAGTGGTGAGCCGCTGGACGGGCATCCCTGTGTCGAAGCTTCTGGAAGGCGAACTCCAAAAACTGCTGGCGCTCGAAGAGCACCTACACCAGCGCGTCGTCGGTCAGGACGAAGCCGTCAGCGCCGTTTCGGATGCGGTGATTCGCGCGCGTTCGGGACTCAAAGACCCGAACCGGCCCATCGGCTCATTCATCTTCTTAGGGCCGACCGGGGTGGGCAAGACCGAATTGGCGCGGGCGCTGGCCGGCTTCCTGTTTGATGACGAGCACGCCATGATTCGCATAGATATGTCCGAGTATCAGGAGAAGCACACGGTGGCGCGATTGATCGGCGCGCCGCCGGGCTATGTCGGTTATGAAGAAGGCGGGCAGTTGACCGAAGCGGTGCGCCGCCGGCCTTACTCTGTGGTGTTGTTTGATGAAATCGAGAAGGCGCACACGGACGTCTTCAACGTGCTGCTGCAAATTCTCGACGACGGGCGGCTGACCGATGGTCAGGGGCGCGTCGTGAATTTCAAGAACGCCATCATCATCATGACCTCGAACGTCGGCAGCCACCTGATTCTCGAATACAGCGGCAGGCACGCGGGCGAGCAGTACGAGGAGATGAAAGAGAGCGTGCTCGATTCGATGCGGCAACACTTCCGTCCAGAGTTTTTGAATCGCGTCGATGAAATCATCGTCTTCCACGCGCTGACGAAAGCCGACTTGAAGAAGATCATCGATATTCAACTCGAACGCTTGCGCGGGCGGCTGGGCGAGCGGCGCATCAAGCTGAAATTGACCGAGAGGGCGAAAGAGCACCTCGCCGAAGCCGGCTTTGATCCGGTCTATGGCGCGCGCCCTTTGAAGCGGGCGATTCAGCGCGAGATCGAAACGCCCTTGTCGCGGGCGATCTTGAAAGGCGAGGTCAAGGATAACTCGGTCGTGCTAGCTGATCTGGCAGACGGCGCGATCAAGTTCCAGAGCAAGCCTCTCGCCGCCGAGGCTGAATCAGTAGGCAGTAAGCAGGAAGCAGTCGGCAGTTCGGAGTAGGTGAGCGCGTTGGGACAAGCAGAAGCACCATGCAGGGAAGACGCGGATGCAGGTAGGCAGCAAGACGGATTTTTTACTGCCGCCTGCCTACTGCTTACTGCCTTTCGCTGTGCTATGATTGGAACACACGCGACTTTCTTTCTCATGTCAGTGGACGCGCTGGACGCTTATCTTAATCAGGGGAGACCGATCTCTCTGAATGAACTCTTGCTGACCAGCAATCTCGCCTCACCATTGGCGAACGCGCGGATTTAGCATGGCTGATCACCCCGACGCGCCGCCCGTGCATGTGAGTCCAGCGAAGAACAAGGAGGATGGGCATGATCTCTTACGATGACATACGCCAGTTGCAACAGCATCCATCTGGCCCCGATTCCTGTATTTTCAGTCTGTATGTCAACATTGACCAGTCGAACGCAGTTAATTTGAATCGCGGCTTCATCACACAGGTCGAAAATCTCTTTCGCCGCATGGCCGAAGACAAAAACAACCACCACCGCGAGCGATTCGACGCCGAGTGCAAGCGGGCACTGGCGTTCTTGGGCGATTACTCGGCGAAAGGCAAAGGGCTGGTTATCTTCAGCGACTCGAAGCAGGACTTCTGGTGGCAGCGCGATCTTCAGGTCGAAGTGCCGACCGCCGTGCGCTGGTCGCCAATGCCCTGGGTGCGCCCGCTGCTCGAACTGCTCGAAGATCACGACAGCTTTGCCGTCGTCTTGACCGACAAGCAGCGCGCCCGCGTATTGACCGTTGATGCCACAGGCATGGCGCAGCACGCCGAAATTTTGTCGGACGTGCCGAACAAGCACGCGACGACGGGCACGGATCACATCATGTCGCAGACGCAGATGCAGCGCGACCACACGGAGCATGTCAAAGCGCATACGCATCGCGTCATTGATGAGTTGACGACGATTCTGGATCGCCTGAACCTGTCGCGCCTGGTTATCGGCGGGCCGGTCGAGGCCACCTCCGTGCTGGTCAACGAGTTGCCAAAGCGGCTCCAACAAATGATCATCGGCACGATTGCGGTGCCGTTGGATGCCAATGGCGAGCGGCTGTCGAACGAACTGCGCAAGCTTCAGCAGCAGAGCGAAGGCGAAGACGAAGCGCGCATGGTGGAGTCGATGATTACCGCGGCAATGAAAGGCGACCGCGCGGTTTTGGGGATCGGCGACACGCTCTCGGCCATCCAGCAGCAGCGCGTTTATCGGCTGATTGTCACGCGCGATTACCACATTGAAGGCAAGGAATGTAGTGCTTGTCATATGCTCGTCGTCGACGGGGATGCCAAGTGCCCGTTCTGCGGCGGCGGCTTAGAGCCTGCGCCTGATCTGATCAACCGCGCCTCGCATCGCGTCATCGAACAAGCGGGCAAGGTGCAGATCGTCTCGGGCGCGGCAGCCGACAAACTTGCAGGTACGGGCGTTGGCGCGATACTTAGATTTTAGTGGCACGTGATGCGTGACCAGCAGCAAGTTGCTCGCTGACGCAAGCATCACGCATCACGCATCACGCATCACGGGAGACTATGGCACTAGTACCAACCGTTGTAGAGACATCGAGCAGAGGCGAGCGGCATTATGACATTTACTCGCGGCTGCTCAAGGAACATATCATTTTCATCGGCACGCCGATTGTCGAGGAGATCGCCACTCTGGTGGTCGCCGAACTGTTGTTTCTGGAATCGGAAGACCCCGACCGCGACATCTCGATCTATATCAACAGTCCGGGCGGCTCGGTCACAGGGGGCTTGGCGATTTACGACACCATGCGCTTCATCAAGCCCGATGTGGTGACGATCTGCATGGGGCAAGCGGCTTCGATGGCCGCCTTGCTGCTGGCGGCAGGCACAAAGGGAAAGCGGTTTTCATTACCGAACGCCCGCATACTGATTCACCAGCCGTCCGTGGGCCGCATTGGCGGGCAGGCCACCGACATAAGAATCCAAGCTGAAGAGATGCTCCGCATGCGCGTCTTGCTGTCGCAGATTTTCGCCGATGCGACGGGGCAGCCTTTCGACAAGATCGAACAAGATGTGGAACGCGACTTCATTCTCAGCCCGCAGCAAGCCGTCGACTATGGCTTGATTGATTCGGTGCTGAGTTCGCGCGACGAACCGACAAACGAATTGATTGTCAAAGCAGGCTCATAATGGCAAAGACCGGAAAAATTTTCATCGAACGCATCAGGGAAGAAGGCAGCTATCGCCGACCGAGCGGCCCGCTGTGGCAGCCGTCCGTGGATATCTACAAAACTCCTGAAGGCTGGAAGATCAAGTTCGACCTGGCGGGTGTCCGTCCTGAAGACGTTCAGGTGTTGCAGGTCGAGGATAAATTGATTGTTCGCGGCGTCAGACGTGACTCCGTGATCACCGAAGGATGGAGTTACTACCAGCTCGAAATTACTTATAGCCGCTTCGAGCGCATCATCAAAATCCCCTGCGACCTGTCGCAGGCCGATATACGCAGCGAAGCCCTTGACGGCTGGATCATACTTCACGTGGATTACAACGGGTAGGGATTAGAGGCTAGGGGCTAGGGGTTAGAGGCTAGAGAAGAAGGCGGCATGCCGTCATCTCCTAGCCCCTAGCCTCTAACCTCTAGCCCCTAGTCTCTGTTCCAAAGGAACAAGGAATGTCAGAGAACATCGGAAGAGAACAAGAATCGCAAACCCTCGAGTTGCCGATACTGCCGCTGCGCGGCACGGTCGTGTTTCCGTCGGGCATCTCGCCGCTGACGGTCGGGCGGCCCCTGTCACTGAAGGCGGCGGAAGCGGCGCTCGCTACAGAAGAAAAACTGCTCGGCGTCATCGCCCAACGCGGCGATCAGGATGCCGAGCCCACGGCCAGCAGTCTTTATCAGGTCGGCACGATGGTCGTCATCAATCGCATGATGCGCTCGCCCGGCCAGGAAGATGTGCTGCACCTGATCGTTCAGGGGCAGGAGCGCTTTCGTGTAATCGGCTTTACAGAACAGACGCCTTACTTCAAGGCGCGCATCGAGATTTTGCCCGAACCCATACGCGAGCAGACGCCTGAAGTCGAAGCCTTGCAGCGCAACATACAGGCGCTGAT
>JBBWZK010000236.1:0-19804 GCA_039648975.1 Blastocatellia bacterium
CGACATCTTCCAATCGGTCTGGCTCAAGCTCTACGAAAAGCTCGCCAGCCTGCGCGATCACGAAAAGCTCAGTTCGTGGCTGATCACGACGACGACCCGCGAAGTCTGGCGCGTGGCGGCGCGCAACCGCCGCGACAGCGCGCCTGCCGGCGCAGACGACGATCAAAGCGACGCGCTTGAACAGATTGCCGCGACCGCGCCGCTGGCCGACGCCGAGCGCGAAATGCTTGAACAACAACAACTTGTGCGCGAGACCCTGGAATCGCTCCCCGAACGCTGCCGCACTCTCCTCACCATGCTTTTTTACGAGAAGGACGAGCTGAGTTACGCCGAAATCGCCCGGCGCATGGGAATGCCCGTGCCGTCGGTCGGCCCGACGCGCGCCCGCTGCCTCGAAAAGATGAAAAAAATGCTCCAAGGCAAATTCTAATCCGCGCGAATGTATTTTTTCGCGACGCTGGCGCTCTACTTAATCGGAAGGCCAGGTTGGGAGATAACATAGATGAAATGCCCCGGTTTTGAGCAAATGATTGATTATCTGGATGGCAAGCTGAAGCCGGTAGAGGCCGCGCGCGTCGCGGCGCATCTGGCGAGCGACTGCGCCGCCTGCGGCGAAACGCGTGCGTGGTATGACCGTGTGCGCACGGTTGCGGCAAGCGATGATACGGTTGCGCCGCCGGCCTGGGTCTTCAAGCAGGCCGTGCGCATCTTCGATACCGCGCGCCGTCCGCGCCTGACGGAGCGCATCGGTCAAGCCATCGCCACACTGGTCTTCGACAGCTTTGCGCGTCCGCAGCTTGCGGGCATTCGTTCGACCGAAACCACCAACCGGCAGTTGCTCTATCGGGCTGGCGATTATGCGATTGATTTACAAATCGCGCCATCTACAGGAGCGCGCGTCGATCTCATCGGCCAGGTGCTGCGCGAAGGCGAGGCGACTTTTGAATCGGTGGCGAATTTGCCGCTCGAAATCGCGCGCGGCAACCAGTTGTTTTATGCGACCGTCACCGATGAGATGGGCGAATTCAAGATTAGTGACGTAGATTACGGAACCTACGATCTGCGCATCGACCTGGCAGACGGTCAGATCACGCTTCCAGAACTGCCGATCACGCAAATCTGATTGCTGCCACCCGTCTGAAACGGCTTATCGTCTTCAACGCAAATCAGTCAGCGCGCTGATGTGAAGAGTGCAGGAAAGGTAACGCCCCAGACAGGCGTAACGTAGAGCAGTGAGCAAAGAACTCGCAGACAAGTTAATCAATGCGGCAAGCGCCGACGCTTTTTTGCGCGAGCAGAACGGCGCGGCGGGCTGGCAAACCGTCTCTGCCCTGAAGGCCGAAGTTGACCGGCTGGTCGGCTGCGACCTCAACGGCGCAGGGCAACTGGCCACTCGCCTCGAACAACTCGCCGAAGCCATCGGCGGCCAGCCGGCGCAAGCCTTCGCCGACGCCAGCCGCGCACGCGTCCTGCACTTCACCGGCAGCTTCGCAGATGCCGAGCGGCTCTATATCCGCGCGGGCCAATCGCTTAAAGCCGCCGGCTTGAAAGCTGAAGCCGCCAAGTTGCAGATGCAGACCATCGGCGTGCTGATTGATTCAGGGCGTTATCAGGATGCCCTGCGATTGGCGAAAACCGCCCGCCGCCACCTCGCAGGTTCCGAGCCTGTGCAACTGGCGCAGCTTGAAAACAACATCGGCAACATTTATTACCGCCTGGATCGCTACAAGCAATCGCTGGCGCATTATGACCGGGCGCACGATGTCTTTGCGGTTGCCGGCGACGAGACCATGCGCGCCTTCGTCGATTTCAACCGCGCCAACGTGCTGGCCGAGATGGATCGACTCGCCGAGGCGCTGGCCTTGACGCAGAGCGCTGCCGCAGGGTTCGAGCGCGCGGCGCAGCCGGCCTTCGCCGCCGAAGCGCGTTTTCATATCGCCTACCTGCAATTCCTGCGCGGCAACTATAACGAAGCGCTCTCCGCCTATCACGAAGCCCGCGACCAGCTCAGCGCCCTCGGCAGCCACGTGCGCATCGCCTGGTGTGATCAGGAGATGGCCGAAGTGCTGCTGGCGCTCAATGCGTTTGACGAGGCGGCAGAGAGCGCCGCGGCGGCGCGCGCTCAATTCAGCCAATGTGGCATGCCTTACGAAGCGGCGCAGGCGAGCGTCGTTCATGCGCTTGCCCGCATGGGTCAGCAGCAGTTTGACGAAGCGCAGTCTGATCTCAGCGAAGCGCGCCGCGTCTTTGACGAACGCAACAACCAGGTGACCATTGCCACTGTTGATGCATACCTTGCCGAGCTTGCCCTGCGACGCGGCGAGTTGCCGGAAGCCGAAAAGTATGCCGCTGCGGCCTTGCGCGTCTTCAGCCGCGAGCGGCTCGCCACACGCGCCGCTTATGCGCGATTGCTCGGCGCGCGCACGGCTTATGAGCAGAAAGATCTGACGAAAGCGGCACGCCTGTCGCGCAATGCGCTGGCCGCCGTCGAAGGATTATTTGCGCCCGCCGTCGCTTATCAATGCCACCACCTGACGGGCTGCATCGAACGTGATCGCAAGCGCACGGGGCCGGCGCTCGCCAGTTTTCGCCGCGCCGTTGACGCGATTGAACAGATGCGCGGCGGCATCGTTGCCGACGAATTCAAAGCCACCTTTCTGCGCGACAAGATTCACGCTTACGAAGATGCCATTGCCGCCTGCCTAGATGCCGGCGACGACGAGTTGCTTACCGAAGCCTTTCGCCTGGTCGAATCGTCGAAGTCGCGGGCGCTGGCTGATCTGATTGCCCGCTATACACGCGAATCGGCGGGCAGCAGCGCACTCAAACCGGAAACGCGCGAGCGGCTGGCGAAGCTGATCGAAGATTTGAACTGGTATAGCTCGCAAGCCGGGCTGGCAGAAGATAAAGGCGATCAGCGCAGTGCCGTTGTGGCCGACCGCTACAGGCAAACCGTAGCGCGTTACGAACGGCAGATTGCCCGGCTCTTCCGCCGCCTTGAGCTTGAATCGCCGGCTTTCGCCGAGATGCAGCAGATGCCTTCGGTCACGGCTGCGGATTTGTGCGATACCTTACAAATCGGCGAAACGGTCGTCGAATACTTCATGACGGGCGAGCACGTCTCGGCCTTTATCGCCACGCGCGACGGCCTGCGCGTGGCGCGGCACATCGCCGCCAAGCGCGACGTCGAACAGTTGCTGATGACGCTGCGCTTTCAAATCGAAAAGTTCAACTATGGCGCCGCCTACGTCGAAGCGCACTTCGGCCAGTTGCGCCGGGCGACGAATGAAACCCTGAGCGCGCTTTACGAGCGCCTATTCGCGCCGCTCAAACCGATGATCGCCGGCCTCAAGTTGATTATTATTCCGCATGGTGAGCTACATTACATCCCTTTCCATGCGCTCAAAGCGGGCGACCAATACCTGATCGAAGACTACGAGATCTCATATGCGCCGAGCGCTTCGGTGTTGAAACTCTGCCGCGAGCGCCGCACGGCAGCGGGCGCGGCCAGTCGCGAATCGGCCATTACAAACGAGCGAAATCCAGCGGGCGCGCCGTCCGCATGCGATGTTGCAAATGATGGCTTGCTCGTGGCGTTGGGGCTTGCCGAAAGCGGCACGCCGAGCATCAATGAAGAGATACGCCAGCTTGCCCTGCTCTTTCCGAACGCCGTGACGCTGACGGGCGAAGCGGCAACGCGCGAGAACCTGTTCAAGGCCGCGCCGCAGGCACGCTTTCTGCACCTGGCATCGCATGGTTTTTTCCGGCGCGACAATCCCATGTTTTCATTCTTGAAGCTGGCCGATGCGCAGTTGAATTTTTATAGCCTGCTCGATTTGCAATTGAACGCCGAGATGGTCACGCTCTCGGCCTGTCACACGGGCGTCAACAAAGTTTTTCCGGGCGACGAACTGCACGGCTTGATGCGCGGCTTTCTCTATGCCGGAGCGCCGTCCGTCGTCGCCAGCCTGTGGGCGGTCAGCGATCAATCGACTTCGGAACTGATGCGCGAACTATATACAGGGATTCGCGCCGGCGCATCGAAGCGCGCGGCATTGCGCAGCGCTCAACTGGCGATCAAAGAGGCTTACGGTCATCCGTATTACTGGGCGCCGTTCGTTCTGATGGGTGACCCGGAATGATCAACGGTGATCGCCATCACAGATTTCGGATTCGCGAGATGTCAGACTGAGAGATGGTCTCTGATTGAGCAAGTGGGAAAGGCGTTTGACTCGCTATCAACCGGACAAGATGTTTAGTCCAAACAAGCGGCTCGCAAGCCGCAGATGGGTTCAGTTATGAGTAACAAGCAGCACAGCTTAACCAAGTTCTTCAACATTGTTGCGCTGGCACTAATATTTTTCTTCGTGGCCTATTCACTGCCGGCGCGGGCGCAATCGGGCAGCGTGCCGGATTTCGTTCGCGGTGAAGTGCTCGTCGAAATCAAGCCGAACGCGTCGATTGATGCGGTGATTGCGCGCTTCGGCATGACCGTCAAGCAGCGCATCTATGGCACGAACTTCTACAAACTGCGCACGCCCAATGGTAAGAAGGAGGCCAAGTTTCGCAAGCGCCTGGCCAACGATCCGGACGTCTTGAGCGCAGCGCTCAATCCGACGATTACGACGCCGGTGAATGTCTTCGGGCGTTCGGTCTTGAGCTTTCCCGGCGACCGTCCGGCGATTGGTCAAGCCCGCGCACAGTATCTCGCGCAGCAACCGGCAGGCGACCTGGTAGCGCTGCAAGCGCGCTCGACCGGCGCAGGCGTCATCGTCGCAGTGATCGACACGGGCATTGACCGCAATCACCCAGACATCAGCAATCACATCTGGACAGACCCCGGCGAGACGCCCGGCGACAACATTGATAACGACAACGATGGTCTAATAGACGACGTTTTCGGCTGGGACTTTTACGATAACCGGGCGGATACAATGGAGCAGCCGGACAACCCGAACAAGACGGTCGCCGGTCACGGCACGTTCATCGCCGGGTTGATCACGCTGATTGCGCCCGACGTCAAGATCATGCCGGTGCGCGCCTTCTCGCCCGAAGGCGTGAGCGATGCCTTCAGGATTGCTCAAGCGATCAAGTACGCGGTCGATCATGGCGCGAAGATCATCAACCTGAGCTTTGGCACGCCTGAAGAATCGCCGGTCATGCTCGATGCGGTAACCTACGCGCAACAGCGCGGCGTGTTGATGATTGCCGCTGTCGGTAATGAAAACAAAGGCAACGATGCCGCGCCGCAGTTCCCTGCGAATTGGAGTACGGCGGTGATGGGCGTTGCGGCGCTTGATGCCAGCGACCGCAAAGCCGACTTTTCAAACTTCGGCACCAACGTCTCGGTGAGCGCGCTCGGCGTCAATCTGGTCAGCGCCTATCCCGAAACCAACAACACGCCCGATTATGCACTGTGGAGCGGCACGTCGTTCGCCGCGCCGCTGGCGGCTGCCGAGGCGGCGCTGCTGCTCGAAAAGCGCCGCTGCACCAGAGCGTGCGCGACCGCCTGGAGAGCAACGCGGTCAGCATTGACGACCGCAATCCGGGACTTGCGGGCAAGCTTGGCAAAGGTCGCATTGATGCGCTGGCGGCGCTCGGCAGCATCGATCCGGTCGTCAGCAATAGCAGCGAAATTCCCTTGAATCCTACCAGCGTCGAGCCGACCGCGATTGGCAAAGCCGAAGTTTCAATTGCCGGCACGGAGCAGAGCTTCGAGATCGAAGCCGAGCAACTGACGCCGCGCGCCGCTTACAAGATCGTCGTCAACGGCAACGTCATCGTTGACCTCAACAGCACGAATCTCAAAGCGACCGCCAGCAATTTCGGCACGTTCAAAATCGAATTTTCAACGCCGCAGAAATCCGATCACCCGTTGTTGCCTGCGGCGCTCAACCCTGTGACGAACATCAAGACGGTTGAAATACGCGACGCGCCGGATCGCATTATCTTGAGCAATACCTTCGGCGCACCGCAACCCGGCGGCGGCAGTGTGGTCGAAAAAGAAGCGCGCCTGACATCAAGCGGATCGGCGAGAGGCAGCGCGCGCGCCGAAATCGAATCCGAACGCCAGAAGCTGCGCGTCGAAGCCGACCGCTTGCAATCCGGCGTCGCTTATCAAATCGTCGCTGACAGCGTCAGCCTTGGCAGCTTCACGGCGCAGTCAGACTATCTGAAAATCGAATTCACCAGCGACGGATCAAGCGGCCATCTGCTTCCCGCCTCGCTTCAGCCTGTAACCAAAATTGTGCGCATCGCTATCCTCAATCAAGCGGGCCAGACCGTTTTGGAAGGAACATTCCAGAGCGGCGGCGATGATTTCGGCGGCGGCGGTGATGATGGCGGTGGTGATGATGGTGGCGGCGGCTCCGGCGGTGGTTCCGGTGGCGGCGGTTCCACACAGATAAGTAAAGAAGCGGGCCTCAACTCCACAGGCATTGACGCCAATGCCAAGGGCAAAGTGAAAGCGAAGGTTGATGGCAGCAAAGAAGAACTTGAAGTCGAAGGCGAAAAGCTCGATAGCCATGCGACCTACACAGTTATCATTGACGGCTTCATGCTCGCAATGGTGACGACCGACGGCGCTGGCTCGTTCAGTCTAAAGTTAAGCACGGAGGATGGTACGTTGCCATCTGAGGTGCAGCCCGTCAGTAACATTCAACACATTGAAGTGTGGGACGCGCAGAATCGTATCGTGCTCACAGGCGGCCCGCCCAGCTAAAGCGACTCGACTCATCACCACAATCTGTAATCTAATTTGTGTTGATGAAGTGGCAACGCGACACGGCGACACGGCGACACGGCGACGCGGCGAGGGAGAGACGCGGGGACAGACATCCTCACGGAACCCGTCGCCGCGTCGCCTTTGCCTTTTGCCTTTTGCCTTTTGCCTTTTGCCTTCTGTCTTACGCCGCGCAGCCGCCGGCGTCGCCGATCAACAGAGAGACAGGCGCGTGGCTGCTCAAACAGACGCGGGCGCGATTTCAGGGCAAGGCCCTTGATGAAGCCGGCGCGCCGCGTGCCGTGACGATGGCGCGACCAACGACTCTTTTCATCACGACGTTTCAGCGCGGCCTGGCTGCGCGCCCGCTCGCAGGAAGCGGCGCGACCTTGCTTGCGGCGTTGAAAGCCGCTCTGGATTCGGTCAGCCCAAACATCAGGATCGCTTCATCCACGCCCGACCGCATCCAGATAGACATGCTTGACGGCGAGTTTGCGTCTCTCGAAAAGTCTGCGGAGAGCGAGCGCGACACGCCATTATCTGCCGCGCAGTTGATCCAGCCGGGTGTTGAAGGCATCGCGATTGAAACGCAAGGCCGGGCGTTCTACCTGCCGCCGTCGCAATTGATTAATAGCCACATCTTTGCCGATGATGCCGACGAACAAACGGCGGCAGACCTGCTCAATCGTGCGGCAAATTACTTTGGCGTGAATGACTGGCGCGCGAGGGATGTGCGCTTGCGCCGCTTTCGCACAGCCGCTTTCGTTGAAGATCGTCAGCATCGCGCGGCGCTTGATTTAACCGGCAGCGGGTTGCTACAGGAGATCAATCGCGCACGGCTCAACAGGGCGGCGCGGGCCGGCGGCGATTACCTTATCCGAGCGCAAAAAAGCGATGGTAGCTTTCATTACGATTACGATCCGTTCACAGAAAGCGTCAGCGAGCGCGATTACAACATACTGCGCCACGCCGGCGCGACGATTGCGCTCTTTCAACTTTATGAGGCGACGCACGAGGCGCGCTACACGGAAGCGGCGCGCCGCGCCATGGTTTATTTGAAGAGCCGTTTTCGCTGGGCGCGCGAGGCTGAGGCGCTTTATGTTCTGGATGACGACGGCAAGGCGAAGCTCGGCGCTAACGGGCTGGCGCTTCTGGCGCTCGCCATGCAAATGCGGCTCGACCCAAAGTCTGCGGATCGCGAGAGCGCCCTGCGACTGGCGAATCTCATTCTGCGTATGCAGGAGCGCGATGGCTCGTTTGCGAGTTACTACGACATGAAGGGCGAGCCGGAAGACCGCGCCTCGCTCTACTATCCCGGCGAAGCGATGCTCGGATTGCTCGAGTTGTACAGGCTGACGGGCGACCCGCGATTGATCGAGGCAGCGCGGCGCGGCGCGAATTATCTGATTGAAACACAGCAGCGCCTGCCGTCGCTGCCGCCCGATGCGTGGCTGATGCAGGCGCTTGAAGCGCTATTCGCCATCAAGCGCGAGCCGTCGTATGCAGCGCATACGATGCGTATTGCCGAAGCGATGATCAAAGAGCAATACAGCGAAGCCGACGCGCCGCTTTACGCGGGCGGCTATCGTCCGGGCGTGCCGCGCGCGACGCCCGCTGCGTCGCGCGCTGAAGGCATGCTGGCAGCGTGGCGGCTGGCGCGCTTGACAAACGATGCGCGTGCCGCACGCCTTGCTGAGGCGTTGAAACTCAGCGCGCGTTTCCAACTGGCGCAGCAGGTCGATGCCGACAACAGTTATTATCTGGCCAGCCCTGAACGCGCCGTGGGCGGCTTCCGCGAAAGCCTGACATCGGCGCGCATCCGCATCGATTACGTGCAGCACAACATCTCGGCGCTGCTCGGCATCGCACAGATTCTTGAGTGATGTAGCTCAAGGCGGTTAGCTTGCGCTACAGGCAAGGTATGCCAGACCGCAGGCTTCGATTAGAATGGACGCATGGCAAGGCCAGCAATTTTCTTAGATCGCGACGGCACGATCAACGAAGACATCGGCTATGTGTCATCGCCAGACGAACTCATCATCTATCCTTTCGCAACGCACGCCGTGCGGCTGATCAACGAAGCCGGGTTGAAAGTCGTCATCATTACAAATCAATCGGGTATCGCGCGCCAGCTTTATGATGAAGCCACGCTGGCGACGATTCACGAACGCCTGATTGACGAAATGGCTCGCGACGGCGCGCACATTGACGCCGTCTATTATTGCCCGCATCATCCGCGCATCGGCAATGCGCTATATCGTCAACGCTGTGAATGCCGCAAGCCGAATCCCGGCATGCTCCATCACGCGGCGCGCGAACACGACATTGATCTCAGTGTTTCGTATGTCATCGGCGACAAGGCGAGCGATATGAATTTAGCGACGAACGCCGGCGCGCGTGGCGCACTGGTGCTGACCGGCTACGGGCGCGAGACGCTGGCGAACCGCGACCAGTGGCCCTGCGCACCGGAGGTCATCGCCGACGATTTGCTCGACGCCGTCAGACAAATACTTGACATCAGATAGGATACAGGATACAGGATTCAAGATTTAGGGCCGGAGTTGAGCGACCGATGAAAGATGAATGACGATCCCTTGCCTTGATGTATCATTCATCATTTCAATTCGTTCTAAAACCTGAATCCTGTATCCTGAATCCTGTATCCTGACCTATGCTTACATTGCTCAACATCTCCAACATCGCGCTGATTGACGAACTGCGCGTCGAGTTCGAGCCGGCCTTGAATCTGCTGACCGGCGAGACCGGTTCGGGCAAGTCGATCATCGTTGATGCGCTCGGCTTGCTGATCGGCGGGCGCTTCGCGTCTGATCTGCTCAAAGCGGGCGCGGCGCGCGGCTCTATCGAAGGCTTGTTCTCTGTAGCGCGCAACCCGGAGCTTGAATCGCTGCTTGAATCCGCAGGCATCGCTCTCGAAGACCGCGAGGCGCACGAGATCATCATTCGCCGCGAACTGGCCGCCAACGGGCGCAACAAAATTTTCATCAACCATCAACTGGCGACGCAGGCACTGTTGCGCGATCTGCGCCCGTTTCTCGTAGACATTCACGGACAGGGCGACCAGCAAACTTTATTCGATCCCGACACGCACCTCGAATTATTGGATGGCTTTGCCGGTGTCGCAGGGCTGCGGCAGGACGTCGCCGCAGCCTATAAGCGATGGGCGGCGCTCCGGCGCGAGCTTGACGCGCTGCGCCAGGATGAAGCCGAGAAGTTCCAGTTGATCGACATCCTGCGCTTTCAGATCGACGAGCTTGAGCGCGCCGAGTTGTGCATAGGCGAAGACGAGCGATTGGAAGAAGAGCGCCGCCGCTTGATGAACGTCGAAAAGCTGACGACGCTCGGCAGCGAGAGCTTTGCGTTGATTTACGAAGACAACGACTCGGCCATCACGCGGCTGCGGCAGGCAATGAAGCGCGTCGAAGAGTTGAGCCAGTACGAATCGAGCTTTCGCGGTTATCTCGAAGGCCTGGAATCGGCGCGAGCGTTGCTTGAAGATTTGTCGTTTGCATTACGCGACTTCACAGACGGCCTTGAGTATTCGCCTGAACGAGTGGCCGAGATCGAAAGCCGCCTGGCCGAGTTGTCGCGCTTGAAGCGCAAGTATGGCGGCACGATTGAGAGCGCGCTTGAACACCTGTCGCGTTCAGAAGAACGGCTCGATCAGGTCGAGCGCGCTGATGAGCGCGAGTCAGAGTTGCGCGCCTCTCTCGACGCGGCGCGGCGTGAATACGTTGGCCTGGCGCGGCGGCTGCACGACGAGAGAGTCCAGGCGGCAAAGAAATTCGAGCGCGCTGTCGAGCATGATCTCGCGGAAGTGGCGATGGAGAATGCGCGCTTTGAAGCGCGAATTGATGTGCCCGCAGACGGGGAGCTTGCCGTTGAAGAAAATGATTCGGCATTCACGGCGCGCGGCATTGATCAGATTGAGTTTTATTTTTCGGCTAACGTCGGCGAAGCCGTGCGCCCGCTGGCGCGTGTCGCATCGGGCGGCGAAGCGTCGCGCTTGATGCTGGTGTTGAAGACCATCGCCAGCGCCTCTGAGTTTCCGCGCACAATCGTCTTTGACGAGATTGACACAGGCATCGGCGGGCGTGTCAGCGAAGCCGTCGGCGTGAAGTTGAAGAAGCTCTCGGAGACGAATCAAGTGTTGTGTGTGACGCATCAGCCGCAGATCGCGCGCTTCGCCGATTCGCATTTACTGGTGCGCAAAGAAGCAGTCGCGGGCCGCACCGAAGTGAGCCTGGAACGCTTAGACCGGCGCGGTCGCATCGAAGAGATCGCCCGCATGCTGACCGGCGCAGAGATCACCGAAAGCGCAAGGCGACATGCAAGAGAGTTGTTGAAGACGTAGTAATGCGCACGGCTCGGTTCAGCCACCTTTCTTTGATAAAGTAATCTTGTGGAAGCTTGGATGATTCTTCACAAGCAGGTGAAAAATTGAAACCGAATGATGAGAACGGTAAGCTTCCGACCACTGAGCGCCCGTTTCGTGTGCTCATCATCTCCGGATCGAACCGCCGGCAGTATAATTGCCCGGGCGTTGATTCCAAGGCGCGCACACTCATGCTGCGCATGGCTGAACGCCTGCCGCAAGATTGGGAGATTGACTACGAAGACCTCGGCAATGTCTATAAGCGTGAACACATTCAGAGCTGCAACGCCTGCGTGTCTACCTCGATGGCCCTCTGCGTCTGGCCCTGCAACTGCTACGAGCGTGACAGCAAAGCCGAACCGGACTTGATGTGGAACCTTGATCTGTACTCGCGACTCGATCTGGCCGATGCCTGGGCGATCATCGGCCCGGTTAACTGGTATGGGCCGACGGCGAACCTGAAGTTGATGTTTGATCGCCTCGTCTGTATGAACGGCGGCAACCCGCGTGAGGATTTGATCGATCATAAAGACCCTGAACTGGCGATGCGGCTTGAACATTCTGAGCAATGGGAAGCGTTGAGCGTCAATCATCTGGAAGGCAGAACCGTCGCCTTCTACTGCTATGGCGACGGCGGCGGCGATGAACTGGATGAGAGCGGACGCCCGAAGACATTGAATCATCCTGAGTATTTCGACCCTGAAAAAGAGCCATTCAATGACATGCGCGACACCTATGGCCCGCTCGCGTGGCAGTGCCGGTACAGCGGCATCGAAGTTCCAGACCACCTCTGGCGCTATATCGAATTCGGCAAGGGCAAGAAATACAGCGACAATCAGGCAGAAGACCTGGCGGACGAGCCGCAAGTCTTTAGTGACTTCGATAACTGGATCGATCAGTTCGCCGCTTTCGTCAGCAACAAAGGGAAGGTTGAGCCTGGCAAGTACCGCGCTTATGGTTACAAGGCTCCGGGGCATACCTTAGCCGATATGAAATTGGCTTGGCGAGAGATTCGTATGCGGGTTGGCAATCCGCGCGAAGGCTCTTCGCCGGCAAACCAGCAAGAGAAGGGGCTCAATCAGGATGCGACGCTTTCTCCGAAGAAAGGCGAAGGGGAGAAGCTGCGAGAGTAAAGATAACAATCAAAGAATCGAGAGGGAAAATAGAATGCCCGAAGAAAATAATGCCTTCCACATCGGCATCCCCATCTACAACGGGGTTGACCTGATGGATGTCGCCGCGCCTTACGAGATTTTTAACTGGATGGGCAATTACTGGAGCCAGGCCCCGGTTGCGCCGCGAACCGTTAAAGTCGAGTTGATCGCCGCGACTTGCGATACGCTGAAAACGCGAGACGGCATGACCCTGACTCCCGATACGACCTTCGATGCAGTCGAATCATACCTCGACATCTTATGGGTTCCGGGCGGCGGCCCCGACGCCCTCACCGCACAAATGAACGATCCTCTCTATCTCGGTTTTCTACAGCGGCAGGCTGACGGCGCGGGCTATGTGACATCGGTTTGCGAAGGCGCGTTGTTGCTGGCGAGCGCCGGATTGCTCAACGGCTATGAGGCAACCACGCACTGGGCTTTCATTCCGTGTTTGAAATCGTTTTGCGAAATCAAAGTTGCCGATGGCTACCCGCGCTTCGTCGTAGACCGCAACCGCGTCACCGGCGGCGGCATCTCTTCGGGCATCGATGAGGCACTGGAGTTAGTCGCTCGCGTCAGCAGCTACGAGATTGCCAAACAGGTGCAGTTGGTCACACAGTATTTTCCCCGTCCGCCATTTACCGGCGACATACCGGGCTCGGATACTTGCCCGATCAATATGTGAGCCGGCATCGAGGAGCTTATGCAAACGCTGAATGGAAAAGTTGCGCTGGTAACCGGAGCCAGTCGCGGTGTCGGCAAAGGCATCGCCCTCGAACTCATCGAGGCAGGCGCAAAGGTTTATATCACGGGCCGCTCGGTTGCAGATATGCAGACGGTCTGCGGCAAAGGCTTCGCCATTGAATGCGATCATCGCGACGACGAACAAGTCCGAGCCGCGTTCCGCCAGATCGCTGACGAACAAGGCCGCCTGGACATTCTCATCAACAACGTCTGGGGCGGCTACGAGAACATGATCGAAGGCGGCGAGTTCACCTGGATGCGGCCTTTCTGGCAGCAGCCGCTCTGGCGATGGGATGCGATGTTTCAGGCAGGCGTGCGCGCCGCTTATGTGGCCAGTCAACTGGCTGCGCAAGTGATGGCCGGCCAGCAGAGCGGCCTGATCGTCAATATCTCTTTCTGGCCGGCGCAGAAATATATTGGTAATGTTGCTTACGGTGTCGCCAAAGCCGCGACTGACAAGATGACTGCCGATATGTCACATGAGTTGCGCGAGCATGATGTTGCGGTCGTCTCATTATATCCGGGACTGGTGCGAACCGAAAAGGTGATGGAAGCCGCCGCGTGGCTCGATCTGAGCAATTCAGAATCGCCGCAGTTCATCGGGCGTGCAGTTGCCGCGCTGGCTGCCGACTCGAAGGCAATCGAACGGACAGGCAAAGTGCTGGTCGCGGCCAGCCTGGCGCGGGAGTATGGCTTTACCGACATTGATGGAAAAACGCCTGAGCCGCTGACCTTGAATAACGTTTGAATAGGCGATCTAACCAGGGCTTTCTCTGCGATTGACCGCCGTGCCATTGATGTGATGAGATGGCACGGCTCATCATTCCTCGCTCGCAAAGGAGAAAGCCCGATGCACATCTCGACGCGCTTACTCAGCCGAAGTCTCGCCATCCTTCTCTGCATACTCGGCGCTGCCCGTGCGCAGGCACAAACGCAGATGCCGGAAAACCCGCAGGATTTGCTGCGCGTCGGCGACAAAGTCATCAAGGTCAACGAGTCGATCTATCTCGCGCAGGGCTTTGGCAACACCTTTCTGGTCATCACGCCCGCAGGCAATGTCGTCATTGACACGTCGAATGCGGCGCACGCCCGCACGCATAAGAAGCAGCTCGAAGCCGTCAGCAGCGGCCCCATCAAATGCATCATCCTCACACACGCGCACGGCGATCATGTCGGCGGCATACCGCTGTGGAAACAAGTCGACACACGCATCATTGCGCAGCGCAATCACGTCGACTTCGTCAATTATCAAACGCGGCTGGCGCGCTTCTTCGCGCTGCGCAACTCGGCGCAGTTCGGCTTTCCCGAACCGCAGACCGGCGAGTGGGCCGGCAACTACGGCGCGAAGATCGAGCCGACGATTCTCTTTGACGATAAGTACGAGTTCACGCTCGGCGGATTGACTTTTGTAATCTTGCGCACGCCCGGCGAAACGCCCGATCATCTGAGCGTCTGGATTCCACAACTCAAGACCGCCTTCATCGGCGATAATTACTACGAGTCGTTTCCCAACATCTACACGTTGCGCGGCACGCCGCCGCGATGGGCGCTCGATTATGTCAACTCGCTCGATCAAGTCCTGGCGCTCAAACCCGACATTGTTTTGCCGAGTCACGGGCAGCCTCTCATCGGCAGCGAAGCTGTGATGCGCAAGCTCAAACGCATGCGCGACGCGATTCTCTACGTTCACGACGAAACGGTTAAGGGAATGAACGCCGGCAAGGATGTCTTCACGTTGATGCGCGAGATCAAGCTGCCGCCGGAGCTGGCTCTAGGCGAAAGCTACGGCAAGGTGAGCTGGTCTGTGCGCGGCATCTATGAAGGCTACGCTGGCTGGTTCGATTTGAATCCGGCAACCATGTATGAACAACCCGCCGCGTCCGTTTATGCAGATGTCGTAAGGCTGGCCGGCGGCCCAGAGGCGATTGTAAAGCTGGCTACAGAACGCTTGCAGGCAGGGCAGACGAGCGAGGCGTTGCGGCTCACGGAGATGGCGCTGGCGGCAGACGCTGCGCATCAGCCGGCGCTTGCCGTGCGGTTGAAAACCCTGGAGACGCTGCGCGCCCGCTGTCGCAACACCAACGAGCGCGGCTGGCTCGATTATGCGATTCGCATCACGAAAGCGAAGATCAATGAGAAGCATTAACCAGAGCGCTGCGATGACAAAGTCGGTTGACGAGATAATCATGTAGGGGCGACCCTCTCTGGTCGCCCCAGACTGGAAGCCATGCGTTACTTCAAAATAGCCACATCCTACGCTGGGGAGGCCACAGAGGGCCTCCCCTACATGATTGCCTGCGACTTTGCAACCGCTCTGATTAACCCAGTGCCGCGATTGACGAAGGCCGCACGGTTGGACTAATGTGAGAGCGGCGCACGGCTCTAATTGATCGCCATCATTTCAAGATTCGTTCGTCCGAGGGACGCTGACTCACGCGTTTCGCTTCAGCTTACGAAGGAGTGTCGGCATGAAAAAGATCAGCTTGATTGTGTTTGTTAGTCTCTTCGGCGTCGCGTTTTTTGCCAGCGCCACAAGCAGCGCCAGCGACGGCAAACGCGCCGTCGTGTTCACCAAAGACATCGCGCCCATTCTGCAAAAGCACTGCGAAGAATGTCATCGCCCAAACGGCATCGCGCCGATGGCGCTGGTGACTTACGAAGAGACGCGGCCCTGGGCGCGCGCCATCAAAGAGCGCGTCAGCCGGCGCGAGATGCCGCCGTTTCACGCCACCGGCGCGCTTGGCCGCTACGTCGGCGACCCGCGACTGACCGATCAAGAGATCAGCACGATCAGCGCCTGGGTTGATAACGGCTCACCCAAGGGCAATCTCAAAGACAGCCCCGCGCCGCGCGAGTGGAAAAACGATTGGGCGCTCGGCACGCCCGACATCATCGTCAAAGCCAAACAGCCTTACACGGTCAAAGCCGGCCAGAAAGATCAGTACGTCTTCTTCATGTTCGATTACGTTTTCCCTGAAGACACCTGGGTCAGCTCGATTGAAACGCGGCCCGGCAGCCCGCGTGCCGTGCATCACGCGAACACGCACTTGGTGCCGCCGATGATCAAAGTTCCAGAGGAAGGCTACATCGCCGGCGACTTTGACCCGACCGCCAGAGGCACGATCATGGTCGCGGGCTGGGCGCCGGGCGTCACCCCCGTGATGTTGCCTGAAGGCACGGCGGTGCGTATTCCGAAGGGACTCCGCCTCGGCCTACAGGTTCACTACGCGCCGGCTACGAAAGAGACGACCGATCAAAGCGAAGTCGGCATCTATCTCGCCAACGGCCTGATCAAGAAAAACCTGCGCGTCTTGTTCGGCGACCGCAAAGACATAGAGATCGTCCCCGGCGACGCCAATCAATCCTTTGTGGCAAAGAATACATTTACGACTGATGCAGTGATTCGCTTCATGCACGTTCACATGCATCTGCGCGGCAAGTCTATGGTGATGCGTTTTACTTATCCCGATGGCCGCAAAGAGGATATCTTAGAAGTGCCGAACTATGATTTCAACTGGCAGCGCGTTTACATGCTGAAAGAGCCTATGCGCGTGCCGAAAGGCACGACGGTCGAATATATCGGCACCTATGACAACAGTGATAAAAACCGCTTCAATCCTGACCCGACGAAGACCGTGCATTGGGGCGAGAAGACGACCGACGAGATGATGCAGGGCCGCATCTTTTACGAAGCGGCGGACGAGAATCTCAATGTCTGGGTGAAGAAAGGCCGCCCGGTGACGGCATCAGAAGCGGCGAGCAAAGGCCAGTAAACCGCGCTTCACTTCACCACAACAACAAACGCCCGGATTTGCTCAACGCGAGTCCGGGCCGTTTTGTCATCTGCGCATCACTGAACTACGCTTATGGCCTCTGCTATAACGTGATGATGGGTTGCATTCAAGGAAGCATCAAGTGAGATTTGACTTGATCTTGCTCAAAGGTATGAATAGCGACTGAATGCTTCCTGAGTAGTTCCTCGATTGGTTTGACAGGACAATTCCCAACCCGCAGCCAGATAAACTTGGGCGGGTGCCCATACAATAAACTCCGTAGCTGGAAGTCTGAATCTTTCGAAACAATCACAAACTCGTTTTGTTGAGCGTAGCCCCATATCTCGGCATCGCTGGCGTCACGCAATCCGACTTCTCGAACATGGAGGCTCTGCGGATAAAGGTCGGCAAGCAGACGCGGCAGACGCGGTGAGAGATTTTGATCGAACAAGAGTTTCATGCTGGCAGAGTAGCTAATCGGCGCTCACGATCTGCCGCAAAGGCAAGACAAGCGCGAATGTCTTCGACGGTGAGATCAGGAAACTCCGCGAGTAATTCCTCCTGACTCATTCCGCCCGCGAGATACTCCAGAACATCGGTAACGGTCATCCGCGTGCCGCGAATACAAGGTTTGCCACTGCGCTTGCCCGGCTCTATGGTGATGATTTTCTGATAATCTACCTGTGTCATAAGCCAATCATATCATGAACCACCCAACATCTGGGTGCGCCGCCTCAAGTGGTCTAACGGTTGGGATGACCGGGCGCGCGAACAGCACTGGTGGAACGTTGTGAAACTCGCTTCGCGCGCTCCAGTCAATCTCGCTGTTAGATGCGGTTTTCGAGTTGCTTAACGATCAGCCAGTGGAATTCTTGTATCATACGAATCTTCTTGGCAATCCAATGTCCGAGTAATATAAAAACAGCAGACTTGAAAACTCTGGATAGCGAGAAATTAACGATAAGCAGTTCCTGAACGTGTATCCGCAAGTTACTTCTTCTGCGGCGCGGCGGTCGCGGCTTTGGTGTGCGATTGCATGATGCGTTCGATCTCGTCAGGCTCCGACGGGATGGCGCGGCTCAATTTCACTAGTCCCTTTTCAGTGACCAGATAATCATCCTCAATGCGCACGCCGAGCTTTTCTTCGGGAATGTAAATGCCCGGCTCGATGGTGAAGACCGCGCCCGCCGGCAGGTTCGTGTAATTGCCAACATCATGCACGTCCATGCCGAGCCAGTGACCGAGGCCGTGAATGAAATAGCGTTCGAGTGTGTTGCCCTCTTTGTCGCGCAGCGGGCTACCTTTGATTGTCTCGACCGCGACGCGATGCAGTTGCGCGATGGTCTGGCCCGGCTTGAAGGCGCGCTCGGCGGCGCGTTGCGC
The DNA here is from genome assembly GCA_039648975.1 of Blastocatellia bacterium. Taxonomy (GTDB): domain Bacteria; phylum Acidobacteriota; class Blastocatellia; order UBA7656; family UBA7656; genus DATENM01. The sequence continues at coordinate 18,169 of JBBWZK010000236.1, forward strand.
ATCCAACACCAGTTGATAAATCTCGCGCTGGCGCGGCGTGAACTTGCCCGACGCCGGGTAGGTGCGCGTGATGTCTGCGGTGTAGTAACTGAACTCCGCGCCGATGTCGACGACAACCGTGTCGCCTGCGTCGATCTTCTTGTGGTTCTGGTCGTAGTGTAGCACGGTTGAATAGAAGCCTGAACCGACTATCGACGGGAAGCCCGGACGCTCCGAACCGTTGCGCGTGAAAGCTGCTTCGAGCGCCGCCTGCACTTCGTACTCGAACGCGCCGGGGCGAATCTGCGCGGCGGCGTCGCGTTGGGCTTCGCCTGTAATGTCAATCGCTTTTTGCAGCAGGGCGATCTCTGCCGCTGATTTCACCTTGCGCATCTCAGCAATGATCGGCGCAACGTCAACGATTTGAATACCAGGGTAATTCTGCCGCAAAGCCGCAACGAAGCTGGTCTCGCGCTGGATGTCTGCCGTCGTGCCCTGCGCTACAATCGTGTAGAGCTTCGCCGCCAGTTTGCCGCCGGTCGATTTGAACACCCCGTTGAGAACCTCGTTCAACTTCGCGTTATCGGCGACTTCCTGAAAGCCGAAGGCGGCCTGGCCTTCCGCGCCCGGCCCGATCTGCGGCCCCGTCCATTTCTCTTGAAAGCGATTGCGTGCCGGAATGAACAGCGTTTCCTGCGCCGCCCTGTCGCCGATCAGCCCCGCCGGCACGAGTACCACAAAAGCTGCCGGTGTTTCAACGCCCGCGAGGTACATGAAATCATTCTTCTGGCGGAAGCGCCCGACTTCGCCGAATTCGTCTTCGCGTGCGCCGAGCATCACGACGACGCCGTCTTTGATATGCGACATCAACTGCTGGCGGCGGGCGCGGTATTCGGCTTTCTGAATGCCTGCGAGCAAGGTATCGTCAGCCGCCATTGCAGGCCGAGACGCTGGCCGCATAGTACTGAACATTACAAACGTAGCGAGCGCGACCAAGGTGGCGCGCACACCGGCGGCGCGTTGCAAGCGAAGCATGAAATACATTGGGTTCTCCTCAGAGATAAAAAATGACAGGCACAGATGGTAAGCATACCCGAAGCAGTGGTCGGTTGTCAGTCATCAGGAAGCAGGGGGCAGGAAGCAGGCAAAGCATAGCTCCGTTAGGAGCGCAATGTTTATAGTCAACGAGTTGGTTTGTTCTTCAAGCTCCGTAGGAGCGCAATGTCAACATTCCGCCCCTATGGGGCTCGGCTTTTTGTGATGCCAGGAACTATAAACATTGCGTCCCTAACGGGACTTGAAACTGCTTCCTGCCTCCTGCCTCCTGATGACTGCTGTGCTACAATCTTCGAGCGGGCGAGCGAGATTCATTGAAGGTGATCAACCGACGTGGCGAAGAAGACGACAAAGATCACGATTGAAAAAGAGAAGCTCCGCCCGCGCGAGCGCGCCCCTATCCTGCCTACGAAAAAGATCGAAGACAAGCGCCGCCGCGAAGAGCGCGAAAAGCACAAGAAAGACCTGCGCCGCATGAGTGACGAATCCTAGATCGGTCTCGACATCCGTGTAAGATACAAAGAGGAGCCTCTTGCAATGCGGCGGCTCTATGGAGTGCGGCGACCTGTCGCCGCTTTCGTATTCTCTGGCAATGATGCGC
>JBBWZK010000240.1:0-8452 GCA_039648975.1 Blastocatellia bacterium
AAGACCCGGTCAAGGCGCTGGCTTACGAATAGGATGGCAAGAAGGGGATTGTTATGAGCGCAACAGAAGAATTGAACCTCAACACAGCGGAACAGATTGCACGACTCTGCGAACAGATCGTCCGCGAGTTTCGTCCGCAAAAAATTATTCTGTTCGGCTCGTATGCTTATGGCCAGCCGTCGCCCGATTCCGATTATGAAGCCGATCACCCTTGAATCGCTTGCGTGTTTCATACATTGAAACGAGGCATGTAAGGATTGCTGGGATCCCCAGCCCCGTAGGGGCGAAATGTTTATAGAATTGCACGGCAAAAAGAACCCCAAGCTCCGTTAGGAGCGCAATGTTGACATTCCGCCCCTACAGGGCTGGCCTCCTCTTCAACACTTGTAACTATAAACATTGCGTCCCTACGGGACTGGCTCAAGACTGAGGGCGTAGCGTTCCAACAAGCCTTTCATGCTTCGACATTGAAAAGCAGCATTGCAACCTTGTAATATCATTTTTACTGAAAGCTGACCGCGCGCCACAAGACAACCGGCAATCGAGGGCGAAATGTATTGTCCAAGCTGCGGCTCAAACAATCAGGCGGAAGTGAAGTTCTGCACGCGCTGCGGCACGAATCTCGCCGTTGTCTCTGAGGCATTGAGCGGCAAGGCCGCCGATCAGTCGCCGCTCGATGAGCGCATGGTGAACCTGCTCAAAGAATATTACCGCAGCCGCAACAGCATCATTATCGGCAGCGCTGCCTGCGCCATCGTCCTCCTCAAAGTGATTCTGTTTGCGCTGGTCAGCTTTCCCGCAATACCAGGTTTCATCGGCACGCTGACGACGCTCCTGCTGATCTACGGCCTCCTCGCGCTGGTTTCGGGAATCGCGAGGTGGAGCAATTCCACAAGCGAAATTAAAGCAATTGAGCGGGCGGCTTCACTGGGCTCATCATTGCGCCCCGCCGACGCTCGTTCAGGTTTGCTATCGGCTGAGTCTGCCGGCATCGCCACCGCAGCGCCGGCGACAGATCCATTAGCTTATCCCGGCAGCGTCACTGAACAGACGACGCGCCATCTTGAAGAGAATCTCTATAATCCATCAACGGAGAGCCAATCCAAGCAGACTCAATAATCGCTAATGCCAAAAAGAACCGACATCAAGAAGATTCTCATCCTCGGCTCCGGGCCAATCGTCATCGGCCAGGCTTGTGAGTTTGATTACAGCGGCACGCAAGCCTGCAAGGCGCTACGCTTGGAAGGCTTCGAGGTTGTGCTGATCAACTCGAACCCGGCGACGATCATGACCGACCCGGAACTCGCCGACCGCACTTACATCGAGCCGCTCACTCCAGAGGCCGTGCGCAAAGTGATCGAGCGCGAGCGGCCCGCCGCCCTGCTGCCGACGGTCGGCGGGCAGACGGCGTTGAACCTCGCGGTGGCGCTCGCCGAAGACGGCACGCTTGCAGAGTACGGTGTTGAATTGATCGGCGCGAAGCTTGAGGCCATCAAAGTCGCCGAAGACCGCATGCTGTTTAAGCGTGCGATGCAGGAGATCGGCCTGAAAATGCCGCGCTCCGGCTTTGCCAAGACGTTGGATGAAGCGCGCGAGTTGATTCAAATGGTCGGCTTCCCGGCCATCATTCGCCCGTCGTTCACGCTCGGCGGCACAGGCGGCGGCATCGCTTACAACGCCGAAGAATACGAAGAGATCGTCGCCCGCGCCCTCGGCGCTTCGCCGATTCACGAGACCATGATCGAACAGTCGATCATTGGCTGGAAGGAGTACGAGCTTGAAGTGATGCGCGACCTAGCGGACAACGTCGTCATCATCTGCTCGATTGAAAACTTCGACCCGATGGGCATTCATACAGGCGATTCGATCACTGTTGCACCGGCGCAGACGCTCACAGACCGTGAGTATCAGGTCATGCGCGATGCTGCCATTCAAGTGATTCGCAAAGTCGGCGTCGAAACCGGCGGCTCGAACATTCAGTTTGCGCTGAGTCCGACAAACGGCGATTTGATCATCATCGAGATGAACCCGCGCGTCTCGCGTTCGTCGGCCTTGGCGTCCAAAGCCACAGGCTTCCCGATTGCCAAGATCGCCGCCAAGCTCGCCGTCGGTTACACGCTCGACGAAATCCCCAACGACATCACGCGCAAGACGCCGGCCAGCTTCGAGCCGACGATTGATTATTGTGTCGTGAAGATTCCCAAGTGGGCCTTTGAGAAGTTCCCCGCATCAGACCCGACGCTCGGCACGCAGATGAAATCCGTAGGCGAAGCCATGGCCATCGGGCGCACCTTCAAAGAAGCCTTTCAAAAAGGACTGCGCTCGCTCGAAGTGCGCAGTTCGTTCCGCGTGCCGGCAACCATTGACGACATCGAACTGCGCCGCCGGCTGGTGGTGCCGTCGGCAGAGCGCGTCTATTTCGTGATGCACGCCCTGGCGCACGGCTATCGTATTGAGGAACTGCACGAGCTGACCAGGATCGATCTATGGTTCCTAGACAACCTGCAACAGATTATTGAGCACGAAGCGGAGTTACAGCAGAAGCAGCTTGACCAGTTAACGCGCGAGCAGTTGCGCCAGGCCAAGCGCATGGGCTTTTCCGATCAGCGGCTCGCCGTTCTATTAAACACGACCGAAGACGACATTCGCGGCGCGCGAAAAGCGATGAAGATTACGCCCGTCTTCAAGCGCGTCGATACCTGCGGCGCGGAGTTTGAATCGTTCACGCCCTATCTTTACTCGACCTACGAAGACGAAGACGAGGCCGCGCCGACCGAACGCCGGAAGGTGATGATTCTAGGCTCCGGGCCAAACCGCATCGGCCAGGGCATCGAGTTCGATTACTGCTGTTGCCACGCGGCCTTCGCGCTGAAAGAAGAAGGCTATGAATCGATCATGGTCAACTGCAACCCTGAGACGGTGTCGACGGACTACGACACGTCGGATCGTTTGTACTTCGAGCCGATCACCTTTGAAGACGTCATGGAGATCGTCGAGCGCGAGCGGCCCGCAGGCGTCATCGTGCAGTTCGGCGGGCAGACGCCCTTGAATCTGGCGATGCGCCTGTTCAAAGCCGGCGTGCCGATTGTCGGCACATCGCCCGAAGCGATTGACCTGGCCGAAGATCGCAAGCGCTTCGGGCGGCTGCTGGTTGATCTGGACATTCCGCAACCGCCGAATGGCACCGCCACGTCGAATGAAGAAGCGCGCGCGGTCGCGGCCCGCATCGGTTATCCTGTGCTCGTGCGTCCGAGCTATGTGCTGGGCGGGCGGGCCATGCAGATTGTTTATGACGAGACGACGCTTGACAATTACATGACTCACGCCGTCGAAGCGTCGCCCGAACATCCCGTGCTGATCGATTCGTTCCTGGAGAGCGCCGGCGAGATTGACGTGGATGCGCTGGCCGATGGCGAGACAGTGGTGATTGCCGGCATTCAACAGCACATCGAAGAAGCGGGCATTCATTCGGGCGATTCGTCGTGCGTGCTGCCGCCTTACGAAGTCAAGCCGGAACATCTGGAGGCCATGCGCCGCTACACCAGAGAGTTGGCGCGCGCCTTGAAGGTCGTCGGCTTGATGAACATTCAATTCGCCATTGCGGACGATACGGTTTATGTTCTTGAAGTGAATCCGCGCGCTTCGCGCACCGTGCCGTTTGTATCCAAAGCTACAGGCGTGCCGCTGGCGAAGATCGCCGCCAAGCTGATGATTGGCCAGAGGCTTTCGGAGTTCCATTTGCCTGAAGAGTTGGCGGTAGATCGTTTCTACGTCAAGACGCCGGTCTTTCCGTTCGTGAAGTTTCCCGGCGTTGATCCGATACTCGGCCCGGAAATGCGCTCGACGGGCGAGGTGATGGGCGTCGCGGAAAACTTTGGCGGCGCGTTTCTGAAAGCGCAGCAGGGCGCGGGATTGCGCTTGCCGCCGACCGGCGCGGTCTTCATCAGCGTCAACGATCAGGACAAGCGCGAGGTGATTGAGTTGGCCCGGCAGCTTCACGAGATGGGTTTTCGGCTGGTGGCGACGCGCGGCACCCGCCGGCGGCTGGAGGGCGCGGGCTTGCCGTGTAATTTCGTTTACAAAGTCAACGAAGGCCGCCCGAACATCACCGACCTGGTGAAAAGCAAGCAGATCGATTTAATCATCAACACGCCGCTGGGCCGTGTGTCGTTTTACGACGAGCGCGCCATTCGCCGCGCCGCCATGCAGTATGCCGTGCCCTGCATCACAACGCTGACGGGCGCGAAGGCGACGGTCGAAGCCATCCGCGCCTTGCGCGACGATGAATTGCAGGTGCGCGCGCTTCAGGACTACCATGCGCAGACCGCCAGCAAATAGAAAAGGCCAGCCGGGCGACGCATTATAAACTCGCAATCCGTTGATGAATCAGGTGAATTGTCTCAGGCAATACGAAGGGACTTAACCCATGAAAGTTGCAAGCAAAGCTTATGACGAGATTGTCGATTTGTTTGCTCGCGGCACAACGTCAGCCGACATTCTCGCCTTTCGCCCATCAAAGCAAGCCCAGGAGCGTGTGCGCGATTTGCTTGAGCGCAACAAAGCAGGTGAACTCAGCGAAGCAGAGGCAGCCGAGTTGGAACGCTTCAGCGAGTTGGAGCACTTGATGCAGTTGGTCAAGGCGCGCGCTCATCTTTATGCGGAGAAGCAAGCGTGAGTCGCAAGCGCGTTCCAGCGGCATTGCGGCGGCTGGTGCGTGAGCGTGCGCATGAACGTTGCGAATACTGCCTGCTTGCCGAAACGCACGCCTTCTTCTCTCACGAACCCGATCACATTATTGCCGACAAACATCGCGGCAAGACAACAGCAGACAATCTCGCTCTGGCGTGTTTCGACTGCAATCGTTTCAAAGGCTCGGATATTGCTTCGATTGATCCAACGACAGGGAATCTCGTGGCGCTGTTCAATCCTCGCACGCAACTCTGGAACGAACACTTTAGAATCAGGGGCGGCAGCATCATTCCACTTACAGCCATTGGCCGGGCAACCGCTGCATTGTTGAAATTCAACCTGACCGAGCGTGTGGAAGTACGTGAGATACTCTGCAAGAGTGGGCGCTATCCTTGACAACATCAACAGATGGATCTGATCAACAACACGCGACCCAGCGGCGTATTGTTGGCGGGACAATCTTTCGCCTTGCCCTTGGCCTCATCTTTCGTGCTATAAAGTCTCCCTATGCGCGCGGTCGTTCAACGAGTCACCTCAGCCAAAGTCGAAGTGGATAGCCGGACGGTCGGCGAAATCGGTGCGGGGCTGCTCGTGCTGCTCGGCGTGGCGCGCGACGACCGGCAGACGGATGCCGATTATCTGGCAGACAAAATCATTAACCTGCGCATCTTCCGCGACGAAGCGGACAAGATGAATCGCGCGCTTGCAGAGACCAATGGCGCGCTGCTCGTCGTCTCGCAGTTCACGCTCTACGGCGATACGCGCAGAGGCCGGCGGCCTTCATGCATCGACGCCGCCGAACCAGAGAAAGCCAAAGCGCTTTACGAGTACTTCGTCGGACGAGTGCGCGCCCAGGGAATCAAAGTCGCAACCGGCGTCTTTCAAGCCATGATGCAAGTCAGCCTGGTGAACGATGGCCCGGTGACAATTCTGCTCGACAGCCGCAAGCTCTTTTGAATGACTAAACGATCAACTTATTCGACACCACAATTCCCCGTCACAAGGATAACCTGATGAAAACCAAAGAAGAAGATTCCGATCTATACCAGCACACCCTGCACGTCTTCAGATTGCATGAGCCGCTGTTAAGCGACGCGGCTAGAAATCGTGCGTTTTACGCCGCACTAAAGCAACACGTTTTGCCTGGCGCGACGGTCCTCGACATAGGCTCAGGGACGGGGCTGTGGGCGATTGCGGCAGCGCGGCTCGGCGCAAGCAAGGTGGTCGCCATTGAAAGAGACAGCTTGCTCATCCCGATCATCCGCAGGCTCGCCCGCGAGAACCAGGTCGCCGACAAGATTGAAATCGTCGAAAGCGACTCGCGCCAGTTCAAAACAAGCGACCGCTTTGATCTGATCGTCAGCGAAACCATCGGCAACGAAGGCTTCGATGAAGAGATCGTGCCAATTATGATCGATGCCAGGAAGCGACTTCTGAAGCGGGGTGGAGTTTTGATTCCGCGCTCGCTGTCGATAGTCGCCGCAGCCGCGCATCTCAAATCACCGAAGCTGCCCGCTGTCGCGCCCGTGCAATACAAATACTTTGAGTCTCTCAACCTGAACATCCCCATCGTCTTGACTGAGCGGAAAAGATTACGGCTGCTTTCCGAGCCGGTCGAATTAGCCCGCGTCGACTTGATGACCGTACAACGCCCGCCCAAGCTCAACCGGCTGACGGCGCGTTGGCAGATGAGCGACCTGCCGCAGATCAACTGCTTTGTGATATGGGCCGAAGCGACTATCGGCGAAGCCGTCCACATCAAGACGATCAACACGTCTTCCTGGAATCCCATCGTCTATCGCATCAAGCCCTTTGAAACGGCGCGCGGCGAGATTGAGTTAAAGCTGTCGATCAACGGCAAAGCGTATCACTGGAGCGCCAGTTTGCCCTCGAACCCGAAAGAGCCGAAGCGCGCCTACGCGCCGATGTCCGCTTACACGGCGATAGAGGCACAGATGCAGACGGCTGCACCTGTCAACCAGCCTTAGCGCCACGCGCCGCCATAAGAAAAAGCCCCGAATGCCGAAGCACTCGGGGCCAAAAGTTACCTTTCTTACTAAACCGATCAGGCGCGCGCGTCGCCCGGAACCGGCAGGATCGGATTGAGCACCGATGGCCGAGGTTCGCTCTTCGGCTTGTCTGTACGCGTCGGCGTCGGCTCGTCGTCGTCGAGCGGCAGGCCGGCAACCAGCCGGCGAATCTGCACCGCATCCAGCGACTCGCGTTCGAGCAAAGCCTCGGCCAGGCGAATCATCGCATCCTTATTTTCAAAGATGATCTGCCGGGCGCGGTTGTATTGCTCGGTGACGATGCGATTGACTTCCTGGTCAATCTTGATCGCCGTGTCTTCGCTGTAATCCTGATGTTGAGCGATCTCGCGGCCCAGAAAGATCTGCTCTTCCTTCTTGCCGTAGGTGATCGGGCCGAGGGTTGACATACCGAATTCGCAAACCATCTTGCGCGATAGTTCCGTCGCGCGCTCGATGTCGTTGGATGCGCCGGTCGTCATGTGATTCAGGAAGATCTCTTCGGCGATGCGCCCGCCCATCAGAATGGCGACCTGGCCTTCGAGGTAATCCTTGGTGTGCGAATAGCGATCCGCTTCCGGCAACTGCATAGTGACGCCCAGCGCCATGCCGCGCGGGATGATCGATACTTTGTGAATCGGATCGGCGTTCGGCACCTTGATGCCGACCAGCGTGTGACCGGCTTCGTGATAAGCCGTATTGCGCTTCTCTTCGTTCGACATGACGATGGAGCGACGCTCTGTGCCCATCAGCACTTTGTCTTTGGCCCACTCGAAGTCGAGCATGGCGACGGTCTTGCGATTGAAGCGCGCGGCGTTGAGTGCCGCTTCGTTGACCAGGTTCGCCAGATCGGCTCCGGTAAAGCCCGGCGTGCCACGCGCGATGATGTTGATATCGACATCGTCGCCGAGCGGAATCTTGCGCGTGTGGACCGCCAGGATGCCTTCGCGGCCCTTGACGTCCGGGCGATTGACGACGACGCGGCGATCAAAGCGGCCCGGTCTGAGCAGTGCCGGATCGAGCACGTCTGGGCGATTCGTCGATGCCATCAGGATAACGCCATCGTTCGATTCAAAGCCGTCCATTTCGACGAGTAATTGATTGAGCGTCTGCTCGCGCTCGTCGTGGCCGCCGCCCAGGCCCGCGCCGCGATGCCGGCCAACCGCGTCAATCTCATCAATGAAGATGATGCACGGCGCATTCTTCTTGCCCTGCTCGAACAGGTCGCGGACACGCGATGCGCCAACGCCGACGAACATCTCGACGAAGTCTGAGCCGGAGATAGAGAAGAACGGCACGTTGGCTTCGCCGGCGACGGCGCGCGCCAGCAAGGTCTTGCCGGTGCCCGGAGGGCCCATCATCAGCACGCCCTTGGGAATGCGCCCGCCGAGCTTCTGGAATTTCTGCGGCTCTTTCAGAAACTCGATGATCTCCTGTAACTCTTCCTTCGCTTCATCAACCCCGGCGACATCCTTGAAGGTGACGCGCTTCTGTTGATTGCTGAGAAGCTTGGCGCGCGACTTGCCGAACGACAGCGCCTTGTTGCCGCCCGACTGCATCTGCCGCATCATGAAGATCCACAAGCCGATGAAGACCAGCAGCGGCGCATAGCTCAACAGGCCGATGAGCCACTGGCTCGACGACGAACTGGCGAACGTATAATCGACGCCCGTCTCGTTGAACTTCTTGGCGAGTTCGGCCTGAATAAATTCATTGGTGAGGTCGATCTTAAAGCT
>JBBWZK010000294.1:0-22562 GCA_039648975.1 Blastocatellia bacterium
ACCATGATGTGATAGCTGTAATAGAGCAGAGGGATGTTGTCGGGCCACTGGTCGCGCGGAAAATCGTTGAGCCCGCGCATCTCTGCATCCCATCGCCGATGTGTCAGAAAGCTCAACATGCGCGGCACGATGATGGGATTGTCGAGCTTCTGTTCATCGATGTTGGGCTGGCCGATGATGACCAGCGGCGCGCCCTGTTCGTTGTTGAACAAGCCTTCCATCGCCGCCATGGTTACAGGTTGTTTGTGCGCCACCATCTTGCTCTGCTGGTCGCCTGACGGGAAGCTTTGAAATAAACAGGCGATCACCCCTGCAATCAATCCCGTGCGCACGAACAAGCGCCCGAACTCGACCTGCCGTGCCGTCAGCAGGTAGAATGCGCCGACCGCCATCATCACGAACGCGCCGGTAATCAGCGCGCCGCTCATGTTATGCACGTACATCCAGCCGGCCCAAGGATTGAGCAGCAGGCCCCAGAAGCTCGCCAGGTGCGCCGAGCCGTCTGCGGCTATCGTATGCGCTACAGGGTGCTGCATCCATGCATCTGTGGCGATGATGAAGTAGCCCGACAGCCATGAGCCGAAGAAGACCATGAAGGCCGCGAACCAGTGCCAGCGCGGGCCGAGGCGCTTCTCGCCGAAGAGAAACAGGCCGAGGAAGGCGGATTCGAGGAAGAAGGCGAAGACCCCTTCCATCGCCAGCGTCTGGCCGATGACGCCGCCGGCATAGCGCGAGAACTGCGCCCAGTTGGTGCCGAATTGAAACTCCATAGGGATGCCCGTGATGACCCCCAGCAGGAAGTTGATGGCGAAGATCTTTGCCCAGAAGCGCGCCGCCTGGTGGTAACGCTCGTCGCCTTTCCACAAGGCCAGCGATTTGAAGATGACGATGAGCGGCGCAAGCCCCATGGTCAGTTGCGGGAACAGGTAATGAAACGTGATGGTGAAAGCGAAGTGCAGGCGGTCAACCGCAAGCGCAGAGTCCACAGATTCACCTCCAGAAGCAAATCGGAATCTAACCCGGCCAGGTCAATCAGAATAACTATCGGAAGCCTAGCCAATCGGGCCGTGCAACACAAACGCTTAGGCCGCCATGACGGCTCGCCCGGCTTGCAGATGGTTGGCTGGCCGTCTGGCGTTATTCACTGTGTGGCGTGTTTGTCACAAATTGTCCCGACCATGTGACAAGTGCAACGTGCGTGCCCGCGCTCAGGTCAGCCGATGTGGACATCATCGGTAGAAGATTCGCGGATAATTATACAGTGGCTGTGTAAAACTTCCCGCACACTTATACAGCAAAAGGCGGCTTGTCGGATAAACACTTGAAACCGCGCGGCAGCCGCATACGATGAGCAGGCACAGAGGTTGCTTTAATAAATCCTGCGCGAAGTTCTGCCCAGTGGAAACCCGCAAGAGACTCAGGGAGAAGCGAAGGGAGTAATTGGAAAGATGTTTACCAAAAACGAGTCTGAAGTGAAGGCGAATGTCGAGCAAGCGAATGACGAGTTTGGCCGCGCCGACAAACACTTCATCCACGGGCTGGATGAATGGATCGAATGGCGAGCTGAGAAACTTCAAGAGGTGCGGCAGGAGATCGTCGCGAAGACACGTTTGACACGCCAGCCCGACCTTGCCAACCGGGCGCGGGCCGCAATGCGCGGTTGACAACGCCGAGGCGAAGGACTACTTTACAGGCGGTTCGCCGGCACATGCGCCGCTACGAACCGCACCCAACGAATTACCTCCACTGCGCGCCGCAACCGTGACGCGCGCATTGTTTGACTCAGGCAAGCCGGTTGAATTTGGATTGCGCGACCGTGTGGCGACGACTGCGGCCATGCACCTGTGGCCGCGCATGCGGTCGCCTGCGTCGAACCACCTGCGCCATGACATAGCGATTGTGATTCAACAACCTGGCGCGGCGCGCACGAGCGTCGTGGCCGCCGTGTTTTAAGAAAGGAGTAAACACCATGCAACCAGCGAAAGAGCTACAACTCGTTCATCCAATGATTGTCGAGGCGGTGGCGCTCTTCAATCGGATGGAGGAGATGCAACAGCAGATTGCCTGCCGGGCATACGAACTGTTCGAGGCGCGTCAGCGCGAGCACGGGCACGACATTGAAGACTGGGAGACGGCTGAAGCGGAGTTGCTTGCGCCAGTCTCGGTTGAGGGGAACGAAACCGAAGAAGGCTTAGTGATTACTGCCGAAGTTCCGGGCTTCAACGAGCAGGACATCGAGATCGCCGTCGAGCCGCGCCGCGTCTTCCTGAGTGGCAAGACCGAGAAGACCCTCGCGCCGGAGGCTGAAGATGTGCCGGTCACAGGGCGGCAGACGGCGATGTTTTTCCGGGCGATTGCCTTGCCTGCCGAAGTCGACACCACGAAGGTCGAAGCGCGATTGCAAGAGGGTCGCCTGACGTTGACCTTGCCAAAGCTCACGGCGAAAGAAAACACCGAAGCCGAAACCGCGAAAGAGATTCCTGTCGAATAAGTCAACCGATCAGCGTTGGGAATTGAGGCGGGCGCGAGGAAGCAATCCATCACGAAGGTGGCGGCTCTCGCGCCTGTCTTTTGTCTGTGCGAATCGTCAACCTCCGCTTTTAATCGCAGCCGCTGTTGCGTTCCAGGTTGAAATCATTTGACACGCTGTAGCGTGCGGCAAATAATCGCTACCGGCTAAGGCGCCGCCGGCGAGCGGCACAGACCCACAAGATATGGAGAGCGATGCATGATGCAAAAGTTTTGTCCGCGCTGCGGAGTGGCTGTAGAGATGACGGCGCAGTTTTGTCGCGCTTGCGGCAGCACCCTGCCGTCCACGCCAGCCGGCCAGGATCAGCCGACCAGGGAGTATCCGCCGAGCTTTGAACAATCGCAATCAAGCTATCCGCCAACAGGCTATGAGCCGCCTTCCGCCTATCCGCCGTCGCCGCAAGGCTACCCGCAGCCATACGGTTACGGCGTGCCGCCGGGCGCCAAGCCTGTCGGCGCAGACAAGAAACTCGCCGCCGGGCTATGCGGCATTCTGGTCGGCGGGCTGGGCATTCATAAATTCGTTCTGGGATATAACACCGAAGGCTTAATTATGTTGCTGGTGGCGCTGCTGACCTGCGGCTTCGGAGCCATCGTCACAGGCATCGTCGGCTTGATCGAAGGTATAATCTATCTTACGAAGAGCGATGAGGAGTTCGTCAACACTTACGTGCTGAACAAGAAGGGATGGTTCTGACCGGAACTGAGGCCAAGCGTAATGCAGCGAAAGTTCAGGGCCGGTCGAGTCACCCCCAGTCCATCGTCCGGGCTCGCGGCTCTGAACTTTCGCTTTCTCGTTGTGCGGCTTGCTTCCGGTTTCTTCCCTCACCTCAGCCGCATAGTCGGATCGCCCAGCAGCACCCAGCTGCGCCGCACATCGCCGTCTGTCACCAGCCGCCGCGCCTGCTTCGTCGCTTCGCCAAGCGTCAGCGGCTTGCCGCCGGTTGCCGGCCCGCTGAACAACTGCCGCATCATTTCCTGATTCATCTGCGCCTGCCCGTCGGCGCTTGTCTGCGCCGATGAGGCCCACACGGCGACCGCCCCACCTTGCTCTGCCAGCAGCAACGCTTCGCCCAGACTCATGGCTCGCGGATCATTGAACAAGCCGTTCAGACAGGTCATCGCGATTACCACCGGCAGCCCGTCGCCGTTTCTCAGCCCTGCCGCATCGTCACTCACCAGCAGGTTGCCACGCCACACGCTCGACGACCCGTGCCCTGCATAATTCACCAACAGCGGCCCGCGACTCCATGCAGACATCAACGCCTGCCGCGCTGTCGCATCATCCATCTGGCTGCGATAGACCTCCGTCACCGCCATGCCTTCAGGCAGCAACCCTTTGATCGTCTGGCTCGCCGCCTCAAAGTTAAAGCCGTCCGGACGATCTGCCACCAGCAGCACGCCATCGGGCCGGCTCTGTTCATAGCCGATAAGCTTGGTGACCACCTGCGCCGCCGCCGCTGCCGTGCGTACAGGCAGCCGCCCAATGGCGATCTCCGCCAGCCCATCGCCATCGCCGTCGCCCAGCCATTCGTCGCTGGCCGTCTCAAACTGCAACGTCGCGATGCGGCCCGTCGGCACCAGATCATTCTCGCCCAGTCCCAGATAGTTGCGCGGATCGTAGCTGGCATCGCCCGCCAGCAGCACCCAGCGCGGCACTCGCTTCCAGGCGCTGCGGGCTCTGGTCAGAAAATCTTTCACCGCCGTGGCGGCATGCGCGCCGTAGCTGAACTCATCGTAGAGGTCTTCGACATCCACCAGCGTCACAGAGTAGCCTTGCGCCTGCCGCAGTTGTTTCAGCGGCTGTAGACTTGAGATCAAGCTGGCGTGCGCGATAATCAGCAGATCCGCGCCGTTCGCCGCTCGATTCCACGTCGAAGGCCGCTGCGCCAAGACCTGCGCAGGGCGTTGCACAGTCGCGTCAACCACCGCATAGAGCAGGCGCGTGCCGATCTCTGGCGATGCCACGGTCACGTGATAGCCCTCGCCGTCATCTTTTACCTCGGCTTTGATCTCGCTGATGTTCGCCGCATCTGTAATGTCGAATACACGTACATCAGGCAGCGTGAAGCCGTCAATTTGCAGCTTCTCGCGCCCTTCGGCAGTCAACAGCAGGGCGTTGTTGTCTGCCGTCAAGCGATGCCAGTAACTCAAACGCACCGCATCGACAACGCTGAAATCGCTGCTGCCGCCCGTAGCCGTCAGGCTGATCGTGTTATCGCCGGCCTGCAACTGCCGCATCGCCACGCTGAAGCGCGTCGTGCTGTGCGCCTGGCCGTCGAAGGTCGCCGTGCCGATAGCCGTGCCGTTCAACAACACGCTGACGCTGTGAGTGATATTGCTGGTGATGCCTTGCAGTACCAGTTCGAGGCTGGCCTCCGAATCGGCATCCAGGTCGGGCTGCGTCACCTTCATCGTCAACGCGAACGGATTGCTACTGATCACCGGCCCGAACCAGTTCTCCGCATCGCCATTCTTCAGCGAAGGGAAGTAGAGATAGCGCGGCTTTAGTTCCGTCGTATAGGCGAAGCTCTGGGCGCGGCTCTCAGGGCCGTCGCTGCCGTCAACCACCGCGACGCGGCGGCCCGCCTGCGCGCCGTTGATCAGATAGTAGCTGTGCAGGGCGGTCTCAGCCGTATCCAACCCCATCGCATAGAACTCGATGGAATCGCCCGCCTCGAGCCTGCCCTTCAGACCGCCGTTGATCTTCAGCGGCACTTCCTGAGCATCAACGAACAACTGCAAGTCGCGCGAATCGCGCGTCACATCGAGGCCTGCGGCGACCAGTTCCGGCTGCGTGACGCGATACCAGCCTGCCTTGTCTATGAGCAGCTTGACGCCCGACTGCGCGGCGATCTGCCACTGAGTTTGCAGGCTGGAGGCGGGCGGCTGCGGGGCTTTGCCGCCCGCGCCGGCGGTTGCCGGCAAGCGTTGCTGTTGCTCTGTGAAGCCTGAAACGCCCGATTGCAGGTTGCTCAATAAGAGGGATTGCGCCTGCGACGGCAACTGGCCGATAGAGATTGGCGTGAAGGGGCCGTGGCGCGTGACTTGGCCATTGAGGTCAACATCGTCTAGCCAGTAGATCGCTGGCGACTTGGCGTTGGGCAGCGAGTCGATCCATGCGTAAGCCAGACCGGCAGTCAGCGGCGTCTGGCCTGAGAGCAAGGCCGAGCCGGCGACAAGCGAGGGCGTCAGGCGTGTCTGCTGGCCTGCGAGGTCGCGGTAGAGATGGAAGCCGAGGTTGTTGACTTCGTAACCTGTATTCCATTCAAGCAAGACCTTGCCGCGATCATCGACTTTCGCGGTGAAGGTCATCAAATCAATAGCGGTCGGCGCGTTGGGTTGTCCCAGCGTCCAGTCGGAAAAAGATGACACGCCGTTGATCGTCGCGGTGTTGGCATTGGCATCGACCGAGCCGCCGGGGAAGGTGAAGCTGCTTTCGTACTTGATGATGACGAAGCTGCTCTCGCTGGCGGCGGCAGGAATATCCGCTTGCAAGTAGTGGAAGGTGAGATTCGCTGTGAGCCCTGAAGCGGTGAGCGTCCAGTAACGCTGCAAGGCATTGTTGGGGCCGCCGAGGTTGGGCTGCGGGCCTTGCGTGGCTTTGATGGTGAAGTCGCCTGTGCCTGAGATGACGTTGACATCGACGGGCGAGTAACCGTTCGCGGTGCCGACAGGGAAGGTGAAGCTGCCCGCGCCGCCGTAGGTCTTGCGGAGCGCGCCGATGATGTAGCCGCTGGTGCGCGAGATGCTGCCCGACGAGCCGATGACGAGCGTGCTGCCGTTGGCAACGATGAGGTTGCCGCCGCCAAGTGTCAGCATGCCGTTGATCGTCAACGTACGGTTATTCGAGACAGTCAACGTGCGGTTCGCGCCGAGCGTCAGGTTGTTGACCGTCACGTTGGCATCGGTGATGCTCACTTCGTTGCTGACGCCACTGGCCGGCAACATGACATTATTGGTTGAGGTTGGTACGGCGTTGTTGCACCAGTTGGCCGCCGCGTGCCAGTTGGCGCTGCTGCCGCCCATCCAGCCACCCGCCGTTCCCGGGTTCACCGCCGCGTCGGTGTCGTTACAATCCAGGGTGTTCGTCACATAGCCGGCGGGCTGGAAGCAAGCGTTTAGCGGAGCGTTCGGATTACCATAGCCATCGCCATCGGCATCGGCATAAAAGATCGTCGGCGATGAACAGGTGGCCTGCGTGACGGTGAAGGTCTGTCCGGCAATCGTCAGCGTGCCGCTGCGTTGCCCACCACTGTTATTAGCGGCGACGGAGTAGATGACCGTGCCATTGCCCGTGCCGCTCGTCGTTGAACAGCCCGCGAAATACGCGCCGCGAATCATGTAGTCGAATGACGAATCGAGAGAAAAGGTCGTGCCGTTGCTCGACAGGTATGAGCGCCCATTGAGCGGGGCAGTTCCTTCCATCGCCAACGCGCCGCTATAGCTGGGACTCGCCGGCATAAAGAAACCAATCACAAAATCCCCTGAGTTGATCGTCACCGGCGTGATGTCATAGGTGCTGAAAGCAAACTGACTCTGCACCGTGGCGCTGGTCGTCTGGAAACTCGTGTTGTTTATTGTAGCGTCACCATCCGTATTGGTCCCCGCCAGAATGGTCAAGGGGGTTGTCAGCGGCGGGCCGCCGCCGCCGCCATACCAGTAGATCGACACCTGCGTCAGCGTCGCCGGATAACTGGTTGGCGTCAGCCGGTTGACGTAATATGAGCCGCTGCCTCTGATGTTGGTGATGTTGCCATTATCAAGTACCAGAGTAGAGGCCGCGCCGGAGCACGCAGAAGCGACCGTGAGCCACGATACGTTGCTCGTTGCCGTCCACGCGCAGGCGGGCGAGGTGACCGCAACGGTGCCGCCGCCGCTCCCAGCAGTGTGAGTTCTGCTGGTCGGACTGATCGTTCCCGTGCAGGCGGCCTGATTGACCGTGAAAGACTGCCCGGCAATCGTCAGCGTGCCGCTGCGCGCCGCGCCTGTATTGTTTGCCGCGACCGAGTAGATGACCGTGCCGCTGCCGCTGCCGCCCATCGCCGGACAACCCGCGAAATATGTGCCGCGAAGCATGTAGTTTGCGCCCGGGTCTGGGGTGAAGTCCACTGCATCGCTTCAAAAGTAGCCGCGACTCTGTGGCGACCCAAGATCTCTGGGGCATGGGAAAGCGGCGATGCCCGAAGCCACCGAGAAGCCGATCACGAAATCCCCTGAGTTGATCGTCACAGGCGTGATGGAATAGGTGTTGAAGGCTCCTACGGTCTGCACAGTGGCGGCGGTAGTCTGAACAATCGAGTTGTTGATGATTGAGCCGCCAGGTGTTTTAGTGCCGACCAGCACATTAATCGGCGTACCCGCAGGCAAAGCATAGGGAAGCCCGCCGCTCGTTCCAACGAGGTTGTGAAAGTAGATCGACACCTGCGTCAGCGTCGCCGGGTAGCTGGTCGGCGTCAGCCGATTGACGAAGGTCGTCCCTGAGCCGGCGTTTTCTAATCCTCCATCATCAACCGACAGTGTGCTGGCCGAGCCGGAACAGGTCGAGGCGACGGTGATCCAGGCGTCGTTGCTCGCCGCAGTCCAGTTACAGCCGCCGCCGGTCGTGACATCGACCGTGCCGCCGCCTGTGCCTCCAGCGTGACTGCGACTGGTCGGGCTGATCGAAAATGCGCAAGCGGCCTCTGTAACCGTGAAGGTCTGCCCGGCAATCGTCAGCGTGCCGCTGCGTTGCGCACCCGTATTGTTAGCCGCCACAGAGTAATTCACCGTGCCGTCGCCGCTGCCGCTTGAGCCTGATGTAATAGTGATCCAGCTATCGTTACTGGTCGCTGTCCAGGGGCATCCAGTCGGCGTGGTGACACTAACCGAGCCGGTGCCTGCGCCGTTGAAACTCTGGCTGGTCGGGCTGATCGAAAATGCGCAAGCGGCTTCTGTAACCGTGAAGGTCTGTCCGGCAATCGTCAGCGTGCCGCTGCGCGCCGCGCCTGTATTGTTTACCGCAACCGAATAATTGACCGTGCCGTTGCCGCTGCCGCTCGCGCCTGCGGTGATGGTAATCCAGGCGTCGTTGCTGGTCGCCGTCCACGCGCCGACGGCGTTGACGCCGACCGAACCGCTGCCGCCGCTGGCGAGGAAATCTTGTGTGGTGGGCGAGATCGTGTTTGACACGCTACAGCCCGTCAAATACTGGCCGCGAATCATGTAGTTGAGGCTGCCGCCGTCTTGTGTAAAGTTCGTGCCATCGCCTGAAAAGTAGGAACGCCCGGCAAAGGGCGCTGTCCCGTCCATCGAAAGATTGGAGGACACGCCGGCAGGCTTCACCATGTAAAAGCCAACGACGAAGTCGCCCGAAGTGATCGTGATCGGCGCGATTGCGTATGTGTTGTAAGCCCAGCGTGTCTGCACCGTCGCGCTGTCCTGCTGTGTGATAGTGCCGTTGATGTTGGCATCGCCGTCGAGGTTGACGCCGGCGAGGATGGTCAGCGGCGTACCCAGAGGAGGGCCGCCCGGATCATTGCCATAGTTGTAGACCTGTACGTGCGTCAGCGTCGCCGGATAGCTCGACGGCGTCAAACGATTCACGAAGTATGTGCCTGTGCCGATAAATTCGATAGACCCGTCGTCAATCGCCAATAAATTCGACGAGCCTGAGCAGACGGCAAAATTCGAGGTCTGTGCGTCGGCGCAGCCCGACTTGCTCAGCGTGAGAGGGCCGCCGACCGCGCCGCTCGGCACGGTGGCAGTGATTTGCGTGCCGCTATTAACAGTGAACGTCGCGCTGAGATTGTTGCTGAACTTCACGGCGTTGACGCCTGTGAAATTGACTCCCGTGATCGTCACCGTCGCGCCGACGCCCGCCGCCTGCGGGCTGATGCCAGTGACGGCAGGACAAGTCGCGCCCGCAGTGATCGTGAAGTTTGTATCATCAATGTCGAAGAAGATATTGCCGATGGACTGCACCTTGATGCGCGCGTTTGAGGTTTGAATGCCATTCGGCACGGTGACGCTTTCGCTGCCGTCGTTGGCGGTGCTCGCGGCAAGCGTCATGGGAAACGTGTTGCCGCCATCGGTCGACAAGCTGATCTTGACATTGGCGCAGTTGATCGGCGCGCTGTTCGTATTATTGACCGACCACGTCACGGTCTGCGTGCTGCCGCCTGTCCAGGTCACTGCCGTGTTGGGCGCGGTGACCAGGAACGGCCCGCTGTTGCCGTCTACAGTCAGAACAATCGAGTCGTCATTGACGCCGCCGCCGCCGTTGCGATTGTCGCGCGCCGTGACGCGGAAATTGAGCGTCCGCCCGATGCGCGGCAACTCTTCGCCGGGGCGCACATTGTTGAGCGTATCGGGCGGGTCGTTGGCGTAATTGAGAATGTAGGTCAAGGCAGGGAAGGTACGCGATGGGCCGCTCGTCGGCGAATAAGCTCGGAAGAGAGGCCGCGTCGTCGTTGAGGGGTCGCCTGAATCATCATAAGGCGGATTGACATAGTCGCTGCCGCCGGCGTCGAGTTCCTCCCAGCAATAGGTCAAGTTGGGAATATCACCAGCATCAGGGTCGCTGGCCGAAGCGGTCAGCGTGAACGGCGTCTGCCTGGGAATGGTGTAGTTGATGCCTGCATCGACGGTCGGAGGATTATTGCCTGTCGCAGAGGTCACCGCGCAAGAGGTCGTCGACAGGTAACTGGTAATCTGCGCGAATGTGCCGGAAAGGAAACGCAACTCGGTGTTTGAACGAAAAGGCACGATGTTGTCTGTGCCGCAGACGCCGCCATAAGACATGATCGTGAAGCCGCTGCCCACTTCCCAGGCCGTCGCCGCGCTGCGTGAAGTCTCACTGCCTGCACAGCCGTTCCAGCTATGCGCGGCACCGAACTGGTGGCCGAGTTCGTGTGAAAAGACATGTACGCCGTCGTAGTTAGCCGGCGGCGATCCGACTTCCGTGACGCCGCCGCCTTTCAAGTTGTCGGTGCGGCAGACCACGCCGACATTTGCCAATCCGCCGCCTCCGGGAACTCTGGACAGCAAGTGCCCGACATCGAAATTGGTCAGGCCGACCTGATTCTGCAAGATGGTTCGGACTTCACCGATTTCCGTGTTCTTGTCGCCATTCGTCAGTCCGTCAGGTTCAGCCGTGAAAATGATGCTGGTGTTATTAACGAGAATCAGCCGCACGGCAAGCTCGCGCTCGTAAATCGCATTAACGGCGGTGAGCCATGTGTTGAGCGAAGCCACTGCGTTGGCAATCGTGCCGCCGCCCAATGCCGCATCGTTGAAATATTCCTGTGTGACGGCAACCGCCAAGCGATACGTGCGCAGCGTCGGCCCTACAGGAGCCCCCAACGTCGTCGCGCCGGCCCGCTGTGCATTGAGCGGGTCTCTCTCATCGACGAGGCATTGCAACTTCGTATTGCCGGCGTGAAAATCCTGCCCGTAGTAACTGACATAAGTCGTCGTATCGTCCCAGCGCGCCGGATGAATGCTTAACGGTTTACCATCCGACAGCACCAGAGCGTTAAAGCCGCGCGGCGAGAAGTCGCAGCGCATCGTCATGCGCGGGTCGTCAATTCCCTGCCCGCTATAGCTTTTGATCTCCGGGAACTGCTTGAGCAAGCCCGGCTCCAGAATGGGCGACTCGACCAGCCGAAATCGCGCGAAAGCGCCGCCCGGCATCGGCAAGGCCAGCACCGCCTGAGAACCGGCAGCCGCCGCAGTGAACTCCAGCGGCGCGCGCTTGAACACCTCAGCCAGCGCATCGGCATTCAACCTCAGTGTGCGGGCGCTGGCAGGCACGCCCTCGGCGATTTTGTTTTGCAATGCGCTGGCGCTGATGTCCTGCCATACCGCTTCGGGATTGATGACCGTCTTTTGTGGTAGGACAGGCAAACCGCCCGCGCCATGCACCGGGTCGAAGACGATGCTTGCCAGCCATAATGCGGCAATGGCGCAGATGAAGAAGAGGACGGACGAGGGGCGCTTCGTCGCTTGTCTGAGTCTTGCAACGATTTGGCGGGGGCGGGGCTTTTCTACCTGCATTACCTATGTTCCTCACAAGCACAGAACTTCCAATAAGGGCATCAGCGACCGCTTCAATCGGTCTGACTGGAAAGCGAGGCATTCGTGGCGTCATCCTTGTGACGCGCGGCGAGGAAAACGCCAACTGAACGAGCGATTCAGTGTGTGGCCCGTTTCCTGCGGGCCGGCATGGTTAGGCGAGTGATCGCCGATTGCCAAGCAATCAGGCTGATCTTCAAGGGCCTGCACAACGAGTCTTCGCAAGCAGGTGGCGCACATCGAGCAGGTTATCTTTCGCTACGAACTCGACTGCGCCGGCTTCGCACGCGGCCTCTCGCATCTTGCGGTCGTCGAAGTTGGTCACGATGACGATCTTTGCTTCAGGATAGGCGGCCTTGATCTGGCGAGTGGCGGCGAGTCCGTCCACCTGCTTCATCTTGATATCCATCAGCACCCAGTCGGGCTGATGTTCGCCGTAGATCACTATGGCTTCCGCGCCGTCGCTGCATTCAAGGATGTTGTCCGCAAGGTCTGCAACCAGGCTGCGAATTAACTGGCGCATCTGATCGTTGTCGTCTACGAGCAAGAGCATCATCGTTATCCTGCGGTGATTCAAACTCAGGCCGTTCGGGCGATTCACGGCAGCCTTGAAAACATAAAACAGCGGTCAGCGACCAGCGAAAATCATTCGCGCTGGCGCAATTTCTAGCGTGCGGTTAATGAATGGCTCTGTATGAGCCGTGCGGGATTATCGCGTAAACAGCCGTTTGCGGGAATGGAGAAGTTTACCCAATCTGCATCAGCAAAGTTGCCTATTTTTATGGGCAGGATTGCCTATAGAAGTGACGAGTGACAAGTGACAAGCGGGCGTGGCGTGGCGTGCGATGTCTTTTCACTTATCACTTTCTATTCATCACTTCTTTCTTGTCACTTGTCACTTGTCACTCTCTTCAGAGTTCCGACTGATGCTCGATGGCGAACTTCATCAGCGCGTGGCTGCCGCGCAGATCGAGTTTTTCGGCGATGTTGGCCCGATGATGATGCACCGTGCGCACGCTGATGCAAAGCTCATCGGCGATCTCCTGGCTGGTCTTGTATTCGGCAAGCAACTTGAGGACGCGCCGCTCGGTCGCCGTCAGCGTTTGCACTGCCGGCGTTTGATTGGCCAGCATAGCGGCCCGGCGGCTGCGGTTGATGAGATAAGTTGAAAGCTGCGGACTGATGTAGTTCTGCCCGGCAGCGACCGTATGGATGCAGTTGATCATGTCCATGATGGCGCTGTCTTTGAGCACGTAGCCGCGCGCCCCCGCATCGAGCGCAAAATTGAAATACTTCTCGTCATCGTGCATGGTCAGAAAGATCACGCCGGTCGGCAGCCGCTTTTCCTGAATCGCGCGCAGCACCTGGAAGCCGTCTTTTTTCGGCATGTTGACATCGAGAATGGCAAGCGCGGCCCTGGTCTGCTCGACCAGTTCAAGCGCCGCGTCGCCGTCGCTGGCTTCGCCAACAATCTTGAACACCGGATCGCTTTCGATTAGCTGTTTGAGTCCCTGCCGAAAGATCGGATGATCATCGGCAATCACGATGCTTATCTCACGCTTCATCCAGGTTTCCCCTTCGCCTGTTTCAATCCAAGCTTGACGGTAATGATCGTGCCTTTCCCCGGCGCGGCGTCAACCGCATAGACGCCGCCGAGCATGCGCACGCGCTCGGCTATCCCCGTAAGCCCAAAGCCGCGCTTCGCAACATTGAGCCCCTGCGCTTTCAGGTCGAAGCCTTTGCCGTTGTCGCGAATATGGATGACTATGCCACGCTCGTCGCGCACCACCTCGACTCGCCCGCTCCTTGCGGCGGAATGTTTGACGATGTTGTTGAGGGCTTCCTGAACGATTCGATAGACGTTGATCTCCCAATCTTTCGGCAGCGCGCCGTCCAGATGGGCCATCTCGAAAGTAAAGCTGATGCCCGACGAGCTTTCGATCTTTTCGATCATCGCCTCAAGCGATTTCGTCAGTCCGAGATTGTCGAGGTGATAGGGCCGCAGGTTATGAGCGATATGACGCACTTCTTCGAGCGCCTGAGTGGTAAACGTGCTGATGTCGTCAAATTGTTTCTTCGCCGAATCAACCTCCGGGCTGGCGAGTGAGGCAAGCACCGCGAGGTTTTTGATGATCAGCAGATTCTGGCCGAGGCTGTCGTGCAACTCGCCGGCGATGCGTTTGCGCTCCTGCTCCTGCGAGTCGATGAGCTTGCGCGAAAAAGCTTCCTGAGCCGCCTGTCTCTTCTGCAACTGCGAGAGGCGCGCTCTGAATATGAAAAGCGCAGCGGCGGCGATTGCGCCGCCTGCGGCAAGCAAGAACCACCAACGCACATAGAATGGCGCGAGCACTTTCAGGCGAATCGTCGCGCCTTCCTGATTCCACATCCCATCATTGTTTGCGGCGATGACTCGGAATTCGTATTCGCCCGGCGGCAGGTTGGTGTAATAAGCAACGCGCCGCGCGCCCGCATCTAACCAGTCTTTATCGAAGCCTTCCAGCCGGTACTTGTATTTGACACTTTCCGGGGCAAGCAGGCTCAATCCCGCATAGCGAAATTCAACATTGCGCGTGCCAGGCTTGATTTCCATTTGCTCATCGAGGCTCGCCGCCTGGCCGTCAGCTAAAGCCCGTTTGATGTAGACGGGGGTCGGGATGGTATTGAGCTTGAGTCGCGCCGGATCAATGACCGCCACTCCCTTCACAGTGGCGAACCAGAGCCTGCCGTCTCTCGTCTTGCAGCCCACGTTATAGCCGGTCAATTCCCTGCTCTTCATGCCGTCGGCGGTGTCGTAGGCGGTTGAGCTGATCGATAGGATCTGCCCATCAGCGAAATCGATCAGCTCTCGCTTGCTGATTCTGAATATTCCTTTATTGCAGCCCATCCAGAAATTGTCATGGCCGTCGTCGAAAATAATAAAGACAGAGTTATTGAACAGACCTTCTCTGGCGGTGTAGCGGATGAATTGTCCATCTTTGAAGCGCAGCAATCCGTTGCTGCCGGTGCCAAGCCATAGCGCGCCATCGTTATCCGGCAAAATCGTGGTGATCAAATCGACCGGCGAGCCATCGGGGACGGCATAGTGCGTGAACTGTTCGTCTCTGAAGCGGAACAGACCGGCGCTCGTCCCCAGCCACAACGCGCCGTCTTGATCTTCGTATATGGAATTGACCAAACTCCAGGGCACGTCAACCTTGAAGACATACTTTTTGAATTCTCCATTATATCGGAATAGTCCCTTGGTGGTGCCGACCCAGAGATTTCCCTTCGCGTCTTCATGAATGGCCGCCACATAACCGTCCTCCCCTTTGGGAAAGCGAAAGCTGATGAACTTGCCGTCTTTGAATTGATTGAGTCCGGCGGTGGTGCCGACCCAGAGCCTTCCCTGGCGATCCTGATAAACCTTGCTGACGCCTGGCTCAAGCAATCCGTCTTTTTTCGTGTAGGATTTAATCTTGCCGCCGCTGATCTGGTTCAAGCCTTTACTTGTGGAAATCCATATGCTGGATTCGTTGTCCTCAAACACGCCCCAGATGCTATCGCTCGCGAGTCCCTCGACGACGGTGTATGGAGTAAATTTGCCGTCCTTCAGCCGGTGTAGCCCGCCCGTATAGGTGCCAACCCACAAACTGCCTTCTTTATCTTCATAGATTGACCAGACCGGATCGTCGGCTAAAACCAGGCTGTCGGAGAATCGGCCATCCCGCCATCGTGTCAGTTGTCCGTGCGACGTGCCCAACCACAGATTGCCGTCACGATCTTCCTCAATCGCCATCACCTCATTTTCGGGCAGGCCGTCTTTGGTGGTGTAAGAGGTCAACTGTCGATCTTTTAATCGACAGAGTCCGCTCGGCGTGCCGATCCAGAGACTCCCATCCTTAGTCTCGTGGATGGCTTTCGCAGCCCGTTGCGCGAGCGGGCTGTGCGGATCGAAGGCAAGGAATCTGCCGTCCTTATACTGGTTGAGACCGTGATTCGTGCCGATCCAGAGCGTCCCTTCACGGTCTTCATAGAGGGCGAATATGGAGTTGCCGGACAGCCCGTCTTTGGTGGAATAGGAGTGGAATCTGCCATCTTTGAAGCGGCACAGTCCCTTGGATGTGGCGATCCATAAACCGCCTTCGCGCGCCCCACAGATGGCCAGAGCAGGATCGCCCGGATAACCGTCTTTTTCTGTATAGGGCTGAAACTTGCCGTCTTTGTAGCGCAGCAGCGCGTTGCCTTTAGCAGGCGGAGAATACAAACTGCCTGGGGCGATCCATAGCGCGCCCTCCTGATCCTCAAAGAGCGCAGCGATATTCGCGTTGGGCATTTCCGGTGTATTGGTCGAATCGAAGACCGTAAATTCCAATCCGTCAAAGCGCACTAATCCTTCAAGCGTGCCGAACCAGAGATAGCCATCGCGCGTCTGGACAATCGAAAACGCGACGTTTTGCGGCAGCCCGTTGGCCGTCGTCCACCCATCACGTATGTACTGCGTGAGTAATTTATTCGGATCGAGCGCCAGCCCATTCGACGCGGCGCACAGCAACACGAGGCAGGAACAAACAAGTAGATAGAGGCTCCGTCGCCTGCGGTGACCGAAGCGGGTTGCTGCCCGTGCGAATTGGCAAAGGTGTCGCATCAACCTCTATGCTTTTGATGTGTTGCGTAATCCAGAGCCTCGGGCCTTTCCTGGCTCTACTAAATCCTGTCAGCTTGGGCGAGGATCATACTCTATTCAAATTGTTTTTCCAAACGGCCACATGCCTTAGTCTACCGGCGCGGTGACGCTGATGCTGGTGCCCTCGCCCGCACGGCTCTCCACGTTGAGCTTGCCTTTCAGCCGCTCGGCGCGCTCGCGCATGCCGATCAAGCCGAAATGGCCGTCGCCCGATAGCTGATCATTTTGCGTATCGAAGCCGCGACCGTCATCCATAACCTGCAAGGTCACCTGCCTGGGCGCAAACGCCAGTTCGACGCGCAGGTGGCGCGGACGTGCGTGCTTCATGGCGTTGGTCATGGCTTCCTGGCCGATGCGCCAGAGATTGTTTTCGACCGTCGCCGGCAAAGAGCGCGGCGTGCCTGTCAGGTTGAATTCAGCCTGTACCGCCGTGCCTGTGGTCAACTGTTTTGCGGCATCGGCAAGCGCGGTGGCGAGGTCGGCATTTTCGAGCGCCTGGACACGCAAATCCCACACCGAGCGGCGCGCTTCTGTGAGCGAGTGCGTCACCATGGTCTGCGCCAGATCGAGATGCTGCTTGGCTCTGCCTGGCGACTGATCGAGCATCTTGCCGACGGCTTCGAGTTGCAGGGAAATGCCGACAAAGCCTTGCGCCAGCGTGTCGTGTATGTCGCGCGCCATGCGGCTGCGTTCGGCGAGCACGGCGGCAAACTCTGCGCGGACGCGGCCTATGCGACGGCGATAGGTCATCCACGCGACGACGCCGGCCACCGCCAGCAGCGCCAGATAAAACCAGATGGTTTGATAAAAGCGCGGCTTCAGATAAAACGAAACCGCCGCCCCCGCTTCGTTCCACACGCCGTCGTTGTTGGCCGCCATCACGCGAAAGGTATAGCGGCCCGGCGGGATATTCGTGTAAGCCGCCTCGCGCCTGGCCCCGGCATCCACCCAGTTTTTATCGAAGCCTTCGAGCCTGTACTTGAAGCGGACTTTTTCCGGCGCGATAAAACTCAAACCGGTGTATTGAAACTCCAGCCGATAGATGCCCGCAGGCACTTCCGTTTTCGCCGTCATCTCGACCGGCTTGTCGTCGACGATGAGCTGCTCGATCACGACAGGCGGCGGCTCCGTATTGGTTTTCATGTGCTCAGGATCGATCATCGCCGCGCCTTTGATGGTCGGAAACCATAGGCGACCGTCGCGGCTGCGCCACCCTGCGGGCTGGCCACCGCCCGTACATTCGCGGCTCTCCATGCCGTCCGCCGTGCCGTAGGCAATCGAGTTAATGTAAGCAATGTCACCATCGGCAAATTCGTTGAGCTGTTGGCGGCTGGCGGCAAACAGCCCCTTCGTGCAGCTCATCCAGAGATTGCCTTTGCCGTCTTCGAGAATCTGAAAAACGCAATCGTCCGCCAGTCCATTCTTCGTCGTGATGGCAGTGAAGCGGCCATCCTTGAAGCGATTCAAGCCGCCGTTGCGCGTGCCCACCCAGAGCGTGCCTTCAGCGTCTTCGTAGAGCGCGCGGACGCTCGCATCCGACAGGCCCTGCTCGCCTGTGTAGGCGGTGAACTTGTCGTCTTTGAAACGGTTCAAGCCGCCCGTGCGCGTGCCGATCCACAGGCTGCCGTCTTTGGCTGCGTGCAATGAAAGAATGGCGTCGTTGTTCAAGCCGCTTTGTGTGGTGTAGACCGTGAACTTGCCATCTTTCAAGCGCGTGAGACCCGCGAGCGTGCCGATCCACAGGCTGCCGTCGCTGTCTTCTTCGATCACCGACACGGCATTGCTCGACAGGCCGTCGAGGTCAGTGAAAGTAGTGAATCTTCCATTGGCAAATTCGCACAAGCCGGCGGGCGTGCCGATCCAGAGACGGCCTTCACGGTCTTCGCACAAGGCGCGCACGATGTCGCTCGGCAAGCCGTCTTTCACCATATAAGTCGTGAACACGCCGTTGCGGATTTCGGTGAGGCCGGTTTGCGTGCCGGCCCACAGCGCGCCGTCGCGCGACTCGCGCACGGCCCACAGCAGATCGCTGGCCAGGCCGTCGCTGGCCGTGAGGTTGGTGAATTTTTTATCGCGAAACAGATTCAGCCCGCCCGATTCTGTGCCGATCCAGAGATTGCCTTCGCGGTCTTCGATGATGGCCAGCACGCCGTTGCTCGACAGGCCGTTGCGCCCCGTGTAGGAGTTGAGCTGGCCGGCGTGCAGCCGCGACAAGCCGCCCGGCGTGCCCAGCCACAGGCTGCCATCGTGATCTTCAACTATCGAGTAGACGCTATTATTGGCCAGGCCGTCGGCGGTCGTGAAGGTCTTGACGCCGGATTTCGCCAGACGGCTCAAGCCGCCGTCTGTGCCGACCCAGAGCGTGCCTTCGCGGTCTTCGCGCATCGTCCAGACCATATTGCTGGCCAGCCCGTTGGCGGTCGTGAACTCGATGAAGCGTTCGTCGACAAAGCGCGCCAGGCCGCCGGGCGTGGCGAACCACAAATCGCCGGCGCGGTCTTCGTAGATCGCGTTGACTCGATTCCTCGGCAGCCCGTCGAGCGTCGTGAACTTGGTAATCAGTTCAGCATTGAAGCGCACCAGCCCGGCGGTCGTGCTGGCCCAGAGATTGCCGCGACTGTCGGCAAAGAGCGCGCCGACGCTGTTGCTCGGCAATCCATTATTTGTGGTGTACGTCACGAAGCGGCCATTCTGCAAGCGGCTCAAGCCGCCCGGCGTGGCGATCCACAGGCGGCCTTCGCGGTCGCTGGTGAGAGCCGTGACGCGGTCGTTGGCCAGTCCGTCTTTTGTAGCATAAGCCGCAAACTTGCCGTTTTGATATTCGAGCAGGCCGCCGTCCGTGCCGATCCAGAGCGCGCCGTTGCCGTCTTCAAAGAGCGTCAGGATGACGCTAGATTTCATGGCCGGCGTGTTCTGGCGATCAAAGGTCACAAAGCGTATGCCGTCGAAGCGCACCAGTCCGTCATCGGTCGCCAGCCAGATGTAACCGTCGCGCGTCTGCACGATGGCGCGCACGGTGTTTTGCGGCAAGCCGTTTTCGGTGCGCCAGACGCTATGGCTGTACTGCGCGAACGGTTTCTCGGCGGTGAGCGCCAGCACGCAGTGATGCACGGCAACCGACAGCGCGGCGCACACCAGCGCCAGGCTGCCGATGAAAGTAATTAATCTGACCGTCAGCGTCCTCATACGGTTAAGCAATCGCCGGATAGACTAGTAGCGCCGGCGTTAGTTTTACACCTGTGTTTAAGCCCGTCTTGTCGCGGCTGTGCCGCTTGGCCGTGCGGCAAGGCTCGGCCTTGCCGTGTCACTGCGACCTCAAGCCTGCGGCTATGCCGCCAATTTGCGGCGTAGCCGCAAAAGAAAAACTGCACCTCCTACCGGTGAGTCCGAGACTCACCGCACAGCCAAGCGGCACAGCCGCCTGAATAGTTCTGTAGATCTTGATGATCCTCCCATCTTGCCCGCTCGCATTGCTCGTGACAAGCGGCGCGGACTGCACCGCACATTCATTCTCTTCAATTCAGTCTATGCGGGCAAGATGCCCGCGCTCCCAGCCGCACACAGATGGCGTCGCTTGCAACTTGCGCGCGGCGAGGCTATCATCGCCACACAAAATTTTTCCACAATTCATCAGTAATTATGGAGGGGGAATGAACCACATCACACGCAGAGAGTTCAGCGGCATCCTGCTCGGCGCGATGGGCACTCTGGCACTGCGGCCATTCGACAAAGTCAAGCCGTCCGTCGTCAATGGCGTCGAGATTGGCGTGCAGAGCTACACCTTTCGCAAGTTCACCATCGAGCAGATGATTGCCGCGATGCAAGCGGTCGGCTTGAGCAGCGTTGAACTCTGGAACGGTCACCTCGACCCGATGAAAACTTCGGAAGCCGAATTCAAGGCGGTGAAGAAAAAATTTGACGACGCAGGCATTCACGTCAGCGCCTACTGCGTCAACTTTCCAAAAGACGCCAGTAACGAGCACCTGGATCGCGGCTATAACGGCGCGCTGCTGTTGGGCACGCACGTCATGACGGCATCGGTGCAGAAGTCGATTGTGCCGCGTCTCGACCAGTGGAGCCAGAAATACAAAGTCAAGATGGGCTTGCACAACCACTGGTTCGGCGAAGACTGGTACAAAGGCGACCGCACGCAGGAATTCGAGACGCCCGACGATTTTCTCAACCTCTTCAAATCCACATCGAAGTACATGAACGCCAACCTCGATGTCGGTCACTTCTCGGCCAGTGGATATGATCCGGTCGCCTTCCTGCGACAGCATCACGACCGCATTGTCAGCCTTCACGTCAAAGACCGCGACAAAGACGCCAAGCACACCGACCGCCGTTTCGGTCATGGCGCAACCCCGGTTGCCGAAGTCATGAAAACGCTCAAGGAGATCAAGTTCAAGTACGCAGCCAACCTCGAATACGAACTCGAAGCCGAGAATCCGACCGACGGCTTACGCGATTCATTCGAGTATGTGAAAAAGGCTTTAGCATGATGCGTGATGCGTGACCGGAAGGGTTGCGAGTGACCAGCCGTCTTTATTGTTGCTGATCACGCACCACGTACCACGCATCACGTTTCACTTTTCAAAAGGGGAATCATGGCAAAGGAAATCATCTACGACGCAATCATTGTGGGTTCGGGCGCGACGGGCGGCTGGGCGGCAAAGGAATTGACCCAGAAAGGCTTGAAAGTCGTGGTGCTCGAAGCCGGGCGCAAGCTCGACCCGCTGAAGGATTACACGGAACACACCTGGCCTTACGAACTCAAGTATCGCGGCTTCGGCGACCAGCGCGATATGATGCGGACGCAGCCGATTCAATCGAAATGTTATGCGTGCAACGAGTATGGCCGGCAGTTCTTTGTCAACGATCAGGAGAACCCTTACACGACGCCGCCCGATAAGCCTTTCTATTGGATTCGCGCGCGGCAGGTCGGCGGGCGTTCAATCCCCTGGGGCCGGCAAACCTATCGCCTGTCGAACTACGATTTCAAAGCCGCAAGCCACGACGGTTACGGCGAGGACTGGCCGATTAGCTATGAAGACCTCGCGCCATATTACGACAAGGTTGAAGAGTTCATCGGCATCAGCGGCGCTTACGAAAACCTGCCGCAACTGCCCGACAGCAAGTTTCTGCCGGCGATGGCCTACACCTGCGGCGAGCTGGCCTTGAAGAAAGCCGTCGACAAGATGGGCGATCCGCACCGCCGCGTCACCATAGGGCGTTGCGCCATCCTGACGAAGCCGATTCATCAAGGCACACCCGACGCGCGCGCCGCCTGTCACTGGTGCGGCCATTGCGACAGAGGGTGCACGACCGGCTCTTATTACAGCAGCCCGGCTTCGACGCTGCCCGCCGCTGCCCGCACAGGCAATATGACATTGGTTACTAATGCGGTGGTCAGCCACATCGTCGTCGACGCGAATACCGGCAGAGCCAAAGGCGTGCATTATGTCGATTCGGTGACGCGCAATCACCGCGAAGTCACAGGCAAAGTCGTCGTCCTGTGCGCCGGCACGATGGAATCGACGCGCATCATGTTGAACTCCATTTCGTCGCAATATCCGAATGGGATTGCTAATAGTTCGGGCGTGCTCGGCCATTACCTGATGGATCACGTCGGCGGCGGCGGCGCTTCGGGCAGCCTGCCGATGCTCAGTTCCAAAGCCTATGAGCAGGACGGGCGCGCCAACGGCATATACGTGCCGCGCTTTCGCAACCTGACGACGAAGCATGGCAAGTTCATTCGCGGTTACGGCTTTCAAGGCGGCGCGGGACAGCCCTTGTGGGAGCACGCCAAGAGCATGCCGGGCTTCGGCTCCGGCTTGAAAAAAATGGTGCGCGAATTCCATCCCTGGGGCATAGGCTTGGGCGGCTTCGGCGAATGCCTGGCGCGTTATGAAAACCACATTAGCCTAGATAAAGACGTGATCGATGCGTGGGGCATCCCTGTGCTGCACATCGAAGCGGCGTTCGGCGACAACGAGAGCGCGATGGTCAAAGACATGGGCGATACGGCTGCCGAGCTGCTGGAAGCCGCCGGCGTGAAAAACGTTCAGAGCAGTCATGGGCCGACCTCGACGCCGGGCATACTGATTCACGAAGTCGGCACCTGTCGCATGGGCAGCGACCCGAAAAAGTCCGTGCTCAACAAATTCAATCAGGCGCACGATGTCAACAACCTGTTCGTCACCGACGGCGCGTGCTACGCGTCGAGCGGCAATCAGAACCCGACGCTGACCATGATGGCCATCACGGCGCGCGCTTGCGATTACATCGCCGAAGAATACCGCGCCGGTCGCTTGTA
>JBBWZK010000297.1:0-27246 GCA_039648975.1 Blastocatellia bacterium
GATTTTCGGTCAGTTCGAGCCGGCCTTCGGTGTGATCCCCGGCGCGGGCGGCGCTCAGCACCTCGCACGCCTCCTGGGCCGCGCCCGGGCGCTCGAAGTTATGTTGAGCGCCGAAGATTACGACGCAGAGCTGGCTGAACGGTACGGCTGGATTAACCGGGCGCTGCCCGCCAGTGAACTCGGCAGTTTCGTCAGTTCGCTTGCTCATCGGATCGCCAGCTTTCCGGCTGCCGGTCGCCTAGTGGTCAAGGAGCGGGTCAATACAATTGGGCTCCCGCCGGTCGAGGACATCCATCGCGATTCCGATCTCTTCATCGAGGGCACGCGCAGTCCTGAGTTCCAGGCCCGGACGCAGGCCGCGATGAAGCGCGGCTTTCAGACCAGAGACGCGGAAATGAATCTGGCCCGGATGCTGGGCGACCTGGCTGACCGTTGATCCTTGGCCGCTTCTATCGTATCGACGCGCTGTGGAAGAAGTTTAACCACGGCATTCACATCTTCCGGCATAGCGCGATCACCATGTTGTATCGTCTGACCGGAGACCTGAAGCGTGCGTAAGGGTTCGCCCGCCACAGTCGCATCTCGACGACCACCGATACCTATGTGCACAGCGATCCGGTCGAATCGGAGTCTGCCGAAATGATCGCCGCCAACATTACCTCGGCTGATTTGCTCAGTGAGCGGGAATCTGTGGTACACCTGTGGTATAAGCCAGCGATCTGGTGCAATAACAAAGGGCAGACCCAGTGAAAGGATTGCCCCTAAGTTGGTTGAACAAAAAAGAGTCGTGTTTTAGATTTGATGATGCACAGGATTCAAGTGATGAATATGTAATTTCAGCACTGTATCGTGCATCACCGCGCTCTTTGAAAAACAGATGATCCGTCTCTGTAAGCGCTTGATCCGGGTGCGAAACGTCAGGTTTCGCCGCTCGATCCTTAGCGTTCCAGCTTTGCCGATTTGATCCTTCTTCTTCGGCAATATCTTCGCGTAGGCTGCCCATTCATCGGTATGAAAGACGCCGACTTTGGCGCGCTTGATCTTTTCATGCAAGGCGCGACAATTGGCATCCGTCCGTCGTCCATTGACCGACGCCACGACGTGCTTGCGCTCGCGGTCAAAGCCGTACCAGGTCCAGCGCTGATCGGCTTTTTTACTGACAAACGACCAGAATTCGTCCATTTCAAGGTTCTCGATGTGCTTGGCAACACGTGGTTCGGCTACCGCCGAGGCCGCCGTCCTGATTAGTGACAAGACGGTGTTGGGGCTGATTCGTAGAACCCGTGAAATGTCGCGAATGCCAGAAGCATTCATCATCATCGGCAAGACCAATTGACGAACCGCAGGTTTGCAACCGCGATAGGTGTAGTCGGTAATGAACTGCCGGCGGCAGGCTTTGCAGCGATAACGTTGCTTCTGATTGGCGGTTGTCCCATGCTTAACAATGTTCCTTGAGGAACACCTCGGACAAGTGATTTCTTCGTAGCACATCAACTAGAAGAATAGCTTGTCCGACTCTCTGTTGCCTCGCATCATCAATTCTGAAACATGACTCGCAAATCAAGCCTTTGTTAAGGATGTAAAAAATACGTTTGATCGGGCCGGCGGTCTGTGATGTCGGTGTGCTGGACGCTGCCGACGTGTCGGATGTGGGTCGGCTAACTGATCACATTCGAGAAGGGCATATCTGCCAGTGCTTCTTCAG
The DNA here is from genome assembly GCA_039648975.1 of Blastocatellia bacterium. GTDB lineage: Bacteria > Acidobacteriota > Blastocatellia > UBA7656 > UBA7656 > DATENM01. Next base: position 1,706 of record JBBWZK010000297.1, read on the forward strand.
CCGTCTTTTGGCCGCTTGCTACCTGGATCAACGGTTCAGAAAACAGAGCGATTAAATAGGTCGTCATAGGAACTAGCTCATGAACGATCTGGTAGCTGACGCCCGGCTCATCATCAGGCAGCATGGCATTATGTTTAAAAAAAAGAATTCTGGGATGATCGAGCACGCCGAAGCCGCCGATTGGCAGCTTCGCGTTCAGTTTCACGATGAGCAGGTTTAATGCGGCCTGGTGCGCTTCCGCCATCTGATCAGACAATGAGACGAAACACTGCAGGATGCTCACCTTCTCCAGGTCGTCTTCGAGTCCCGGCAGGAAGGACATCTCTAAGCGCCAGACTCGATTCTCTGCTTCAAACGATTCTATGCTGACAAGCAAGGTGTCATAGGGCACGCCATTCCCTGCCGGTCGCAACTGTGTCCGGTACGATTCCCTCGACAGCGATTCGCTAAAATGCTCAAGCGCGGCCCTATGCTCCGGACTTGTGAGTGACATCGCGCGCTCCCGTTACACGCTCTATTCATCTAAGGCTTTCCCGATCTTGGCCGGCTCTGGCTGGAACGGGTATTGTCGCCAATTGAACTTGAGTCCCGTGCCTTCAACCACCTCTTCCACTTCCGGGTAGTGATTTCCTGCCATATTAACCCGAATCCCCTCGTCGCGAATCTGCGGCTCGAGCTGTTTGTAATTCAAGCCGCTCACATCCCCCCCATCCAGTTCAGCATGTCTGAGTGGGAGTCCCTGCGCTTTTTTATTCTCAATCTCGCGGCTTACTTGAGCCTCTAAATTCATTCTGCCGTTCGTCCCTTCGTGGTACAGGTAATTGGCCATATAGTTTATGTAATTCGCATAAAAGTGACCGACGCTCGTGAAGCCGAACTCATCCAGTTTCTTCTGTAGCGGATCAGCCCCAAGGTTCTTCAATTGAGTCTTCCTCTCGTTCGACCCCCACCATGTCCGCTTCTTAATCTTCTCCACCTCCTTCTCCCAATTCTCTCTGTCGGGCTTGGTCACTCTTAGTTCCCGCATCGCAATCTCTTCTTTCCTCTGTCGCTTATCCCACCATCTCTTGATAGCCGATGCCAGGCCTACCAACGACCCGATTCCCAATAAGGTCCAACCAATCGGCGTCGCCATCGAGGCCGCTAGCAATATGCCGCCGGCAGCCGTCAGCGCCCCTTTAGCGATTGTCGCTGTAGCAGTGAATCTCCTCATTGCTTGAGTGCTGGCCGCTTGCGTCGCAGCTCGCCGAGTGTCTCTTAGAAGCGCGGGGGTTTGTTGGAGTCTTTCCAGCCGCGCGATATTCTCTGCTGCGACTGATCTGCCATAAAATCCTCTCACGATATCGACGGCTCCGGTCGCGATGGCCGCGCCTCCTGAGGCGACCTGCGCCGTGGCGGCGACGCTGCTTTGCGTCAGGTTTGCCAGGTGGTAAGCAGCCGTTGCCGATTGTTGCGTGGCGCTGGCCGTACTGCTAAGCGCCATCCCCAGCCCAAGCCTTCGCTGCGATTGTGTGCGGGCTGTGTCCCGCCATTCTTTGTAACCTTTGCGTGCATCGACAAGTGACGTAACGGCTCCGATGACCCCGCCCACCGCGCCCATTTTTGATAATGCTTGTCCTGTCTCCGACAGCATCGGCACGTTGGTGTCTGAGATGAATCCGCCAATCCCTTCTTGTGAAATCAAGACTCCCCGCTTGGTGAGAGCCGCCGTAAGCGACGAGACGCCGCTGGTCGCCAGCAGCAGATAGTTGGCCATGTCGGCCTTTGTGGTCGCGTTATAATTTTCCCGCCGCGCTCCGCTAGGGAGGTTGCCATATGTCCCCCTGGGGTCTGCCTCATAGATTCCCCGCGCTTCGCTGACCGCCTGGGGAATGGCTCTGACTCCGCTGACCACACGTTTCCCCATTGAATAGAGGGGATTGCCGATGCCGAAGGTGAGCCCTTCTAAGAAGCCTTTCGCAAGTCCATAGACACCGCCGAGCGCTGCGCCTCCGGTTGCCACCAATCCCGATAGCACCGCCCTTACTATGCTGGGGTTGTCCCCTGCCAGCCTGCTGTAGACCTCGGCTGCCGCTTCGCTACCGCTTTCCCAGGCTTTTCCGAATGGCGCGAGAAGGGGCGCGGCAACCACCGCTGCGAGCTTTAGATTCGTTGGCAATGTCTTCCATAAATATCTGTCCGCTCTCAGGCTATCGGCCACACTCCGTTGAATGACATCGCTCGGCGCCCGCCGAATCGTCAGGCCACGCTTGCCGGTTGTGCCGCCGCTCTGCTGTACAACATGAGTCAGCTCATGAGCAATCAACTCCTGCCCCCGCCTGCTTGCCGGATCGTATTCTCCTCGCTTGAAGAACAAATCATGACCTGCCGTAAAGGCCCTTGCTTGCAGCGCGCCATTGAGCCGGTCTGACTGTGCATCCGTATGTACTCTCACCTTGCCGAAATCAGCGCCAAAGGCTTGCTCCATGCTCATGCGCAAATCCGCAGGGAGTGGCTGCCCGCTGTTGCGCGCATGTATGATGGCCTGCTCGACGCCTGGTTCGACATCTGGCAAGCCGCCGACGGCACGGCGCTGGATGACGGGTTCTTCTTCCTCCTCTGGCAACTCCTGTCGTTGGATCATCGGCGTGATCGACGAGGCAAGCGGCTTCATCTGTAACTTTTCTTCATCGTCTGCTTTGACCTGGCGCTGGACTGGCTGATGGCTGGCAGGCGCGGCCTTTGCGCTCACGACCTGCTGCGCGACGCGGTCGGCTTCACGCTCGTAGGAGTCGTCTGTCGCGCCGACGGCGAGCTTTGCCTGTAGAATCACGCGGCGCTGCCGCTCATCGCTCGGCGGCTCGTGCGCCATGCGTTGGGCAAGCAACTGCGTGACGGCGCGATTGCCTGCGGTGCGCTGAAGGGTGAGGATGTCGCTCGCCGATAGCTCAGACGCAGGGGTATTCATCGCCCGCGCCACCGCATTGGCGCGGTGAGCCCGCTCCATCTGATGGCGCGAAGCGCGATCTTCAGGGAGCGGCTTGCGGGCGGCTGCCGAGCCTTTCTCGGCGGCGTGACCAGGGCTCTTGTTAGACATGGACTTGCTCCTTTTTTATAAAGCAGCAACCTGCGGTCAGCGGCGATCTTCCTATCGGCGCGGTCGTCACACGGTCGGCTCGGCTTCAGCCGCGCGGCCTGCGGCGTCCGCTTGCGGTTTTTGCTGTTCGAGCATTTCCTGTATGACTTGAATCGCGCCGCTGATGCGCAGCATCGTCTCTCTGATGTAGGCGGTCTCGGATTCAAGCTCGCGCAGCCGCGTCTGTCCGGTTTCGTATTCTTTCTTCAATTCTTCAAGCCGGTGTTGTAGCTGGTCTTTCATGGTTCTCCCTCTCACCAGAAATTATGAGTCGTTGGTACTATTGGTTGGTTGCCGATTCACGTGCCGGAGTCAGTTCTGCCCCCCCGTTAGTGTCTATGTTCCGCCGCTTGATTTGCTCTTGCAGCGCGCGAAGGGTCTCTTGCAATCGAGCGATGCTCTTTTGCTGCTCTTTCGCCACTTGGGTCAATATCGGAATGACCTCAAGTGGCGAAAGGCTTTTTCTGTCCTCGCTGGCTAAATTGTCAGGCATCTCTTCGGCAATGAAGCCCAGGTTCTGCCGGAACGATTTCTCGCCTTTGTAATCGTACTTGATGGGGTTCAAGTTTTGCAGCGTGGTCATCGCCTCTTCGCCGGAGATGTCAGAGATGTTCTCCTTAAACTCGCGAGAGCAAACCATTTCGATGGTGAACTGCTCCCAGGCACCAAGCGCTCCCGCCTGCCCCATGCCAGTATTTTCCAACGCGGTGACATATCTATTCCACTGGGCTGACTTAAACGCCACCTTGCCCCCACAAGAAATCCGGCCTTTGACCGCTACGTCACCCTCAGAGTTAATCGTCATTAAATTGGAGAAGCTACTGAGATCACCATAAGACGTGAGTTTTCGAAATGTATGGATTCCCGAAACAGAATTGAAGACCATATCTCTGGTTGACGAAAGATGGTGGACATCACCGCCGGTTCCGCCGAATTTGATTTTCACGTCCGACGCCGAATTTCTGATCTCCAGTTGACCGCCCGGGCTCGTCGTTCCGATGCCGACATTTCCACTGACCGGGTTAAGCAGCAGGTCTTTGTAGCCGGCCCCGTTATTCACTTCTTTCACCTGAAGCACGGCTTGCCCATTGTCGAGCAGGCCGATGGCCAGGGCGCGGTTGCCAATGCCGTTGCGAATCTCAAGCTGAAAATCGTGCTGTAAGGAATCCGCATTATCACCGCCCATCTGGCGGGAAATCCTCAGCCGGTTGGTGCCCCCCGGATCAGTCCCTATGCCGACGTTGCCGTTGCTGCGTAGCGACATGATGACCGGCGTGCTGTTAGCCTCATCGCCCAGGTTCTCATGGCTCAACCTCATGTCGAGTTGCGTCCTCGATCTAGTGTCTGCATTCTCGTACCGCTTCAAATCAAATCGAGCGAAGTTGGCATAGGCTTGGCCGCCGATGCCCGCGCGGGCCAGCACCAGGGCCGTTTCCGCCGCTGCCAGGGCCGAGCCGCCATTGTTGGTAGCCGTAGCGAACATGGCGCTAGCTCCTCTGAAGAAAGTCGCGCTGCCTATGTCGGTTGGCGTCGGGCGAACTTGCAATGCGGCTTCGGGGCTAGGTGTCCCGATGCCAACGTTACCTCCTTCCTGCGCGATGATGACGTTGCCGGCTTTTCCGGGAGCGCCAGCGCCGCTGCCGGCTTTTCCGGGGGTCAGCGAGATCGAACCGCCGTCTCCGTTGGTGCCGCCGGCTGGCGCATTTCCGCCATCGCCGCTCCTGAGTACTATGCTTGCGCCCAAGCCTGCCTTCTGGTTGCTCGCGGTTGTATTGCCGCCTTTTCCGCCAGAGATAATCATCGCCGGTGTCGCACTGGTCCCGGCGGTATTGGTCTCAGCCGGCTGCGTCGTATCAAGGACTGAAAGCCTCGACGCGGGACTTGTCGTCCCAATGCCAATCCTCCCGGCGTCTAAGGTCATCACGTGAAGCGTGCCCGTGGTCGGCGCGCTCGACCCGTCCGCCGTCGCCGAGTTATTGACATAAAAATCGATGGCGTTGCCTCGGCCCGGAGTCGCGGTATGCCGCGTTCTGATCCAGTGACGAAAGCCCCCGCTGGATTGTGAGAAGGCCATCGCCGACGAGCCATCATCGGTTGAACTGCCGCCGCCGCCCTGTATCTCAAGCCTGGACTTGGGCTGCGCCGTCCCAATGCCGACGTTGCCAGCCATGTAGGTTCGATCTGCCGCGAAAACCAATCTCCTCAGGTTGTCCGAATCGGTGATGCCGCCGATGTGCAGCCACTGGGTTGCGCCATCGATGTTGTTCACCATGCCAATCCAGTTATCCTTATATCGATTCCCATTCTCATCGGCAAATTGCAGGGCGCCCTTGCGGATATAAAGATCACCTTTCACGTCCAGGGCGTTCTGTGGATTCGTCACGCCGATGCCGATGTTGCCTTTATGAAACACCAAAAAATCATCGGCCCTACCGAGGTTATTAACAAGATCGAAATGGTAAGAGACGGTATCCCTTTCCAGCGCCTTGGAGCGGAGACTCAGTTTGTATTGAGCGACGACGAAATCCATCAAGTTGCCATCATAGGGGCCTGGGGTAGTGTGAATACTCAACCTCGCGGCTGTCGGCAGCAACCCGATGCCGACGTTGCCGTTGCTGCGCAGCGACATGATGACCGGCGTGCTGTTAGCCTCATCGCCCAGGTTCTCATGGCTCAATCTCATGTCGAGTTGCGTCCTCGAACTGGTGTCTACATTCTCGTATCGCTTCAAATCAAATCGAGCGAAGTTGGCATAGGCTTGGCCGCCGATGCCCGCGCGGGCCAGCACCAGGGCCGTTTCCGCCGCTGCCAGGGCCGAGCCGCCATTATTGGTAGCCGTAGCGAACATTGCGCCGACCCCGCTGAAAAAAGTCGCGTTGCCTTTGTCGTTTGGCGTTGGGCGTACTTGCAATGCGGCGGCGGGGCTGGCTGTCCCAATGCCGACTCTGCCGCTTGCGGAAAAGAGATTCAAGTGGCCATCGGCGTATTCGTTTTGGATCGTGAAGTTTTTCTCATTGGCCGACCCATAGCCCATCCAGCCCTTCCGCCCGCTGGCAAAGCCGAGGGGATACCATTGCATATAGACGTGGTCGGTTCCCTCAAGATTAAGGACACCGGCATTGCCGCTTGCTCCGCCAGGGAATTTAATGTGAAGTGGAACTTGAGGGGCAGTCGTGCCAATACCGACGTTGCCGGCAGAATCAATTGTCAACCGCTCGCCCAGGCCGGTCATCAGGCGTAAAGCGCCGTCTCTGGTTACGGGGCGTATCTCTATATCATTTCCATTAGCCCGCACGCTGGCCGCATTCCTGCGCAGGCGGTTATCCGGCTTCCCCTGTAATAACTGGGCCAACACGACATCGCTGTCTCCCGCGTCGCTCTTCCACGAAAACGAGGCCGTGTCAATCAATCGAAGATGCTTCCCGGCCATCTGCGGATACTCGTCGCGCTCTTCTTGATTCCATTCAATGACCAGGTAACTGCCTTCGACGGACTGCCCGCCGGCCTGGATTGCGCCGCCCTTCCACCACACTTCCCTTCCGCTCGCGTCTATGGCTAACCCCTCGCTGACCGTGACCGCGCCGCCTGCGGCAAGGCTGACGTCAAGCCCGCGCACCACGCCCCAGGTATGCAATTCCAGGTTGTGATTCTGCCGCATCTGCCGGTGATAGCTCTGCTCGTCCTTAAAATCCTTGTCAACGAGCATCATGCCCTGGAAGTAGTTGCTCCGCTTCACATCAAAGTTACCGCGCTTATCCTGCGCCATAGCGTTCTCCTTTTCCTACGAGTCTCATTGCTTCGTGCGGCGCACGCCGAGCAGGGTGTCGAAACCTATGCGGCTATGTGCCGCTGGATCAGTTTGACCGGCGGCGCGTCCCTCCGCCGAAAAGCTGGGCAGCGTCAGGCTCGGGAAGACCGGAACTAGATAGAACATCGTGTGAGCAGGCTTTTCCAGTTCGATCAAGGCGTAAGCAATTGCCAGTTTGCGCTGAATCTCCGGCGCAGTCTTGTCCGCCCCGCCTTTCTCGTCCATAAAAGAGAGCAGCACCCCGAAGGCATGCTCCGGTTTGCCATCACCCTTGTCATCAGGCGTGCCATCAGCCTTGACCCCAGCCCACTTCCTATAGCCATCGTCGATATTCCAATAATTCCATGCCGGGTTGGTTGTATCGGTCAGGTCGTCGCCTTCCAGAATGGTTGGCTCCGCCCCGGTGAAAATCTTGAGGAGTTTCCTCAGACTTTCCGGCGTCCCGCGCTTCTTGTAGAGGCTGATGACCTGGGCCAGAAACTCGCGCTGGAGCCTGACCGTCAGGTCGGCCCGCATCCCGAACGCCATCCAGCCCGCTAGCCAGGGCAAGAACTCTTCGGGCGCTTCTTTCGGATTAAAGTAGCTGGCGATGCCGGCGATGGTCGCTTCCAGGCTGCGCAGGTGCGGGTCGCTTGCGCCGATCAGGATTTGCTCGAACGCGGACAGATATTTGGCGAGGAAGAGATCCTCGTGAAAGACCGAAGGCAGATACTTCATCAACTCGCCTGCTGGCTTTGGATCGCTCGACATAACACCTCTCAGCTATTTCCTCAACCCGTGCGGTTGGGGCGCAGACTTGATTTCAAACTGGCTTTCGATGATCCGAAAGTCGACCAACTCGTATGGCTCAAGATGGATGCTGTTACCGGTTTGCGGCGTCATTTGACCGATTGCCGGGCCAACTAGCTGTAACGGATTCGTCCCCGTCACGACGAAGTCCACTTCAGGCAAACCCGCCAGCCGCTCGATGACCTCCGAAAGGTAGACAGCGCGGCCAAAGGGCCACCCGCTGCCGTCACGCCAGCCGATCAGAGGATGAAAGAACCGGCTCAACTCTTCTTTAGCGGTTTTGACCGCATCGGCTTCAACCGCGCCCGGCTTGAGATAGAGCCTGACATTCCGCACAGCAATTTTTTTGTAACTCGGCCCGGCCACCTTCAATCTGGTGGTCAGCAGCTTGCGTTTGTCCAACTCCTTTTTTATATCGTTCAGCAGGGCCTGGCCGCTCTGTTCAGGCAGCGCGGGAACCGATTGAACGGCGACCTTGAACGCGCTGGCGTCAGCCTGCTCTTTCGGCGGCTTCTTTGCTGAGACCCGCACCCAGTACATCAGCCTGGCGTTGACCGTTGACGGTTGCCAATCCTCTGGCGGCGCAAAGACCACAAGACCGCTGGCGGCCCAGCCCGAAGTCAAATCCGCCAGTCCGTGAGCCTCCGTCAGATTCGCCCATTGCGCTTCACCTTTGTCCTCGTCGCCACCCTTCGAGTATTTGAATTCCAGCGCGTAGCCTGAGACCCTGGCATGGAGGCTGAACTTTATGGCGTCGAACTTTGATTCCATCCCGACATAGAGATATTCCGCTTCCAGCGAGACGAGCCGAAAATGGATATGGCCGGGCTTTCTGAGGTCGCTTGAGTGGTCGCTGTATCCTTCAGTTCTTTTCACCAGCACGGTCGAGCGAAGGACGGGAACGATAAAGAGGCTGATGAAATCGACCGGCTTATCGTTGCGTCTATCCTTCAAGGTGGTTGTAAAGGCTCGCGCGACCTTTTCAGGATAGTTGTCCATGACCAGCCGGTTGAAATCTTGATAGGTGACGGCGCGGTATGGCCTGCGCAGCTCGGTCACGACTCTGCGCACCTCTTCAGTCAGCCGGGCGCGGTCACGATAATCATCCGGTTTCCTCACACCCGCGTCGATCAGGTTCAAAAAAGCGACGACATTTTCAACCGTCACGCGGTTCAACCTGTAGAGGAGCATCTCGGTCACATAAGCCAGCATCTCGACGAGCGTGATGCCCGGATCAGACTCATTGTGGTTGGTCCACTCCGGCGCGTAGACAGGGATCATCGCCCGCGCTTCCTCGACCAGGCTGGCGTAGGTTCGATCATCGAGATTCGGCAATTTTATCGGCATCGCGGTCCGCGTCCTTCAAATCATTGCGAATTAAAATCGGCAAGTCACTACGTGCTTGCCGGAGGCGATCAGGCGAGACTCTGTCACCATCAAGTTGGGCGGCGTCATGAGCAGGCTGATGACGTGATCGACCCCGGCAATCTGTTCGATCAAATAGTAGAGGTCTGAATCGTGAGGCTGGCGGCCAAAATCCCACCCTTCGCCCTCAAACCCGCCGGTGAGCGGGTGCAGGAAACTGGTTATCCTTTCAAGCACCGCGAGCTTCAACTGGTTGGCGGTCTCAAGCGAAGCCGGCGCAATCTCAACCGTGACATCGACCTCGACGTACTCAGGCTCGACGACTGTAAGCTGAACGAGCGGCGATTTCCTCTCGTCAATGAATTCCTGCACGCGCCGTTTCATCTCAAGGGTCGGGACGGGCCTGGAGTCGGCTGAACGCGGCACGACGATGAGGGTGACCTTGCCGACGCCCGCCTTGTCATAAAACCTCACGCTGCGGGCGCGAGCCACGTCGGGCGAGGCCAGCATCGCCAAGTCTTCGTAATCTTCGTAGGTCACGGCGCGACCGCCGTGGCGAATCATGCGCGGCATCCGTTCAACCAGCGATTCGATGGCCTCGGCCTCTGCGCCGCCCGATGACACGACATAATTGGTGACGCTCTCGACATAGGGCAGGCTGGTTCTCAGTTCCGTGATCGCACCCGCCGATCTGTTGCCTCTGCGGCCCCCGCCTGTCCGGTAACTTGTCATGCGGATGTTGCCGCTGGCGGTCGGCGGAACCATCCCGCTGATGCCGTCGCCAAAGCGAACCTCGCCCGCCAGATGATCGAACACGTAATGGCGGTCGCGCGGCCCTGAGCCGTAAAAATCAGCCACCTGCTTCCATAGCACCCAGATCGCCAGCGGGCGGCCCGCTTCGTCTCGAATGACCGAGATGGCAGCTTCGCCAGCGTTCTTCTTGAGTTCGTCCTGCTCTATGCGCGAAGGCATTTCGAGTTCGCGCACCTCAAGCCGCTGTCCTTCTAGCACAGGGGCAAGCGAGGTGCGCAACGTCTGATGCGTGCTTCCATCGCTCGATCCCATGACTTCATTTTCGATTCGAGTGGCATGATTGGCCATCACGGTGTTGAGCAGCAGGGCGGAAATCTGCGGCTCGCCGCTGTACTTCCCGCTCTTGCGAATGGCGCGCAGCCAGTACCGTGTCGCCCCGAATTCAGAGCGAGGCGCAAAGTCGGGCGGGGCGAGAAACTCTATGACACCTGACACAGTGAAGCCCGCGGTGGCATCAATGACGGTGAGGCTCGTCCACCTGCTCGTGCCCTCGGCGGTCGAATATTGCCATTCGATCTCCGGGCGGGCGGTCGCGTTCATCTCGCCGGTCGCGCCGATGTAAAGATTCATCTTGCTGTTCGGCATCTGGTTCAGGTTGGCGGGCGACGCGAATCCGAGATATAAGGCGGGCTGTTTATCTGCCGAGGCGCGGAAGGGAACGAATTTCGTCTTGTCCTCAATCGCGGCTCGGTTCTCGTAGGTGAAATCGTTGTAGGCCATAACGGCCTCCGGCTCTACGTTCGCCAGGGTGGTCTCGTAGCTGATCTTGATCGTGCTGATGCGTGGCGCGGCGGCGGCGATTGATCTGTAGGTATAATTATCGCCAGCCTTCTCGACTTTGAGTTCGGCCCTCGGCCCGTAGCCGCCCGTCTCCAGCCGCGCGCTCACCCAGCGCCCTTCGACGCCATTGACCTGGGTTAGCACAGGGTTTGCCGGAAACGTGAAGATGATCTGAGCGGCGGTCTTATCGGTGGCCTTCGTGAAGTTTTCCGTCTTGTCCTTAAATGCGGCTTGCGCAAATTGAGTCCACGCTTTGCCGTCCCAGAATCTCCACACCACAGCGGCGTTTCGTGGAATCTGCTCGGTTGGCGCTTGTCCAACCAGGCTCAGCGTTACGTCGAGCGTCACCTTGCAGCCGGCCTCCGCGAAGTCTTTATCGATCTTCAGGTAAAACGTGTCGCCTGGCAGCGGGCTTTCACCGAAAGGATAAAAGCCCCGGCTCGTATCGACAGGAAAACTGTTTGTGAAAGCGCGCTCGATGTCTCTGTCTTTCCGCTCGAAGGTCGCGCTGAAAGTCATCGCGCTCACACCGGGAAGCTTCTCATCCGGCGTGATCGAGTCGATCAGGCGGCTACGAAGCCAGCGTTTAGTAATCCCATTGATAGCCGTCGGCGATGGGTTAAGCAACTTCAATTCGATAGCTTCATCACTACTTATCTCGCCGCGCCGTTTCTCAACCCAATCTCCTATTTCTGCATCCCAGACCTCTCCGGCGACGTTGAGTTTGCCTTCCCCGGACAGCGTGAGCTTGAGCGTGATGCTCGTTCTTTCGCCGGGATGGGTGAAGATGCCATCGTGCGCGATGTAGAGGATGTGTTCTATGGCCTGGGTAGCCTGAAACACGGCTTCCTGGCCCTGCACGCCGCTCGATCCGGGGAGCAATGCAAAATGATCGGCGTAGCGATCACTCGCCGTGTCGCGGGTGAAAGAGGCGGTCAGCCTTGCGGAGGTGACGATAAGCTCGCTCTCGGTTGCAAAGACGGCAGGCTCCTTTTCGCCAGCCGCTGCGACGGCGGCAACTTCAGTCCAGGCGGGAACGACAGCGCCGCCGGTGGCGCCTTCGGCGAGCGAGAAGGTGAGCGGCACGCGCGCCGATCTCGGCGGCATTAGCGATGCGCCCAGCAAATCCAAGAAGGCGAGAAAGTTTTTATCCGGCACGCGATTCAGCCGGTCAGTGATCAATTCACCGAAGCGCGCGAATATCTTGATCAACGCCCCGCTCGTGCCCAACTCAGGCCGAAAGACTACCCAGTCCGAGCCGGGATCGGCTCCCGCCAGTTTTTGATTGATTAGCTCCACGACCTGCCTGAAGATGTCAGGCGCGGTTCGCGGATCGATCTTTGGCGCGGGCTGTCTCACTTCGCCTAAGTCCTTTCGAGGTAAAACGGGTAGACCATGTTGAACAGGTTGTCGGTCGCACGGACTTGATAATCGATGTTGATCAACAGACGCTCGCCCTGACCATCGGACTCCACCTGGACGGAGAGTACATCTATGCGCGGCTCGAAAAACAGCAGCGCATCTCTCACCTCTTCCTCGATGCGCCCGGCGGTCGAAGCGGAGTTGGTCGCAAAGACGAGGTCGTAGATGCCGCAGCCGAAATCCGGGCGCATCACGCGCTCGCCTTTCGCCGTGCCGAGAATCAGCCAGATGGATTGGCGGACGCTCTCTTCGTAGTCGGCAGTGCGCAACTCGGCTTTGGTTCCGTCGCCCTTCTTCACGGCTTCAAGCGGAAAAGACCACCCGACTCCGAGAAACGGTTTGGACATAATCCTTCCTCATCCGATAAAGACTGTGCCTGCCGCGACGACCTTGCCCGCAGGGCTATCGACGGGGTCATTGCACGTCATGGCCGGATCGCCATTGCGCGCGGCCTGCTTGCCATTGATCATCACCGTCGGGCTGCCGATCTGAATGGTCGCTTTGTTCGACGGCGACTTTTGAAACGCGGTGCCCGGCGGCATGGGAATGTGCGGCGGCATATTGTCAGCCGTGCTGCCGACGGTCGCCGCCGGGAGTCCCATGATTTTCACGTCCTGACTCAGACCGTCACCGATGATTCCCGCAAACGGATGCGGCAACGGCGTCGGCACCTGGCTTGGGCCTGCCGGAACCATCACGATGTGCGTATCGATGGCGACGATCTGGTCACCCTGTTTCGTAGCCGGTTGTCCCATAACTCAATTGATGTTGACCATCGCTCCTTTGATATTCAGATCGGCTGAAGCCTTCACATTCATCCCGGCCCCGGATTCTATCTTGGTTTCGGCGGATGAAGTGATCTCGATCTTTTGGGCGTCGAGCTTGATCGCGCCTTTTGGCGCTGAGATCGTCACGTTCTGTTCGGAGGCGATGGTGATGGTATTTTTTGCCGTGTCAATCGAGATAAGATTCTTGCCGCTTTTGTCGATGATCTCGATCTTTTCTTTGCCGTCTTCGTCGGTCAGGCGAACGACGTGGCCGCTGCGCGATCTGATCATGCGCACATCGTTTTTGCCCTCGTCACCGACGCTCACGGGCGGCTTCGCCTTGCCGTTCCACAGCGAGCCGATGACATAGGGGAATCTCACGTCGCCGTGTTCGAAGGCCACCAGCACCTCATCGCCGACTTCCGGCAGAAAGAAGATTCCCATTCCGTTGCCCGCCATCGGCGCGGCGACGCGCGCCCAGTTCCCTTCCGCCTCCTCGCCGAGCCAGGGATAGCGAACCTTGACGCGGCCCATCTTCTGAGGGTCTTTCATGCTGGTCACCTCCGCCACCACCACGCCATAGGTTTTGTGCGACGGCTCGCGATCCGCGAGGCTATCAAGCAAGGCGCTGCTCATGCTCATAAAGAATTCCTCCGCGCGCTGAAGCTGGTTGTATAACCGCTCGCGAAATCGAAGCGATGAATCGCGCCGGTCAGGTAATAGCGCCCCTTGAACCACTTGCCCACCCCGGCAATCTCGATGATCTCGCCGGGCAGCAAGCCCGCCCAGCCCACCGCCGTGCCGCTGGCTTCGATGAAATCGAGCGACACCTTGTTGAGGCGGGCGCGGGCGAGTTTGTCGGCTTCCTCCTGCGTCATCACCGGGTGTTCGCTGATCAGGTTGACGGCGGCGTCTTTGACCAGCTTCGAAGCGCTCTGGCTGCCGCCCATCGTCGAGGTTTCATCGCCGGCCCTGGCATGGCCGGTTATCGCGGCTCCCTTCGCCGCGTCCCAGCCCTGGACGACAACCTCGCTCACCTGCCGCGCCAGCGACAGGTGAGCTTGAAAATCGATCAGCGTGTCGTCGTCCGGACTCAGTCTTACGACCGCGCTCGCATCGCTTGAAGGGGGCTGAAAGACCATCTCTTTGCGAATCACAAAGAGGTGGTAATTAATCTCTTCGGCAAGCGCCAACAAGAAAGCCATGTCGCTCAAGCCTTTTTGCTCGACGTACTCGCGTGTGTCGCCGCTATCGGTCACACGCGGCGTCAATCCCGCTTCGCCGGCAATCCTTCGCGCGATGTCGCTCAATTTGAGCTTGTTGAACGTGCGGCGCTTTTCGCCCCTGGTCATGCGATAGCTCAGGTCATAAGCGCGCACGGTCAGGCGCGGCGGCTGAGAAGATGTAAACGAAGCGTCTATCCCCATGACCTCGCCAAAAAACAGAGACTTCAGGCCGTCCTGATAGCCCATCTTGACTTCGACTTCCGTTCCGAGTTTGAACCTGCCGTCTTCCATCCAATCCAGCCCCTGATGCTCGCCATAGCCTTCCATCTCCAGCGTGAACATACCCGGCTTGCCGATGGCGAGATCAACCGAAACTGACGACGCGAGCGACAGCAGCGGCTCGTCCAGCCTATGCCCTCCGAAGACCATCTCACAGGCAGCAATTTGATCTTCTCTGCTTTCAAGAACAGGCATACAGCCGTCACCTCATTCGCTCTCAGGTATGCGCAGTGACCTGCCTACTTCGAGGCTGCGCGGGTCATCAAGATCGTTGGTCTCGGCAATCACCCGCCACGCACCGGGGTCGCCGTACACTTCGGCGGCGATATGATTCAGGCTATCGCCGCGCCGGACGACCCGCGTGGTGAATACGGGGTCAGTCTTGCGCCGGTCTTTTTCCGCGCCTTTCCCCCAACCAAGAAACTCTGTGAACGAGACGTTGACGTTGGCTCTGAGCGGTGTGCCGCTGCTGTCGAAGAAGGTGAATTCCTGTTGAAGCTGGCTGACCACGCCCGTGAAAGGAAAATCGGAGTTGGCAAACCGGCTGCTGCCCCAAAAGACGCGGCAGACCGGCGGGCGCATCGTGTTGCGGCTGATGCGCGTCAACTCGACGAGCTTGTTGGTCAGCGCGCGAACATCTCTGACCGGCATGCCATCAACGCGGGGGGATTCGGTGACGTCGAAAAAGAGTTGCAGGCTGAGCGCGCGGCTGCCGCCGCCGACGAAACTCAGCAGCGGCGCGTTCAACTCTTTGCGGCGATGCGATTGGTATTCGACACTCTTGCTGATGGAATAGGTGTTCGGGTTGAACAGCGCCACAACCTCGCTCAGATTCCTGTCCTCTGGAACGATCCTCAGTTTCTCTAACGCCATTTCGTGATCCCTCTTCTTTCGCGCTCAAGCTTGAGGTCAAGCGTAATGGCTCGAATGACGCGCTCGGAGATGACGCGAATGACCTGCGGGCTGAGTTGCTCGACTTGCACAGGCTCGCGCTGCGTCTGAACCCGCGCCGCCGCGCCGCTCTGTCCGCCCGGTTGCGCCACAGACGCAGAAGCGACGTGGCTGAATTGCACCGGGATAGCTTGCGCGGATGTGCCAGTTTGAACCGGGCTGGCTTGCGCGGATGTGCCAGCCTCTTGCGCATTGAAGTGAGCGGCTCGTGAATCATCAGGCGGCTTGCGCCAAACGATTTCCGGCCTTTGCAAATTCGATGAATCACCACGAATCTCAGGCGCAACGACCGCCACAGGATTGCTACTTTGAGTTATCCCCGCAGGTTTCTGCGTGACCGCTTCAGCCGATGGCGACTCGCGGGCCGGTTGGGGGCTTCGCGACAAGAGAGGTGATTCGACATTCATCGGGGTAGCGGCAGCTTTCACGATTGGAAGCGGCGACACGACGGATTCGTTCTGCGATTGGGCAATCGGGGTTTCACGATCAGGGGACGCAGCCAGCGGCTTGACCAGAGGCAGCGACGACGCGGCGGGACTGCCCGGCGACTGGACACTGACAACTTCGCGAGCATCCTGTTGCACGGATCGCGAGGCCGCGCCCTCTGGCTCGCTGCTCACGGTCGCGACTGGGGGCTTTCGCTGCACGCTCGTACTTTTGTTCTCAATGGCTTCTGCGGCTTCTGCTACTTGCGGGCGTGTCACGACGCTCTTCTGGAAAATGAAATCCTGCGCTGCCTGATCAGTGACTCGGCCCTCATTCACGCGACTGCCACGTGGAGCTTTCTCGGTTGCCGAATCAGCCCAGGGTCGGGGCGAGGCGGTATCAGGACGGGCCGGTTGTGCTGAAGACGCATCGTCCGGCGGCGGTTGGGTAGACGACGCGGCCTGCGACTGATGCGCAGGAGCGGCCTGCGGCTGGCGGACGGATGACGCCGCGTCGGATTTAAGCAACATCGCTGGCGGGCGGCGGCTGATTCGAAACTTGCGCTCAACTGAAGCCTCCGGCTCGACGGTCGGCTTCGAGCCGTGTGCGGCTAAGACTTCCGCAAGCCCCGAAGGTCGTCCGCTCCAGCCGGCCTGATCCTGCGGCGCATCAGGCGATGTAGATTCACTCTGAGCCTGGGCCGCAGGCGAAAAAGATTGAATCGTAGTTGAGAAGATATTCACCGGCTGGCTCGACAGTTCATGTGCCGCGAAAAGATGCTCGCCGTTCGCCAGCGCCTCTTCGATCCTGTAACGGTTCTTTAAGTGATCCAGCAACGCGGTGCGCTCGCCGAGCCAGCGCAGGATGCTGAAGTATTTTTGCTGCGCGTAGCGCACGTCGATCACGCCCGCCGGCTCGACGGCTCTTTGCCAGAGCCGTTCACTCATCCCGTTTTGAGTTAAGTCACCCAACTGGCCGTCCGCTTCTTCTGCCGAGTCTGTCATGTCAGAACCCTCCACGCGACCGCATATCCTTTGCGGCACCTGTCACGGCGCTTGCCGCTTTTGAATCAACCGAGGCTAATCCGGCAGCCTTGGCGCCGAGACCTGCCGCCATGCTTGCAAGCATGGGGCGGCTCAATCCCTGGTGCACAAGCTCGATGCTTTCAAAAGCGATGTCGCTTGAACCGGCACGCAAGTCCGGGCCGGTCCATTTGGTCGGGAAGGCATTCTTAAAATTCCACCAGAGCACGGGGAAGCGCATCTCGTTGAGCAAGTAGATCGTCCCATTCAACCGGATCACGTTGCCCTGAACCACTTTCTGATGCCAGAGCCATAGCCCGTCTATCGGGGTCAGGCCATGCTTGAGTACGAGCGCCGGCCAGCGCGTGCGCCCGGCGAAGCGGTGAACATAATTGTTCAACCCTCCTTCGGCATACTCCTGCGTTTCGGTTTCGGCCTGCAATCCGCTCACTTCGGTGAAGCCGCCGGAAAGAATCCCCTGTATTTCGACAAAGAAATTGAAAGCAAAGTAAGGGTCAACGCGAATCCCTGTCGCATTGCTCAGTAAGGTGAAGGCGGCATTCAGTCCCACAGAGGGCATAGGGCGATCTCCTTTCGGCAAGATGGCGCAGGCTCATTTTGGAACCTTCGGGCAGGCGATAAGCCGTGCGGAACTGCGGCTAGACCGGCCTCGCCTGCTCATTGAGCCGTTCGTTGATCCGGGCGATTTCCGCCACCCACTTTTGACGCTCCAGATGCTCCAACGCGAGGATCTGGTCGTGCGGCCAGTGGAAGTGATAAGCGATGTAAGCTACCTCTTCATAGAGCCGCGCTATGGGGTAGCGCCATACCCCCCCGGGCTGGCGATCTCCAGTTCGAATTGCTGATCGCAATGCGGGCACTGCGCCCGCACACGCGCGTGGCCATTCTCGTTGACGCGCCGGTAGATGTCCTGCAAGTAGGCCAGGTCGGCGGCATACAACCCTTCGATCACCTTCGGATTGATATAGTCAAGCGAGCCGAGTTTCGTAATCACACGCGCAAGCAGGATGACGATTAAGTAAGCCGGATTGCTCTGCACTCGCGGGTCTTTGAGCGGGGCGATTTCATCAAACGCGGTCGCCAGCCGCATCCGCCCTTCGCGATGGAGATTGCCTTCGCCGTCGCGGTAGCCCATCGGCAGAGTGAAATCGATTTCGGTTTGCATCATAAGACTCCTTCGGTCGCGATAGCTTGCCAGAGGATTATCTGTAGGGGCGGCCACAGAGGGTCGCCCCTACATGACTATCGGCTTAAGGCTATTGCAATCCGCTATAAGGGTACGCAGCCATTAAGCCTTCACTATTTCTTCAGGGATTATTTCGAGCGTTTCGATGGCTACGGCGGCGCTGCCGGCGTTGAACGACGGGCCTGTCCATTTCGACGGCCAGGCCATGAAAAAATTCCAGCGAATCTTTTCACTCCCGGTCGAATCGAGCAGGATGATGGAGCCGTTCTTGCGTACAGGTTTTCCTGAGACGACCGTCATTCGCCACTTCCACAGTTCGTCGGAATCGGTGATGCCGCGCTTGAGGGTGATGTTTCCATACTTGGTCAGCCCAGGCAGTTTCCTTGCGTGAGCCGGGTCTGCACCTTCGCGATAATCTACCGAATCCGTACTCACGTCGAGGCCGCTCACTTCCTGAAACCCGGCCTGTGTGATTCCGTCAATCTCAACCAGAAAGTTGTACCCAAGATACGGGTCTACTCTTTGTCCTGTCGCCATAAGTCTCTCCTTCGATCTGGTCTAAAAATCGTTTGTCGGGCCGGTGCATCAGGCGAGACGCGCGGGGCCGCGACGCTTCATTGAGGCTCTACGCCCGTGTGATGAATGACCCGAACCGTAATGAATTCCGCTGGCCGGGCCGGGGCGAGTCCGATCTCGGTGATGACCTGCCCGGCTTCGCGCGCCTCCTGCGAATTGGTTTCGCCGTCGCACTTCACAAAGAAAGCCTGCTCGGCAGCCTGCCCTGCGAGCGCCCCTTCGTCCCATAGCCCCATCAGGTACGCGGCGATCTCTCGCGTGATGCGAATCCACAGCACCGGCGTGTTCGGCTCAAAGCTCACCCAGTTCATGTTCAGATCAACCCAGCGTTGCAGGGTCAGAAACAGCCTGCGGACGTTGATGTAGCGCCAGTCCGGCGCGCGGCTGAGCGTGCGCGCGCCCCAGACGCGAATGCCCCGGCCCGGAAAAGCTCGCAGGCAGTTGACCCCTTCCGGATTGAGCGCCTGCTGATCCGGCGCTAAGGTGTCGCCGGTGATTACCCTGCCGCCAGGCTTGGTCACCAGAAGGCCCAGATCAAGCGCGCCAAGTATCTCCTCGTTGGCGGGCGCTTTGAAAACGCCCGCTCGCCCGTCACTGCGCGCATAGATTCCCGCCACGTGCCCGCAGGGCGGGACGAGGCGGCCTTCGTAGGTCTTGATCCAGGGATAATAAAGCGCCCCGTTGACCGGCTCGCCGATCCCTGCCGTGATGCGGCGGCGCTGTTTGATCACGTCTTCGGTCTCAACCGGCAACGCGTCGAGTATGGCCATGCGACCCGCATTGATCTCGCAATGCTGGAGCAGGGCAATCTGCAATTGATCAAGCGCGCTTCCTTGATCCGGTGGGTCCGGCCTGTAGAGCGTCATCGCGTCAGGCATAGCGACGAGGTCTATGTCGGTGACGGGCGCTAAGAATTTGAGCGCTTCGATCAGCGCCTCGGCTTTCTGCGCCTCGGCTTTCTGCGCGTCGCTGTCAGCCGGATTGAGTCTCGCGCAGGCAACGTAGCAGCGCAGCCCGCCATTCTGGAAAAAGCCTGCGACGGCATCGGCCAGATAACCGTCCGCTGCGCTCTTGACCTTGGCGACAAACTCATCCCGGCGATGCAGAGCGACGACGGGCGGGCCGGTCGTTTCCTCGCCCGCCAAATCGGCGAAGCCGACAAACCCGACGATGCCGGTCGTCAACTTCGGGTCGGGCCTGAGAACGATCTCCTCCCTGTAGACACCGGGGACGTTGTTGGTAGCACTCATCCATGCACCTCAAGCTATTGGGCACCTCAAGCTGTTGGGCACCTCAAGCTATTGGCCCGGCCCGGCCCACTGGCTGATGCGGAAGATGACGAACTCGGCGGGGCGCACAATCGCGACGCCGATCTCGGTGATGATCTGCCCGCCTTCGCGCGCCTCTTGCGGGTTAGTCTCCGCGTCGCACTTCACATAGAAGGCTTCCTGCGGCGTGTTGCCAAATAGCGCGCCCGACCGCCACACGCTGGTCAAGAACGCCGTGACGTTGCGCGTGATTGTCTGCCATAGCGCCGGGGAGTTGGGTTCGAACACAACCCACTGAGTGCCTTCGTAGATTGATTTCTTCAAGAATAGCAACGTGCGCTTGACGTTGATGTACTTGAGGTCTGTATTCAAGTCGCCGCCGACGGTGCGCGCTCCCCAGAGCAGAACGCTGTCGTTGATCACCCGAATGCAATTCACGCCTTTGGGGTTGAGGCTGTCCTGCTCGGCTTTGCTCAAGGGCTGCGCGACGCCGAGCGCGCCCAGCACCGCTTCGTTAGCCGGGGCCTTGTGAACGCCGCGCTGCGCGTCAACTCGCGCGTAGACGCCGGCGATGTGGCCGCTCGGCGGGACATTGATCGTGCCGTCACCGGCGGGGTTGAGCGCCTTGGTCACCGGATCAAAGACCTTGACCCAGGGGAAATACCAGGCCGCCACGTCAGTCCGTTTAGGCATCACGCCGCCATCGGCTCCAATCTTCGTCAGCCGGCTGATCTCGCTCTCTTTCTCGGAGCCGTCGAAGATCGCAAAGCGGTCGCCCTTATTCGCGCAGCGCGCGACAATCGCTTCACGCGCGCCGTCATCGACGACGCCCGGCGCTACGACAATCGAGATATCATCGATGCGGTCAAGCGCGTCGAAAACGGCGTTGATCTCGGTCGGCGTCGTATCCTTGGCGCGGATCACGTAGCAGCGAGTGCCGCCATTATTGAAGAAGCCATAGACGGCGTGAGTCAGGAAGCTGTGTGATCGGTCGAGGGAGAAATCTCCGAAATTCCGCTTATACTCGCTGAAGCTCGTACACAGCACCGGCTTGCCGACCGGCGCGGGCTTGAAGGTAGCGAACATCGTATAATCCGCCCTCACCTCGCCGGTCGGCGGATCGCTGAACTTCAAACTGGACGGCGCTTCGCCGCTCTTCGGGATGATCTCCACATTCTGAACCAGCTTGTTGCCGCCCCAGACTTGAAAGGACTTCGGGTCAGTCAAGACCGGATAGTCGCTGAGTTTGAGCAGCGTTGTTCCTTGCCCGCCTCCGGGAACAAGTTGCCCTTTCATCAGGCCGCCGACCAGGTAATCGACGGTGATCTCAGTTCCTCTTGGCAGGTTCCTGGTGATGGTAATCCGGGACTGGGAGCCTTCGCTCGAAATCATGAATAGCGTGTGCGGGCTCCCATTCAGCGAAACCGTAGCGCCCTCCGGTACAGCTCCCGCATTCCTGAGATCGAAAGTGGTTTTGCCATCTTTCTGCCCCTCTCCGACCGGCTCCGTGGCCTGTAGCCGGTACTCGACGATGACAGAATCATTGTCTTCGAGGATAGGTGCGGTGTCGAACTGCACAGAGTAATTATCGCCCGTGCTTTTTTTAAGTTTCGCAGCGGTTGCTTGCGGCGCTCCCTGCTCTTTCTTTATCGAAATTCTATACGTCCCGGCGTCTGTGCCTGCCGGCTTTGAATCGCCGGCCTGAAACTCAAGCGGCAGGGTTTTATTGTCAGTGCCGAGCTTGGACTTGGCGTTCGCAACCGTCTTAGTCACCCAATAAAAGTAGGTCACGCTGATTGCGTCTGCCGCTGCCGGGGCCACGCTCACCCTGGCATAAGACTCTTTTTTGTCGTGATCGTTCACCATCTTTCTGTCAATGGCGACAAAGCCAGGAACCTGGATCTGGTAGGTTCCCTCGGCCTCCGAGACCGGATAGTTCTTCAGCCGCACCCTCTCGGTTCCATCAGCGATGGCCTTTTCGCCGCTCACAGGAAGGCTCGGCGGGATGGGAAAGGAATCCGGTACGATTCCAATGAAAGCAGCCGTGCTGGTGCTGACACCCGCTATCGGCTTGATTGCCGAAGGCACTTCTTCGACATAGACTCCTGGCGATAGATACTGCGGCATGGCTTGGTCTCCTTTCTACTGAGTAGCGTTCCTACGCTTTAGCTTCAGGTCGCAGCTATGTTCCGCCGCGTCTGGAATGGTTATGGTCTTGCCTTCAGGCTCCAGGCTGGACTGCTTCCACCCCGACTCCGCGCGCAAGGTGTAGGTCCCCGTCGAAAGTCCCTCAAGGCTATAATGCCCCGCGTCGTCTGCGGTCGCGCTGACCTCGACTTCGTTGTTCTTGCCGGTGACGATTGCGCCCCTGACCGGCGCATCGTCCGGGTCTGTAATTCTTCCAAAGATTCTGAAGGGGCCTTGCCCCTTCACCACCTGTTCGGTGCCGGTTAAGAGTTCCGGCTTGCCGGGAGCTTTCTCGCCGACGCGCAACTCTCGTTTGGTCGCCAGCTTCACCGGCTTTTCTGGCTTCGAAACCGGCACCGAAATGGTGACCGTAACGGTGAAAGAAGGGCGCAACTTGCCGCCCAGAGCCGTCCAGAACTCCGCCGGGTTCTTCATCCCCTCCGCCGCCAGCGTCACCATCGGCAGCGGCGGCTGCTGATCTTGGAGACTCCCCCACAGCAGTTCGTTCGGGATGGTCGGGAAGGCCGACATGACCTGCAAAGCTTGGCTAAGCAGGGCCTGCTCCTTCAATGCTTTATCCTTTTCTGCCCCGCCGAACCACGCCGTGACCAGATATGAGCAGGCCACCCGTCGTGGGGGACGCCGCAACGTCGCTTCACCTTTGCTGCGCTCGATGATCGGCTCATTGCTCCGCAGTTCCAGGTTCTCACGAATGTCGAATAGAAACAGGCTGACCGTCCCCGCCGCCTCTCCCTGGTAATCGTCCACGGGGCGGTCGAATTTAATCACCGCATTGGACAGAGCAGCGAAATCTTTTGCCAGGTCGCGGAACGAATCTGCCAATGCCGGAGACTGCGCTTTAAGACGATCAAAAAAGGCTGTGATGTCCTGATCAGGCGAGGTCTGCTTCAATGTCAGCAGCGCCTGCAAAGTTTTGCTCAGGTGGTCGATCATCTCTGACGCACTTCCAGACCGCCGGGCCGATGGCGCTAGGCCCGTCCAAGTTTTTGATACTCCCGCCGCGCCGCTCGAAGAATGTGCGACAGTTGAATCGCGGCGTTTTCGCCCGCGGCATAGGACGCCGCCGCCAGCGCGATGTTTCTCAGATTGCCGCCCGCCAGGCCGATCTCGCGCGAAAGGCGGTCAAGATCGCCGACATCGAGTGACAGAGGAGCCTGGATCGGGAAAAGCCCTTCCCAGATGCGCCTGCGGTATTCTTCGTCCGGGAATGGGAACTCGATGATGAACCGCATCCGCCGCGCGAATGCCGCGTCCAGATTCTGCCGCAGGTTCGTCGCCAGTATGGCGATGCCGTCATACTCCTCCATCTTTTGCAGCAGGTAAGCGACTTCAATGTTGGCGTAGCGGTCGTGCGCGTCTTTGACTTCGCTGCGCTTGCCGAACAGCGCGTCGGCCTCGTCAAAAAACAGGATAGCGCCACTCGATTGCGCGCCGTTGAAGACCTGATGAAGATTCTTCTCCGTTTCGCCGATGTACTTGCTGACGATCTGTGACAGGTCGATCTTGTAGAGATTCAACCGCAGCGCGTTGGCGATCACCTCGGCGGCCATCGTCTTGCCGGTGCCCGGCGGGCCTGAAAACAGCACGGTCACGCCTCTGCCCAGCGCGAGCTTGTTGCCGAAGCCCCAGTCGGCATAAACCGTGTGGCGGCTGCTGGCCTGATCGCAGATTTCGCTGAGCTGCGCCAGTTGATCAGGTGGTAGCACGATGTCATCCCACTCAAAGACCGGCTCAATCTTTCGCGCCAGCGCGCCCAGCCGCAGATCGGCCTGGGCCGAACAGCCCGCGTAGAGGTCTTTCATCGTCATTTGCGCGTCTTCGGGGGCTCGCCATTGAGCGAGGTTTTGGGCAAAGCTCACCGCCGCTTGAATCTGCCCGGCAGTCAGCTTAAAGCTGGAAGCCAGCGCCCTGGCCTCCAGGTTATCGGTGGGCAAGCCATGCCGGCGCAGATGGCTTTCCCAGAGCCGCTTGCGCTCCCGGTCATCGGGCACCGGAAAGTCCAGGTGAACAACGCTGGCTTGGTTGAAAGAAGCAGGCATGTTCCGGTTTTGATTGCCGAGCAAGAAAATCACTTGCGAGAACGCGCCCATCATTTCAAGAAGCGAGTTCAAACCGGCGCGGCGCGAATCGTCGGCGAGTAACGCGTCAAACTCTCCAAGGCACAACCCGGCACCCTGCAAAGCGGCTTCCCGCCCCAGCCGCCATACCATCTCATCAAAAGACGGTTGCGCGTCCAGCATGCGGCTCACATCGGCGACCAGCAGTCGCAGCCCAAGGTCTCGACAGACCGCTTCGGCGAGCGCTCGCTTGCCCGACCCGTGAGGCCCTGAGAAGAAGAAAACCGGCCCGCCGGATGATTCTTCCGGGCGATTGAATGGCGATCTGATGAAATCTTTTATCTGTTCCCTGACCCCTGCGTCCACCGGTAGCGACGGCGCACTGGCTTCAGGTCCAGCCAGTCGAGCCATGCCATCCAGTTGGGCATCAATCTGTTTGACGCCGAGCAGAAAGTTGACGACACGGTCATCCAGCTTCGCCGAGCGCGCAAGCATAGTCGCGGGGCCATCGAAGGAGTTCTCGGTAATCTGCAAGAGGCGATACTTTAACAGCGGCGCTCGCGGATCAAATGCCTGCCGCGCGGCCAGTCGCTCGTCGAGCGTGCCGCAGAGTAGATTCAACAGGAGGTCTATGGAAGGCTTTTTAGCGGTGATGTCGTCGTGCAGATACGCGAAGAGGCTATCATACTTGCGGTCTATTTCAGGCGCGAGACAGATCAGCAGGCAGCGGGCTTCAAATCGCGTCAGCTTGAAAACCTCACAGAGGTGCGGCAGGGCGAGATAAATCTCTGCCTCAAGACTCAATGCCTTCTTATTCTCAATCAGGGATTCCAGAGATGCTAAGGAATTGATGACCGCTTGCCGCTTTGAACCTGGAGCGCTGCCAACCTCTTCATCGGCGTGCAGGGGTTCCTCAGCAACCAGCGCCTCAACTTCTGCTTTCGACAGCAACAAGCCTTTGAATCTGTCCGCTGGCGCAGTCGGCACATCCTGCTCTAGCAACTTCAGGCGGATGAGACAATCCAGCCACTTCATCTCATCGCGGAGATGCTCTAAATTAGAAGCGTATCTGAAGTCATGTGGCTGGCCGATTGCAGGTTCGGAGGCGATTGAGGGCATATGCGCAGCCTTGTAGAATCAGGATAACCAACCCCAATGCCCTTACAGCAAGAGCCACTGCTTAGTAATCCCCAACAAGCTAGAGCTCAAGCCCTGATCACCAGAGCTATGGAGATCACTTAGCCATTGGTTATTTACTAACTACAAAGGCTTCTTGAAATAATCTAAGATGCTGTATTCCCCACTGTAAAGACTCGCGGAGTATACTACAACTCTATAAGTGGGACAAGAAATATGAGAATTTTCCCTCTCCTGTGGGTGCGATTAAAAGAGGGGTTACGGTTACGGAGTGCGGCGACTGGTCGCCGCTTTCCTAGTCGGCTGAGCAGGACTACTATAGCGG
>JBBWZK010000371.1:0-5175 GCA_039648975.1 Blastocatellia bacterium
CGGGTGGAAGGTGTTCAGCAGCGTCGATTGCGAACGATCATCGGTGAGCCCCGGCGCAATCAGCACGTTCGATGAAAGGCTGTTGATGACCGAAGCGCCATTGGTTTCGCGCGTGCCTTGATACGAGCCGAAGAAGAAGAGCCGGTCTTTTTTAATCGGCCCGCCGATGGTGCCGCCGAAGATGTTGCGGCTGAGTTCGGGCCGCTCGACGCCTGCCGCTTTCAGAAAAGGATTGTTGGCGTTGAGCGCGGCGTTGCGGAAGTATTCATAAGCCGCGCCGTGATATTCGTTGCTGCCCGATTTGGTCACGGCTTGAATGTTGCCGCCGCCCGAACGCCCGAACGTCGCATCGTAAAGCGATGTCTGTACCTTAAATTCCTGAATCGTTTCCGGCGCCGGGATCGATAGCGAGGGCGCGGAGTTCGTGCCCATGGAGTTGGCGTCAACGCCGTTGATCTGAAAATTATTATTGGTCACGCGCGCGCCGTTGACGGAGATGTTCTGCGAGTTGCGCCCGACGGCGGTGTTGTCCGGCAGGTAAGTCGCCGCGCCCGGCGACAGGCCGAGAATTTGCGTGAAGTTGCGCGTCGCCAGCGGCAGCTCCGACACGGCGCGCGAATCAACCACGCGGCCAAGCTGCGCGCCATCGGTCTGCACCATTTGCGCGCCCGCCGTGATCGTCACCGCTTCTTCCGTGACCGCGCCGACCACCAGTTCAGCGTTGACCGCCGTGGTTTCGGTAATGGCGACACGCACGCCGTCATAGATGGCTTTCTTGAAGCCATTGGCAGTGATGGCCACTTGATACGCGCCGGGCGCGAGCAGCGGCACGATGTAATTGCCGGCTTCGTCTGTGGCGACCTTGCGCTCTTCGCCGGTTGTCGCATTGGTTACAGTGACCTCTGCGCCGACGATGACTGCGCCGGATGCGTCTTTGACGTTGCCGGCGATGCGGCCCGTCGTCTGGCTCTGCGCCAAAGCGGGCGCGGCCATCAAGACGACAAGACACAGGGCAGTAAGCCGGGCGGTTCCTTTTCTGAGCAGCATGCGTCTTCCTCCTACGGTGGTGAAATGGTCGCGGCACGCGGACGTGACAGGCCAGAGTCTGGAAACAGAGTGCGTCGTGCAGCGAACCGGCAAACCTGTGGCGTCAGTCCAGGGGCAATCGCTGTTCCAGCATTCGCACGGATTCTGTGCGCCACGCCCGTTCGTCTTAAACAGGCGCAAATCCCCTGTTATTTGGCGGATTTTTGCAGCGTAAGGATGAAGCTGCTGATCGCCGGTTTGCGATGACCGGCGCGATCTGTGTGTTTAATTATTAAACGCCGTTGCACGCCGCTGTTCATTTATTGGGCAATGCGCTGACGGCTTATCTGTGACGATGTGCAACGAGCTTGATCCTGTCATCGCCTTCAAAGTGTGTCTGAAGAGTAAGCCCCGTCGGGGCGCAATGTCGACATTACGCTCCTAACGGAGCTTGGCGGTTTGTCGGCAACAGTGACTATAAACATTTCGTCCCTAACGGGACCTGTCAGACACCTCTCAAGCTGAATCAAGGTTGTACTTGCGAATCTTGTTGTAAAGCGTCGTGCGCGTGACGCCGAGAATTTCCGCCGTGCGGCTCAGATTTCTGCCGGTCGCTGCGAAGACCTGCTGGATGTGCAGGCGTTCAAGCTCGTCGAGCGACAAGAACTGCTCGCCGTTCTCGCTCGTGCTCTCGTCAGTCTCCTGTCCGCTCAACGGCAGGTCGCTCGCATGTATGCGGTCGCTCGTACACAGGATGATGGCGCGCTCGATGACGTTACGCAATTCGCGTATGTTGCCCGGCCAGTTGTAGCTCATCAGCAAGGTTTCGGCCTTGGGCGTCAGGCCCTGAACGCGGCGGTTGAGCTTATGATTGAACTGCGCGACGAAATGCGCCGCCAGCGGCAGGATGTCTTCGCGCCGTTCACGCAGCGGCGGCAGCGTGATTGGCATCACACTGAGCCGGTAGTACAAATCTTCGCGAAATCGTCCGCGCTTGACTTCGCCTTGCAGGCTGCGATTGGTGGCGGCGATGATGCGCACATCCACCTCTTTTTCCTGCACGCCGCCGACCCGACGAAAGCGTTTCTGCTCCATCACGTTGAGCACCTTGGCTTGAATCGACGGCTCCATCTCGGTGATCTCATCGAAAAAGAAGCTGCCTTCGTGCGCCAGTTCCATCAGTCCGGGCTTGCTCGTCTGCGCGCCGGTAAACGCGCCGCGCTCGTAGCCGAAGAGTTCTGATTCCAAAAGCTCGCGGCTGAGGCCGGCGCAGTTGATCGTCACGAAAGGCTTCTCCTGCCTGCCGCTCAAGCGATGAATCAGGTGCGCGACCATGCCTTTGCCGGTGCCGGTTTCGCCTTGCAGAAGCACGGTGGTGTCCGACGCGGCCAGCCGTTCGAGAGTGTGATGCAGGCGTGTGATGGCGTGGCTTTGGCCAACGAAGTATTCAGCGGCAACGCGCTCTGCGGCCAGCCCGATCAACCAGCGCTCGCGGCGTGCGCGGCTCTGCTCCAGGATTTTGGCGATGAGAATCAGCAGCGAATCGCCGTCGAAAGGTTTGGTCAAAAAGTTCTCTGCGCCGTCTTTGAGCGCGGAGATGGCGGTTTCAATCGTGCCGTGCGCCGTGAGGATGATCACTAGGGCGTCGTCGTCAACCGCCTTGATGCGCGGCAACAACTCAAGCCCGTCAACATCGGGCAAGCGCAGGTCGAGTAAGATCAACTGTGGCGCATTTTCCGTCAGCACCATTAGCGCCTGCTCTCCGGTAGCCGCTTCAAAGACGCGATAGCCTTCGCCTTCAAGCAAACTGCGCAAGCCGAAGCGCACCGACGGTTGATCGTCAATGATGAGAATTTTGTCTTTGCTCGCAGCTTTGCGCATGGTTTGCGAATCAATCAAGCTGAGATTTCAAATCTTCACTCTTGCATCTCACATGATTGGCAAGTCAATCACAAACGCCGTTCCCTTGCCAATCTCTGAGCGCGCCGTGATCGTGCCGCCGTGATCGTGAATCGTCTTGCGGACAATCGCCAGTCCCAGTCCTGTGCCACTGGTGCGCGTCGTGAAGAACGGCTCGAAGATGCGGCTCAAATTATCCGCCGCGATGCCTGTGCCGGTGTCGCTGAATTCGATATGCACGGTTGCGGCGTCGCGGTGGTCGCCGTTGGCTGATTCTATCACGACACCGATCTGGCCGCCCGGCGCGGTGTGTTGCAGCGCGTTATCGAGCAGGTTGGCAAAGACGCCGTGCATCTTGCGCCGATCTATGCGCAGGCCCGGCGCGCGCGCTCGTGCCGTGAATGCCACGGCCACCTGTTTTTCTTTCGCCTGAATCTGAAACTCGCCGAGCACCTCCTCAATCAACGCGCCGATGTCTGTCACATCGCTGTCGAGTTTGACCGGGCGACTGTGTTCGAGCAACTGCTCCATCAAACGGTTCAGGTGATCGACTTCGCTCATGACAACGTCGAGAAACGGCCTGATGGTGTCGCGGTCTTCCAGACGCCTGGCCAGCGCGCTCAAGGTCGTCGTGATGCCGAACAGGGGATTGCGGACTTCGTGCGCGACGCCGGCGACGAGTTCGCCCATGACCGCCAGGCGTTCGGATAAAATCAATTGCTCGGCGAGCCGTTTCTGTTCTGTAATGTCCTTTACAATTCCGAGATGATAGGCTTCGTGGTCGGCCTTGTCGGTGACGACGCGGATGCTCAGGCGGGCCGGCATCCTTTCGCCAGAGGCGCGCTTGAGGTCACATTCGACATCGAGTGCCTGCCCGCATTGGTGCAACGCTTCAGTCAGCCGCGCCGCAGAGGTTTGATCGACGAACAGATCGTCAAAAAGATTTTTGTCGGTTAGCGCCTCGGCGCGGTCGTAACCGAGCATGGCGGCCATCGCCGGATTGACCGTGAGCAAGCGGCCATCGGTGGCGCTGCGATAGAGCCCGTCAAGCGCGCTCTCGAAAATCTGCCGGTAGCGTTCTTCCGACTGGCGCACCTGCTCGAACAGTTGCGCGTTGGCCAGCAGATGCGCCGCCTGCGATGCGAAGATCGTCACCAGCCGTTTGTCTTCTTCGACAAAGCCGCCCGGTTTGTTCATCACTTCGAGCGTGCCGATGGTCTGTTCGCCGGCTTGCAGCGGCACGGCCAGCATATTCTTTATGCCGAGCAGCGCCGCCGCCGCCTGGCTGATCAGCGCATCACTCGCCGCGTCGTTCGTCAGATAGGCTTCAGCCGATTTGAGCACCTGCGCGGCAATGCTTTTTTCGTCAACGCTCGAACGCAGGAGGCGAATATGTTCGTCGGCGACGCCATAGGCGGGCAGTTGCGCGACGATGGCGCGCTCGCGTTCGTCGTGCAGCAGAATGACGCACATCTCGGCGTCAAGCAGGCGGGCAATCTTGCGGGTTAACAGTTCGCCGATGCGGCTCACTTCGGTGCCCGTGCCCATCATCAGCGAAATGTGATACAGGCCACTGAGCCGTTCAATGTCGCGGCGCAACTGGCGAGCGGCTTCGTTGAGCGCGCCGGCCAGTCTACCGACTTCCGTATTCGACCTCTCGGCTAGCGGCTCGAAGACGCGACCGACGGCGAGCCGCCGGGCGACCTGTTCCATCTGCCGCAACGGTTTGATGATCGAAGTAAACAGCAGCGCGCTGCTCGCCGCACCCGCTGATAGTAAGGCAAAGGCCGCGATGATCGATGAAGCGCGAACCATTGCCAAGGTGTCAGCGCCGAGAGCAAAGAGCGGCGCGAGCCACCAGACCGACAGGGCAATCAGCAGGCTCGCCAGCCAGACGAGCATGGATTTGCCGAGCACGCTGCGGCGCGGATCAACCAGCGCCCATACAGAGATGCGGCTTTCACTGAGCGTGCGGCTTTCGATCTCTTGAATCGCGCGAATCGCTTCATCGCGCGTCGCATAGGTATTCGATTCGACATCTTTTGCCGCGCCCAGATAGCGCAACACCGAGCGCGTAAAACCACTTGACGAATAGCGCACCGTAGACAGCGCATAGCGGTCGGCCAGTTCTTTGATGCGCTCGCCATAATAATCAACGATGTCGGGCGCGATCTCTGTGCCTTCGTAGTTGACGACGGCATACAACCGCCGGCCCTGCGCTTCGTAATTCTCGCGCACGAGCGCGGCAAA
>JBBWZK010000382.1:0-10873 GCA_039648975.1 Blastocatellia bacterium
GGTGCGTGGTGCGTGATAAATTCGCAGCCGGTCAGTTTATCGGCAACCGTATTCTCACGCACCACGCACCACGCACCACGTTTCACGCATCACTTCTGTTCACCAGTGCAAAACGATTTTGCCGACGGCCTTGCGAGAGGTTAAGAGATTCATGGCGTCAGCGACCTCGGCCATAGGGAACCGTCCGCCGATCACGGGCTTAAGCTTGCCGGCTTCATATAACTCGAACAAGGCTTTCCATGCCGGCGCGATCTTCGCCGGGTTATGCTGGCGATAAGCTCCCCAGTGCAAACCGATGACGCTGTAGTTTTTGATCAGAATGTGATTGCCGGCAAAACTGGGAAACTTGCCGCTCGTAAAACCGATGATGATCAAGCGGCCCTCGAAGGCGATGCATTTGGTGCTGCGCTCGCCGGTCTCGCCGCCCACCGGGTCATAGATCACGTCTGCGCCGCGCCCTGCGGTTTCGCGTTTGACGACCTCGACGAAATCCTCTGTTTGATAATTGATGACGACATCCGCGCCGCTCTCACGAATCACCGCCAGCTTATCATCCGAGCCGGCGGTGCCGATGATCTTGCCTGCGCCGAGCGCGCGCGCGATCTGCACGGCAGCAAGGCCGACGCCGCCGCCGGCTGAATGCACCAGCACCGTCTCGCCTTCGCGCAACTGGCCGCGCTCCGCGAGGCCGAAATAAGAGGTCTGGTAAACGAGGCCGAAACTCGCGCCCTCTTCGTAGCTCATCCGATCCGGCAACGGTTGAATGTTGGCGACCGGCGCGACCGTATACTCGGCAAAGCCGCCCAGCCCAAGTTGTGCGAGAACTCGCTCGCCGGTTTGCCATGTCGTCACTCCGTCGCCGATTTTTTCGACGGTGCCGGCGACTTCCATGCCCGGCGAGAACGGCAGCGGCGGTTTGACCTGATACTTACCGGCGATCAGCAGGACATCAGGAAAATTCAAGGCGGCGGCGTGGATGCGAATCAATACTTCGCCCGCGCCGGGTTCGGGGCGCTCGACCTCTTCCATCACCAACCCTTGCGGCTCGCACCACTGATGCACACGAATCGCTTTCATTGACATTAATCCCATCTACCTTTTTGCAAATTACATCTGATGTTCACAGAAGCGCTATCGTATGGTTTCTGTCGTAACCGACAGGCGCAATGCAGGCTCTAAAGTCCTAATAGCCTGAAGCTCGTTATGCGCGGACGCTCGCCAGATTGAGCGTGACCGCATCTCAAAGCGTCACGTCGCTTGTGGCTCGGCGCGCTGATTCAGTAATTCAGCGACGGCAATAAGCGCTTGAAATGGTTCCGTTCAGTATTTCAGCGACGGCAATAAGCCCCCGAACTTCATCCTCTGCGCTGTATCCCTTTGGTGAAAGAGCTTGGGCTTCAAGCGCCACCATTCCGGCCTCTTCGATCTTCCCAATCTCGACCAGCATCCTGGCGAGGGAAATGAGAGTCCAGAATTGATCATCTACTGTCGGGCAAAAGTACGCATAACTTGGATACTCCGTCTTGCGTGTCAGGGCCAGGGTCTCCTCGATCAGACTTTTTGCCTCTTCTATCCTCCCGGCATTAGACATGGCTGTAGCAATCATCTTAAAGGCGCCAATTTTATCCTGCGGCTTTTCGCAAGCGTGCGCCATGGCGAGTGCCTGTTCTATCTTTCCGACATTGGTGAGCAAGCGAATTCTTGCCATTAAGATAGTGAATGTAATAATAATCTCCATACCGTGCGAGCTATCCATTCTCTGCACAGCGGCGAGCGCCTCATCCAAAGCCTTGATTGTTTCGGCTTCCAGTCCAAACCGGGACATCGCCCCGGCCAGGCTAATCAGACCATTTGCCTGGGCCTCCGGGTCAGTAAGCTTGCGCAGGACAGCCACGCCTTCCGTCAAGACTCGCTCTGCCTGGGCCATTCTCCCAAACCTGGCCTGTGCCTGGGCCAGATCAATAATGCGTTCCGGCAAATTTCTGGAATACTCGGCCTCGCCGACAAGGCCGGATAGTTCATCGAGAAGTGGGATGGCTTCATCAAGCCGCTCATCTTTACCCAGCGCTTCAATGATTCTGAGCAATCCCCATGCTCGTGCAGTGGCATCCTCGATCTTGCGGGTTATAAAAGAAGCTTCATCGAAGACCGTTTTGGCTTCCTCGGTTTTCCCAAGGCGAGCCAGCGCAACAGCGAATCTCATGGTGTGATAACCCTGAGCCGCCAGGGGAGTCATCTTGCGGAGGGCGGCGAGCCCTTCATCAATAACCGCTTTGACGGCAGCCTGGTCTTCGAATGGCTTGACGGCTTCAATGATTGCGACATAGGTATACGGCTGACTGAATGTATCCTCGATCATACGGACGGCGGCGAGTGCTTCATTTATCTTTCCAACCACCAGCATCACCTCGACTACGCCTGCCCAATCAATCGTCCGTCTGCCTGACTCCGGCTCTTCGCGCGCCGCGGCGAATACTACATCGGCGGCCTTTTTTGCCGCATCGAGATCGCCGGCTTCTGCGAACATTTGCGTGAAATAAATTAACCGGTCCCGGTCAGTTTCGCAGGCAATGACAAATGCCTCATGTAAGCTTTTCTTTGCCGTCTCCAGCTTTCCCATTCTAATCAGGTTTCTAGCCATAGTCAGAATAATTCCAACATACAGGTAGGCATGCTTGCCGGCAATGGCCAGGGCTTCATCGATGATATGGTCCGCATCATCAAGCTGATGATCTTTATCCGAATCCATAACCGCCTCGCGCCATCAGAGAGATCAAGCAGTATAGAGCGGCCAGATCGCAGGGTGCTATTGCAGCGCCCGCAGCCAGTCAATATCCGAAGTCATACTACACCGCAATTGGTTGTGAGTGCGACAAGCAGGCTCAGAGTTTATGTAAAAGCCGGACGATGAAAAACGAGAGCGCGGCAATCAGTGCCGAAGCGGGGATGGTCAATACCCAGGCCCAGACGACCGTGCGCGCCACGCCCCAGCGCACCGCCGACAGCCGCCGCGTCGCGCCGACGCCGACAATCGCGCCGGTGATCGTGTGTGTCGTGCTCACGGGGATGCCGCCATAAGTCGCCATCGCCAGTGTCATCGCACCCGCCGTCTCAGCCGCGAAGCCGCCGACCGGCTTGAGCTTCGTCAAACGCGAACCCATCGTATGGACGATGCGCCAGCCGCCCGATAGCGTGCCCAGGGCAATCGCCGCGTGACAACTGAGCACCACCCACAGCGGAATCGACGGCAGCGCACCGTTCGGCCCCGATTGCAATTGATTGCCGGCCACCAGCACCGCCGTGATGATGCCCATGGTCTTCTGCGCGTCGTTGCCGCCGTGACCCAGACTATAAAGCGCCGCCGACACCAACTGGCCTTTGCGAAAGATGCGATCCACACGATCCGGCGAAAAGCTTCGGAATATCCACAAGAGCGCCACCATGATCGAGAAGCCCAAAATCATGCCAACGATGGGCGAGACGAAGATGAATGCCAGGGTCTTGATCCAGCCTTCGGGTTTGAGCAGACCGGAGAAGCCTTGATAAGCCGCTATCGCCGCGCCCGCATAGCCGCCGACCAGCGCGTGCGACGAACTAGATGGCAGGCCGTAATACCAGGTGACGACGTCCCAGACGATAGCGCCGATGAGCCCGCACAGCAGCACCCATAACTGCCATTGCTCATCGATCAACTTGATATTGATCAGATCGCCGCCTATGGTCTTCGCCACGCGCGTGCCGAAGACGGCAAAGGCGATGAAGTTAAAGACGGCGGCCCATATAACCGCGATGCCGGGCGACAGCACGCGGGTTGAGACGACCGTGGCAATCGAGTTCGCGGCGTCGTGCCAGCCATTGGCAAAATCGAAAACCAAGGCGACGAAGATAATGAAAAGAACCAACGCGACCAGCGTTGTCATTCGCGGCAACCTCCCGGAACGTGATGCGTAATCAACGAGGGCTTGTCACTCGCAAGTTTTCTGGTCACGCATCACGCATCACGTATCACGCATCACTTGTTTTTGACCACGACGGCCTCAAGCGCTTCGGCGACGTCTTTGCAGCGGTCAATCGAGTTTTCCAGTTCCTCGAAGATCGACATCCATTTGATCACTTCGATGGGATCTTTCTCTTCTTTGAAGAGTCGGCGAATGGCTTCGCGGTAAAGCGCGTCGCCGCGCTTTTCGAGTTGATTGATGTTGCGCAGATGCTCGCCAACGCCCTGCTGCTCTTTGAGCAGCGCGAAGACATCGGCAAGCTCGCCGGTGGCGCTGCAAAGCAGGCGGGCGATCTCGACCGACTCAGGGCGCGGACTGCTGACGCTGTAAATGTCGAGCCGCCGCGCCAGGTCGGTGATCATATCAATCACGTCGTCCAGTTCGGTGACCAGCAGGAAAATGTCTTCGCGGTCAATCGGCGTGATGAAGCTCGTATTGAGCTTCTGGGTGATCTTTGCGCCGAGTTCGTCGCAAGAGACTTCGACGGCCTTGATCTCTTCGGCATACCGAGCGAGATGCTGATAGTCCTGAAAGATCTTCGCAAAGATTTCGCCGCCCTGCTTCACCTGCGAGGCAAGCTGACTGAGCATACTGAAGTATTTTTCTTCTCGCGGTATCAAACCCATAATTTTTCTCGCCTGCTTGAATCTCTTTTCAGCGTTTCGTTACCGGTTCGTAACAAGCTTCCACGCGGTCGTCACAAAGTGGTTACATCGTATAGGTCGAGATCATTGGCAGTCAACTTGGATTGCTGTAATCAAGCAAGGCAAAAAGCAAAACGGGCGACCAACACGGGCCGCCCGCTGCTTCCTGTTGTGTGATCGGCAGGATAAAGCTGCGCGCTCGGCAGGCTCAAACCTGCATGCGGAAAACCATGTCCGGCATCACGATACGCATGGGAGGGATGACGATCTTCGGGAGGTTGATCTTTGGAATGACCATGTGCGGCAAAGCCATGGGCGTCATATGGATTCGCGGCACGGCCATCGGCGCAAGGCGAATTTGTGGGACGGCCATCGGTGGCATCGGCGCGATGTGAATCTCCGGCACAGCAACCGGCGGCATTGGCGCGATGTGAATTTGCGGCAAGGCCATCGGCGCAAGGTGCAAGGGTTGAATGTTGATCGGGCCGATCTCAAACGGCTCGACCAGCGCCTCAGACATGACGATATCCATATCGTCGTCCGCCGACCAGACCAGCGAGGTCTTGCCCTTTTCGAGCTGCACGGTGACGGCGCGCTCCTGCCGGTCGCGCATCACTTTCACTTCGACCGCGCCTTCGCCTTTGCCGCGCAGCGCTTCGACCACCCGCCGCGGACTGTCAACCGTTTCGCCGCCGATGGACAAGATCACATCGCCGGCTTTGATGCCGGCTTTGGCCGCCGCCGAATCCGGGTGTACGAAGGTGACGAGCGCGCCATTGCGATTCTGTAACCCAAAATACTCGGCAAGCTGTAGCGACATGCTCTGTAAAGAGATGCCGAGTTGAAAGCCGTCGCGCAGTTGATAGCTGTCACGCAGGCGAACGCGAGTCGGCATCGCCGGCATGGCCGGCATCGCTGGCATTGCCGCAATCGCGGCGCGCGGCGTGATGGGTGTGACGCCTATGCGGCTGAGATAGTCGCCGCGATTGCCGAGCGTTACAGCAACCTCCATCTCGCTGCCATTGCGCAGCACGCCAAGTTTGACGCTGCGGCCTGCGGGCGTTTCGCGCAGGTGGCGACCGAGTTCGCGAGCGCTCTCGATGGGCTCGCCGTTCCATCTGGTGATAACGTCGTCTTTCTGCAAACCGGCTTTGGCTGCCGCCGTGTCGCTGGTCACATCTGTGATCAACGCGCCGCGCTCGTCGCGCAGCCGCAGCCGCCCGACGACATCACGGGTGACTTCTTCGATCTCAACGCCGAGATAGCCGCTGCTTGACATCGTGATGCGGCGCGGGCGCTCGTTTTTATCCTGATCACACGGCCCGGCCAGCGCAACTGAATTGATGACGAGCAGCGCGCCTAAAGAGAGCATTAAAGTGCGTTTCATAGAGAATCGTCCCTCCTTCGTCGTGGTCTGGTGCCAACCCATTACTCGCACGATTGAACCATTGAGTTCCAGAATCTGTGAACCTACAGGCACAATTCCGCCTTTGCTGCCGTGTGAGTGACGACCAGAGACAAAAGGTTTCAGGGTTTTTCAGTCCGTTTCGCGCGGCGGGATTTTTGGCAAACCACTGAAGTCCGCCAAGCCATGTTGTGGCAATGGTCAGCGCCCCTTATTGAAAGACGCGGCGATAAAAATGAATGGCGTCGGCCCACGCCTGATCGGTGGCTTCTGCATCGTAGCGTGGCCCTTCATCGCGCATGAAGGCGTGCTCTGCCGGATAGAGGCGCACCTCGAATTTTGTCCACGCCTCTCTGAGTGATTCTTCAATCTTCATTCGCCCTTCTGCCGGTACGTGCGGGTCGAGCGAGCCGAAAACAATCAGCATCTCGCCGCGAATCTCGGCGGCGCGTTCGAGCGAACCGGCGTCCGCCTCTTTGCCGAGTTTGCCGTTATGAACACCTGTGGGATAAAAGCAGACCGTCGCGCGCACATCCGCTTGCAGGGCAGCGCGAAACGCCAGATGCCCGCCGATGCAGAATCCGCCAGCGCCCAATTTTCCTGCCGCAACCTGACGGTGCTGGCCCAACCAATCAAGCACGGCGCGACCATCGGCGTCGAATTCGGCAATCGCCGTATTGGCGGCGTCGGCAAGCCCATGCTCGCGGCCCGCATCGTCAAAGGCAATCGCGCTTCCCAGCGGCTCTATGCGGTGATAGATTTCCGGCGCAGCGACGACGAAGCCGTAACCCGCCAGCCGCATGGTCGCGCGAATCATCGGCCCGGTGAGTTGAAAAATATCCGAATAAAGCAGAATGCCCGGATGGGGGCCTGCGGCACGCGGTGCAGCAACCAGCATCCGCATCATCTGGCCGTCAACCGGAATATCAACGTAATCGGTAGTGATAATCATTGTTTTGTTATCGAGATGCGGAAGGCGTTGTCGATTTCACTCATCGCCGGAACAATCGCCGCAGCCACCCTGAGAACCATCTCAGGGCTGTTCGAAAAGAGCCATGTCGTGGCGGTTCTTCGTGGGCTTCGGTTTGCGCTTCGGCTTCGATGGCGGTGAAGAATTGCGCGAGCATCATGCGCGCCGCGCCTTGAATCATGCGCTGGCCGACGCCGGCAATCGTGCCGCCGACCTGTACATCGCCGCTGTATTTGATCAACGTCACGCCGTCAGACTCTTCGAGATCGAGCGTGCCCGCGCCTTTCAGGAAACCGGGCTGGCCTTTGCCATCAACCACCATGCGAAAATGCGTCGGCGGCTGCACCTCTTCGAGCCGCACGTTGCCGGTAAACACGCCTTTGATCGAGCCCACACCGGCGCGCAGGGTTGTCGAATAATGATGCTCCCCGATTTGCTCTAAACGCTCGCAACCCGGTATGCAGCGCTGCAAGACCGCCGGGTCAACCAGCGCCTGAAAGACGCGCTCGCGGCGCGCATGCATTTCCTGTGTGCCTTCAATCTTCATAGGAGTGACAAGTGACAAGTGACAAGTGACAAGTGACAGATCGCATCAAATGGTTCTTGTCACTTGTCACTTGTCACTATTTGGCACGTGCCGCCGCTGACTGGATGGCGCGGCGCGTGTAGACCTGTGCGAGATGTGTGCGATAGGTTTCTGAAGCGTAAATGTCCCCATTGATGGTCACGCCATCAGCAGCGGTCGCCGCCGCCGCGGCGATGTTTTGCTCGTCGAGCGAGGCCCCTGCGAGCGCCGTTTCGACGCCGGTGGCGCGGTAAGCTTTTGAGGCGACGCCGGTGATACCTATGCTGGCCGCTTCGCACGCCCCGCCGGCGTCGAGCACGAGATGCACGGCGACACCGACGACGGCAAACCCCGAGGCCGGCTGCGCCGCTTTCACATACGCCTGGCCGTATCTGCCGGCAGGCGCGGGAACGCGAATCTCACGGAGGATTTCACCGGCTTCCAAAGCCGTCGTCAGCATGTCGACGAAGAAGTCATCCGCCGCAATCACGCGCTCACCCTGGCTGCCGACGACAACGATTTCCGCCTTGAGCGCAATCATCACCGCAGGCCAATCCGCCGCCGGATCGGCATGCGCGAGGCTGCCGCCAATCGTGCCGCGATTGCGCACCTGCGCGTCGCCGATCTGCGCGGCGGCTTCGGGCAGGATGGGACAGATCTGGCGCAGCAGGTCGCTGGCTTCGATCTGAAAGTGCGTCGTCATCGCACCGATGCGAATTTGTCCGCCTTCTTCGCGAATGTAAGCGAGATCACGTATACGCCCGATGTCGATCAAGACGGCTGGCATGGCCAGTCGGAGCTTCATCGCCGGGATGAGACTGTGACCGCCCGCCAGTATCTTGGCATCGTCGGCGTGTTGGGCCAGCAGCGCGAGCGCTTCATCGAGCGTCGCCGGCGTCAGGTAATCGAATTGTGCTGGAACCATAGCGTCTCCTTGAAATCAGTTTTGCTGATTCAGAATCTGCCAGATTTTTTCTGGCTTGAGCGGCATGTCCATATGACGTACGCCGAAGGGCGCGAGCGCGTCGACGACGGCATTGACGATTGCCGGGGTTGCGCCAATCGTCCCGGCTTCGCCGACGCCTTTGACGCCCATCGGGTTGACCGGCGAAGGCGTCTCCGTGCGATCCAACTCCATCCACGGAATCATCGCCGCCTTCGGCACGGCGTAATCCATCAGCGTGCCGGTGATCAGTTGGCCCTGCTCATCGTAAACCACTTCTTCATACAAAGCCTGGCCGAGGGCTTGTACGATGCCGCCATGCACCTGCCCGTCAACCAGCATCGGGTTGATCACCTTGCCGCAATCGTCTACGGCGATGTAGCGCAAAAACTTGATGTCGCCGGTGTCGCGATTCACTTCGACGACCGCGATGTGCGTGCCGAACGGGAAAGTGAAATTTGTCGGCTCGAAGAAGTGCGTCGCCGACAGCCCCGGCTCTAGGCCCGGCGGGATTTCGCGCGCCAGGTGAGCCGCCAGCGCCACATCCTGAATCGTCACTTGCTTGCCGTCGCCTTCGGGTTCCGGCAAAGCCCCTGCGGGAGCTTGCCCGGCAGGAAGCATCGGCTCAGGCACTTCGGTCGCTACAGCGGAAGCGGCTCTGGCGGCCACTTTCGAAAACTTGCCTTCATTGAAAGCGACGCTCGCGGCGTCCACGCCCATCATGTGCGCGGCGATCTGCCGAGCCTTCTCGATCAGCTTCTCGACAGCCATATAAACTGCCGTGCCGCCGACCGCCGTCGCGCGGCTGCCAAACGTGCCGATGCCGTACTGCACAATCGCTGTGTCGCCATGTATCACTGTGATGTCGTTGAGATCGACGCCGAGTTGATCGGCAACGATCTGCGCGAACGAAGTCTCCTGTCCCTGTCCGTGCGGCGATGCGCCGGTCATCACCGTGACCTTGCAAGTCGGCTCGATTCTTACGGTGGCGCTCTCCCAGCCGCCGGCGGGCATCGCCTGCGACGGGCCGAGCGCGCAAATCTCCACGTAAGTCGACACGCCGATGCCGATCAGCCGGCCTTGCTCGCGCCCCTTGCGCTGCTCTTCGCGCAAGGCTTTGTAATTTGCCATGCCAAGCGCCTTGTCGAGAGCGGCTTCGTAATTGCCGCTGTCGTAGAATAAGCCGGTTGCCGTCTTGAAAGGAAATTCATCAGGCTTCGGAAAGTTCTTGCGCCGCAATTCGACCGTGTCGACGCCAAGCTCGGCGGCGACCAGATCAAGCGCGCGCTCGACGACATACGTGGCTTCAGGCCGGCCCGCGCCGCGATAAGCGTCGGTGGCGACTTTGTTGGTGAAGACGCCTGTGATGTTGATCTGAATGGCGGGGATCTTGTAGCAGCCCGACAGCATCAGCCCGGTGAGCGTCGGAATTGCCGGCGTCAGCAGTTGCATGTACGCGCCCATGTCTGCCAGCACGTTCCAGCGCAGGCCGGTGATCGTGCCGTCGTTTGTGCAGCCGACGTCGAGCGTGCCAACCTGGCCGCGCCCGTGAATCGTCGCCTGCATGTTTTCGCGGCGCGTCTCGATCCACTTCACAGGCTTGCCGAGTTGTATGGCAATCCAGCCAAGCATCGCCTCTTCGGCATAGACGTTGAGCTTCGAGCCGAAGCCGCCGCCGACCTCCGGGGTGATCACGCGCAGCTTGTTTTCCGGGATGCCAATCATCAAGGCGACCTGCGTGCGCATCAGGTGCGGGATTTGTGTCGAAGACCACAAAGTCAATTCCTGCTCGCCGGGAAAGTAACGCGCCAGCACGCCGCGCGGCTCCATCGCGATGGGCGCAAGCCGCTGATGCACGATACGCTGCGAGATCACTTTGTCTGACCCGGCCAGCGCCGCCTCAATGTCGCCTTCGCCCGCCGTGAGCTTGTAGGCAATGTTGTCGCCGTAATCTTCATAGATCGCCGGGCCACCCGCTGCCGCTTCTTCCAGATCGACGGCGGCGGGCAACTCTTCATAATCGACCATGATCAGGTCAAAGGCGTCGAGCGCCGCATAGCGATCCGTGGCGACGACGGCGGCGATGGGATGACCGACGAAGACGACGTGGTCGGTCGCCAGCACTCTGTAATCAGGAATACGCAGGCCGGGAATCGCGCCGGCGCTGGCGCAGGGCACCGGGCCGACCTTCTCGGCGACATCTTTGCCTGTGTAGACCGCCACCACGCCGGGCGCGTGCGCCGCTTCGCTCGTGTCAATGCTGGTGATTCGCGCATGCGCATACATCGAGCGCAGGAACATGACCGTGAGCGTATCCGCAAGCTTGACGTCGTCAACGTAATGGCCGA
>JBBWZK010000044.1:0-9383 GCA_039648975.1 Blastocatellia bacterium
CGTGAACGATCTGTACCATGGCGCGGCCTTCATCGGAGCCGCCGCTGGCGAGGTCGCCGTTGATGATGGTCACCGGCGTCGTGAAGCCATTGGGATTGCCTGGGCCGGGCAGGTCGCCGCTTAACACGTCAGCCGGCGCAGTGCCCAAATTATTAAAGCTGTCGGACATGACGCCGATCTTGACGCCAGAGCCGTTGATGGCGAAGGTCGTGCGAGCGGCGGCGGCGCGGTGGGCGGTATCGCCGGCAGAGGTGGCGACGCCAATGTTGGGCTGCTGCGCCGCTAGATTGAGGAGGGCAGGCAATAGCTTCGGGCGAATTGCCGCCGCGCGCTGCGTCAAAGACCTGAAGGAAGCTGGCTGATAAGGTCTGGGGCCATCGGCGCGCTGGGTTTCTGCTCTCACGGCGGGCTTGATGAAACGAACCTTCGGTTGGCCGGCTATAGCTTCGACTTGGTTCGGGAAAATGCGCGCGCGAATGGCGCGGTATTGCGGGAAGCTGTTGATGACTTCTCCACCCCCGTCCTCAATGAAGCGGAGCAACGCTTCGCTGACGTTGGCGTCGATATCAACCTGAATGCGGCCATCCGCCTCGACGTTGAGGCCGGTTTCGACAGTCGGCAGCCCTTCCGCGACCGGCTCGCCTTTGCTGATCTGGATAAAGGCCAGGAGATTGGAGTCGATCTTCTGCTGCACGGGTGTGCGCGCCAGCTTGGCGGCCAGCAAGGCTTGAATTTGATTCAGCGCGGTTTGACTGATGGCGTCGGCTTGCGGTTTGTCGGTGCTGCCGCTGGCATGCAGGCCGGGCCAGAGGCTGAGCCCTGCGCCAAGCGCGACGGCCAGGGTGAGCATCAGAATCAGGCGAGCAATTTTAAGTCTAAAGCGATCTCGGCTTGGCGACGAAGTTGATTTCTTTGCGTTGTCTGCTTTCATTGAACAAATCCTCCAATTTATTGTGAGTTAAAACACTGTAAGGAACTGTTGGCAGTTTCTTCTTCTGGCAAGCCTCATCGCCATGATTGGAAAAACGAGGGGGCTGACTTAAGAAGCGGCTACATACTCCTGTCAGGGCACTGGAAACACTCAACTCTTCAATCTGCAAAAGGAATTGCCTGGGCCGCTGGCGCTTGTGCAAGAATAGCTCAGTTGCGCTAGATTGAATAATTCCGAATCGCTTAAATAGATTGAATAAGCGCTCCGGTTGAGTGTTCTAAACTCCCGACCGTTGCCAAAGCGGTGGGGTGTTTGTTTCGGAACCCGCTTGTATGGTTAGTAGTTCGGTTTTCTTCCCTGAGGTTTACCAATCGTTGAAAGAAAAACCGGACGCACTATATCACCAACCGAGTAGAAGGACAACCAAATTAGCCGGTCATTTCTTGAACCGATTTGCATCTTGAACAAGCCGTCGCCAGCCTCTACAATCACACTCCGTAGGCAAGGATTGTCGTGCTCTGTTTTTAACACCTCAATATGAATGAATACATCTCCTGGGCCGTTACGCATCTGGGCGCATGGTCTCTTATCCTCTTAGCCGCATATGGTGTCGGGCGCATGCTGCTTCGCCGTTTGCCATTCGATTCGCTTGCTGAACGAATGGCTTTCACACTGGTACTCGGTCTGGGGACATGGGCGCTGCTGCTGTTCGCGCTCGGTCTGGTTGGCTTGCTCTACGAAGGAGTCATGCTGGGATTGACCGTCGCCGGCGCTCTATATGCTCTCGCT
This sequence comes from Blastocatellia bacterium, assembly GCA_039648975.1. Taxonomy (GTDB): domain Bacteria; phylum Acidobacteriota; class Blastocatellia; order UBA7656; family UBA7656; genus DATENM01. Next base: position 1,721 of record JBBWZK010000044.1, read on the forward strand.
CAACTAGCCGGTTTGCGGCGAAATGTCTCGCGCCTCAACTGGCAACGATGGCGAGAGGTTTACTCGCTGCGCGGCGTTGCTCTCGTTTCACTCATCGGGCTTCTATTTGGTTATTGGATTCTTTTGCTGGTAACCACACAGTACCCGCCCTTTCATTGGGATGCGACCTCGCACCATTTGCCCCTGGCGCGCGAGTTTCTTGCCCAGCATCGCATCGTCGCCCTGATGGGCATTCCGCATCCGGTGATGCCGGCTTTGAATCACATGCTTTTTGCGTGGGGGCTGGCGCTAAAGGATGGCGTTCTGGCGCAGATGATCGAGCATACTTTCCTGATGCTCACGGCAGTCGGCCTCTACGCCTGGGGCAGGCGTCAGGGAAGGCGTTTATTCGGCCTCGCCCTGGCCGCTTTCTGGCTCGCCAATCCGCTGGTTCTGTGGCTTGGTGAGTCCGCTTATGTCGACATCGCCCTGGTCTGTTTCACCTTTCTGGGCGTCTACGCCTTGCGCCGTTTTTGGGAGTCAGGGCAGGCCGGTTGGTGGTTACTGGGGATGACGCTTCTGGGCATGGCCGCAGGCGTCAAGTTGCCCGGATTGTTTTTTGTGATCGTGGGCAGCGTGCTTGGCTTGGGGGTGCTCATGCGCCGGCCCATCGACAGCCAGCCTGACGCTACGCCAGCCGCAAAAGATGAACTTGAGCCGAGCCGCACAGGTCAACCGCCATTCACTTACAAAAGCCTCGCTCAAGGATGGGCGCTTGCCGCATTATGTTTGATTCCCTGGTATGCACATATTTTTTATCACACGGGTAATCCCATCTGGCCGACGTTTCCGCAGTGGAGCCGGGGCATCTGGGGCGCTCCGGCGATGGTTGAAAACACCAATAGCTGGCTGAAGAACGCCGCCGAGCCAAGAACGATTAAAAATTTCTTGTTGCTGCCGCTTGATTGGTTGAGATACCCCGGTCGGTTTTATGCAGAGTCAAATCTGACGCTGTTCCCGCTGATCGTTGTCTGGCCTCTCTCGTGGCTTTTTGCATGGGGGAATCGCTCGATTCGCTGGTGGACTTTATGGGCATTGAGCTTTACGGTTTATTGGTTTATGTTTCCGCATCAATTGCGATATTGGCTGCCCGCCTTGCCGCTTGTCACCCTGGCCTTGTATGAAAGCATTCGCTGGGCGATGGAAAGAATCACACGGTCTGCCAGAATTCAGGGGACTATTTGGGTGGCGCTGATGCTTGCCGCGCTGCTCTATGGAAGTCGCGCCGTCTGGGGAGAGATCAAGTCCAAACAGTGGCCGCCGGTCAATCAGGAAGCCCAGGAGCATTTCGTTTCGCGTTTGAGCGGCTACCGCGCCGTCAAATATCTCAACAAGCAACTGCAAGATGGCGATGCGGTTTGCATGATCGGCGGCAGTTATCTGAATTACTATTTGAATGCGCCGGTGCTGGATTTATTTGGCTTGATGCAATCGGGCAAGCTGCCGCGCTTTAGCTGGCCCGACGATCAACCCTGGCAGCAATGGCTCGAATCGCAAAACATCAATTGGATATTCCTGAATCATGCAAACCAGCAAGCGGCCTTGCCCATCCCACAGGGCAACCTCGTCTTGCAGCCTTTCTGGCCGGATTACGAACTGGTTTATGCAGACGACGCCACATGGGTTTTCCGGCGCAAGCCCGTGCCGCCCGAAAGACTTTGATACCGAATTGCCAGGAAGCAAGCGAGAGCCGGACGATGCAGGTTAGATCGGTTTTCACATCCGTGTAGGGCATGGGAGAAGCGGCCTGTTTTGGAGTGCGGCGACTGCTCGCCGCTTTGTTGCATACCAATGCTGCACAGCGGTGACAACTCACCGCACGCCAAATTGCACCGCCTGCCTTACATCCAATCGCAATCCGATCTAAGGCGTGAACGTGCAATTGATCTCTCTGGGCGTGTTGGTCAATTCAATCGCTGTGCCGGCGTACTTCATGCGGATCGAGTGCGGCTTGCCGTCTTTGAGGCGAGGCGGCACCGGATAAGTAAACGCATGCTTGCCGTTGCCGATGCCCGCCTTGAGCAAGTCCTCACGAAAGTCGCTCGCTTCTACCGTAGCTAAAAGCGTATCGCCATCATAAATCTCAACTTGAAGGGGTTGGTCAGGCTGGTTCTTGTCCCAGGCCCAGCCCATAATGCCGTTGCAATTCGTGATGTCGTGAAAGCCTTCATAAACCGGCGGGCCGGCAACCTTATTGATATTGTTGTTTGGCGTAGTTTTGGAGCAAGCAGCGAAGAACCCGCTGAAAACCAGAGCGAGTAAAACGGCGCTATATGCGGCTGTCCGACGCTTCATTCTCTCGCCTCTCCTTTGGCGTGACGCATCCATTTGACTTTGCGGCTTGATGCAGCCGGAAAACCGAATGAACAAGCACGGATTTATTGTCCATCCCAATCGCCAACCACCGGTACATCTTTAACTGTGCCGTAGGCCACGTTGGTTTCCGGATCGCCCGACGTGTTGCTGTTGCGCAACAGGAAGCTCAAGAGACTCGGACGATAAACGCCGACCGTCGTACTGCCATCGCCATTCCAATCGCCGGCCAGAGGAATGTCGCCCTTGATTCCGTAGGTGAATGAAATATCCGGGCCGCCTGAACTGTTGTTGTTGCGCAAGAGGAACGCATTCGTGCTCGGCCTGTAAACGCCAACCGTGACGGTGCCGTTGCCATCCCAGTCTCCGACAATGGGAATATCGCCAGCGCTGCCGTAGCCGACCACCAGGTCCGGCTCGCCCGGCGCGTTGCTGTTGCGCAAATAGAAGGTGGAATTGCTCGGCCTGAATACGCCTATGGTCGTCGTGCCGTCGCCATCCCAATCGCCGACCACCGGAATATCGCCTTTGGTGCCATAGCCGACGACGACATCGGGATCGCCGTTGGTGTTGCTGTTGCGCAAATAGAATGTGTTATTGCCTGGCCTGTAGACGCCAACTGTGTCAGTGCCGTTGCCATCCCAGTCTCCGGCGAGATAGAAATCGCCTTCTATCCCGTAGGTCAACGTTACATCCGGATTGCCTGGGAGATTGCTGTTGCGCAGCAGGAAAGCATTGAGGCTCGGCCTGTAGACGCCAACCGTCGTGCTGCCCTTATGTCTGCTCTTTGGTGTCGCCGGCGTCGCTGATTTTTCGGGCTCGTTGCGATTGCTATTGCCCTGGCAGGCTATGCCCATGCTGGTCGCCAACAAGAGTAGCACTGGCAAACTTTTCGCAAAACGTTGTCTCACATTCATCTTTGCACCTTGTGATCCGAAAATGGTTTTGGACTACGCAAAGCGTTACGGTCATGGCATAAAGGCTGACGGCACAGGCCAATCTCCGCTGATGCAGAATCCTGCTGTTCGTCTCGTTCCATTGAAACGGTTGCTGATGAACCATGCGCCGGTTGATGGCTTAACGAATTCCTCCTGACCAGAGCCTTGCGTTACTTTCTGTGAATATCGCCAATGATCTATGTAGTCCCTAATCAGCATGATAGTCAGGGGTCGATCCACGCCTCCTGCTTATAACATGATCAGGCGCAATCCTCAACTTATCAGTCCTCCGTCGAAGGACGTAAGGATTGCTCGAATCATCAGCCGCGACAGGTCTGGCCTGCTTTTTTCAAGGTTCAGTGCTTCGCCAAGCGCCCTTGCCATTGTGAAGGGTAAAAAATAAAATGAGGGATTCCATCAGCATGACAGAGACTTCACAGGGCGGCGTATTCTGTCCAATCGTGTTTGATTAAGTCAGGCCGCCGGGTGTGATTTTCAAAACATAGGCTGATTGACTATTCAAGGAGTTTGCAACTAATCTTGCCAGGTTATGTTTAATCCGCTTAACCATCCCATATGCCTTTCTTACCCTTTACGGCTAAGCGCCACCACCTGGGCCGGGCATATCCCGTTTGCCATGCTTCTGGTTGATCTGTTGCGGCCAGGATTAATCGTCGAGCTAGGGACATTTTCAGGCGTCTCTTTTTGCGCTTTCTGTCAGGCTGCCAAAGCACTCGGGTTGGAGACGCGCGCCTATGCAATTGATAACTGGGAGGGCGACCCGCAATCCGGCTTTTATGGCTCCGAAATCCTCCACGACTTAAAGCAGCATCATGAGCCCTTATATGGCGAGTTCTCCAGCTTGATTCAAAGCACGTTTGATGAAGCGTTGAAGCATTTCGTCGACGGCACCATCGATCTGCTTCACATTGACGGCTATCACACTTACGACGTGGTGAAACATGATTTTAATAACTGGCTCCCGAAGATGAGCCCACAGGGCGTCATCCTTTTTCATGATACGAATGTTCGCCAGGGCGAGTATGGCGTCTGGAGGCTGTGGGAGGAGATTAAACCTCGCTATCCGCACTTCGAGTTTTTTCATGAGCATGGATTGGGAGTGCTGTTCGTAGGCAATGCTTATCCGGACAGCTTGCGACAATTTCTGGAGCTACCGGAAGCCGAGCGCGCTTTGCTCAGACAATTCTTTTCCCAGCTTGGCGGAAGATTGACCACCCGCATCGATCAAGCGCACGAGATAGAATCGCTATCCTGGCAGGTCAACGATAAAGAACAAATTATCAAAAATCAGACGGCGCAACTAACCCAAAAAGAAGAGGCCGTCGCATGGTTGCAGGGACAGGTTGCCGACAAGGGAGAGGCGATTGCCGCGCGCGACGCCGCGATTTCACAACTGACGGCGCGATCAAAAGATAAGGAGCGGGCGCGCGAAGCAACCATCGCACGGTTGTCTGTTCAGTTAAAAGACAAGGAGCGGGCGCTCGCAGAAGTTTCATCATCGGTGGCCGAGTTGCAGAATTCGATAGCGCTGCTGATGCCGGTCATCGTGCCCGAACAAGGAGCGTCGGACTTGCAGACCGCTGAAGCCGTCGCAGGACATCCGCAAGCTGGCTCGCTTTCTGCTCTACTGGCGCGGCAGAGCGAGAGGATTCGCTCAATCGTTGCTCAGGCATCTGAATGGCATACCCGTATGGCGTCTCTATCAAAGGCGTTGGCCGACGAGCGTGCGGGACTTGCGAAGCTCAAGATGGAGTTGATTGAAAAAGAGCAGGCGGTTGAGTCCATGGCGGCGCGGTTGGCAGACAAGGCAGGGATCGAAGCGGCATCGCAGTCGTTAAAGGGCGAACTGCTTGATTATCAGAAGAAGGCCAGTCGGCTGATCGCCGCGAACCGTTTGCTTAAGGAGCAGTTGGATGAAAAAGAAGGCGCGCGGCAACTGCTTACCTTACAACTGGCGGCCAAAGAGGCTCAACTTGAGCGCATGACCGGCACGCTGGGCTGGCGTTTATTAAGCCTTTATGGGCCGATCAAGTATCGCTACCTGCTGCCGATTTATCGTTGGTTGGGCCTGCCGCCGGAAAACCATAACCGACAGCCCGCGCTAGTGGCGGCCACCGCAGAGCAACCGACGCTGCCGGCTACTTTCAATCCGGCAGATGATGAGCCTGCCGTTGACTTGCTGCTGGCGGAAATGCCAGAGGCGCAAGCGGCGGCCCCGGATCAGCAACCGGCACAGGTCGATTTTTACGAATCGTTGACTCTGCTGCCGCACCTTCGAGAAGACGAGTTGCCGGCAATCCTGCAGAATCGATCTCCGGAAGCGCCGCTTCATCGCCCGGACGTGATCTGCTTTTCGATCATTGATTGGGAGTTTCGCTACCAGCGACCACAACAACTCATGTCGCAGTTCGCGGCGCACGGTCACAGGGTTTTTTATATCAGCACGACACGCTTTCAGTCTGCAAAGGCGTCGCCCCGCGCGCGCGTCAGCCTGATCAAAGAGAACGTCTACGAAGTCCAACTGGCCGCCGAGCGCCAGCCGGATATTTATGGCGAAGTCATCGAAGGGAGCAATCAAACGGTGTTGATGCAGGCGCTCGATGAACTGCGCCGCACGTTTCATATTGATGAGGCAATTGGCTATGTGATGATTCCTTCCTGGGGGAGCCTGGCGCTGGCGGCTGGCCGCCTTTGGAACTGGCGCACGGTTTACGATTGTATGGATGAATGGGACAGCTTCCCAGGCATCCACCGCACGTTGCTCGACATGGAATCGAAGCTGGTTCGCGAATGCGATCTGCTCGTGGTCACGGCGCAAAGGCTTTACGAAAAATGGCAGGACTACAAACGGCCTACGGTGCTGGCGCGCAACGCGGCAGACGTCGATTTCTACGCCGAGCGCTATCGCCCGAATGCGTTGTTAGAGGAGGTCAAACGGCCAGTCATCGGTTATTACGGCGCGATTGCCGACTGGTTCGATATCGACCTGATGACTTACGTAGCCCGCCAGCGGCCCGACTACACCTTTGTGCTGCTCGGCGGCATCTTTGATGTCGATGTGTCAGAGTTGGAACGGCTGCCGAACGTGCGACTGCTCGGCCAACAGCCTTACGAGACGATGCCGCAGTACCTCTATCACTTCGACGCCTGCATGATCCCTTTCAAGGTGAATAGAATTACAGAGGCGACCGATCCGGTGAAAGTTTATGAATACCTCAGCGCCGGCAAGCCTGTGGTGGCGGTGGCGCTGCCCGAACTTGAGCCGTTGCGCGATCATCTCTACATCGCCAAAGATCGCCAGGAATTCCTTGCGCACCTCGATCAGGCGGTTGCCGAAGATGATGCGTTGCTGGTTGCGCGCCGCCGCCAACTGGCGAAACAACATACCTGGGCGGCGCGTTACCAGCAGATCGCCGCAGGCATCACGCAGGTGACGCCGCGCGCCAGCATCATCGTCGTCACCTACAACAATCTGGCGCTCACCAAGCTTTGCCTTGAGAGCCTGATTCGCAACACAGATTATCCGAACTACGAAGTGATCATCGTCGATAATCATTCGGCGGATGGCACGGCCAGTTATCTACGTTACATGGCGGCGCGGCATCCGCACCTTCAGGTTATCCTGAACCATGAGAACGCAGGCTTTGCGCGCGCCAACAATCAAGGCATCGGGCGCAGCACGGGCGACGCCATCGTGCTGTTGAACAACGACACGATTGTGCCGCCGGGCTGGTTGAGCCGCTTGCTGCGTCACCTCGAAGATGAGTCGGTCGGCATGGTCGGGCCGATGACCAACTTCGTCGGCAACGAAGCGAGGCTGGATGTGCCGTACCGCACCTGGGCAGAGATGGAAAATTTCGCGCAGGCGCACACCTGGGCGCATGATGGCTGCGTCGCAGACATTCATATGCTGGCGATGTTCTGCGTCGCCTTCCGCCGCCGCACCTACGAACAAGTTGGGCCGCTTGACGAGCAGTTCGGCATAGGCATGTTCGAGGACGACGATTACGCCATGCGCATCAAGGCACAGGGACAGCGGGTGATTTGCGCTGCCGATGTCTTTGTACACCACTTCGGGCAGGCCGCCTTTAAGAAGCTAATCGAGAGCGGTCAATACAATCCTTTGTTCGATGAAAATCGTCGTCGCTATGAAACCAAGTGGAATGTCGAGTGGGTGCCGCACAAGCACGCGCATCTCAAGTTCAAGCCGCTGGCGGTCTCCCGCGCCGTCGCAGACAAGCTATTTTGAAAACCTATCTCAAACCCGGCTGATTGATTTGCACTAGCGCGGTTTTCAATCGGATGTAGCGCAAGGCGGTTAGCTTGCGCAGTATCGGGCGCAAGCTAACCGC
>JBBWZK010000407.1:0-5846 GCA_039648975.1 Blastocatellia bacterium
GCGCAGTATCGGGCGCAAGCTAACCGCCTTGCGCTACATGGCAAACGCATTTGAAAATCGCTCTAGTTTCTGGCAGCGAACATGACCAGGTCGCCTGCCGCATGGACTTGCCTGATTTCTTTGAACCCGGCTTCGCTGAAGCCTGCCAGATGCTTGTCCGGTGTAAACCTCGCCGCTTCGTTCCTGGTTAGGTCATCCATCTTATCGGCAATCAGAATCGCGCCGCCGTCTTTGAGCAGCAAACGTGATTCAGCATACAACGGCGGTATGCGTGCTGTGCGCTGCACTTCGTGGACGGCCTGCATCGAAATGATGGCGTCGAACGGTCCGGGGAGCGTCGTCCACCAGCCTGCATCGAGAAAGCTTCCCTGATGGAAGCAAACTCGATCACCAAACGCAGCCAGACGCGCCCGGCTGAGTTCCATCATTTGCGGCGAAAAGTCGAACAGGTGGTAGGCCGCAACCTCACATCGCCTGAGAATATGCTCGGCCAGAAATCCCGGCCCGCTGCCAAGCTCCAATATCCTGGCTTCAGTGATCTGCTGCAATTCAGCAACGAACGCATCGAAGAATTGAATGCGGAATGGCCGCCTGGAATTGGCTATGCGCTCCCATTCCTGCACATAGTTTTCATCGAAGTAGTCGTGCGGGCCTGTGTATTCGTGCATGAGAAAATCGCCTGCGGTTAATTTCCCGGCGCGCTCCAGAACTCCCATGCAGCCTGAGCGATTCTGGCGATCACGCCTTCGCGCACGGTCTCGTCAGCCGTCGAATCTGAAACAAAGACGGCGATGGCTAAGTGCCGTCCGTTCGGCAACGTAATCAATCCCACATCATTCGTCGCGCGTGTCAACCCACGCAGTGTGCCGGAAGTGCCGGTCTTATGAGCCAGGACGGTTCCGGCGGGCAATTGGCCCTTGAGGCGGCGCGCGCTTGTCGGGGTCTCGGTCATCCATTGCAGCAACCGCGCGCGGCTGGGGGCAGAAAGGCCGCGCCCTTCGTGTAGCGCACGTAACAAAGCGACCATCGCCTCCGGCGACGCCCAGTTGCGATACTGCACCATCTGATTTTGCCCCATCGCCTTTTCGGTGGTCGCCACGATAATGCCTTGAATGCCGAGCCTGCGCAAATATTGATTGACGACCGGCGCACCACCGACGACGCGCAGCAAGACATCGCAGGCGGTGCCGTCGCTTTCAGATACATTGAAGCGCAGCAGTTCATCGAGACTCAATTCGACACCCTGCGGATGCTGGTCACGAATCGGGCTACGCTGGCCGCTTGAAACAAAATCGCTCCGCCGCACCTGTATCTTCTGTTCCAGTTTCAACCTGCCGCGATCCACCTGATCGAGCACGGCCATGCCGATGGGCAGCTTATAGACGCTCTGCATGGGAAAATGCTTGTCGCCTTGCAGCGCCACCGATTCGCCGGTTTCAAGCACCGTTGCCGCAGCGCCGACGCGCCCCTGAGCGGCGCGCGCGATCTGCTCGATTCTGCCGCGCAACTCTACGGTCGAAGGCGACTGCGCCAATGTGGAGACGCCGCTGCAGCAGAGCAGCAAAAGAATCTGGAGAACGTTTCTCAGCATGCCGCCTATGATAACCCAGAATGAATTTAAGATTCATGTCATCAGATTCTCAAGCCGTGTAACCTCGTTGGACGGCCATGCGTACTTTATAATGGACTCCGTGAAGACGCGACCGTATAGTCAGATGCTTGCGATGTCGTCTCTCTGGACAGAAAGGAATGGCCAATGACATCCGCTACAACAAACGGGCAGACCGCGCCGATCAACGGCATGCAGATGTACTACGAGATTCATGGGCAGGGAGAGCCGCTGATGTTGCTGCATGGCTTCACCGGCGCAGGCAGCAACTGGCAGCCCTTCATCGGCGATCTGGCCAGAGAGTACCAACTCATCATCCCAGACCTGCGCGGCCACGGTCGGTCAACCAATCCGTCAGAGACCTTTACCTTTCGGCAAGCGGCGCTCGATATGTTTGCCTTGCTCGACCGGCTGGGTATTCTCAGATGCAAAGCGATTGGCTTGAGCGCCGGCGGCAAAACCCTTCTGCACATGGCGACGCAGCAGCCTGCGCGCCTTGAGGCGATGGTGCTCGCGAGCACCGCACCGTACTTTCCAGAACAAGCGCGCGCCATCATGCGAAGGATGACTGCGGAAAGTCACAGCGAAGAAGAGTGGCAACTCATGCGGCAATGGCATTCATATGGCGATGCGCAGATTCGCGCTCTGTGGGTGCAGGGCCATGCGTTCAAGGACAGCTTCGATGACATGAACTTCACGCCGCCTTATTTATCGACGATCACTGCGCGGACGTTGATCGTTCACGGTGATCGCGATCCGATTTATCCCGTCAACCTGGCGCTGGAAATGTACTCGGCGATTCCTCTATCGTATCTCTGGATCATTCCGAACGGCGAACATGGGACGATCTTCAATCTGATCGAACGCTTCAACGAAACCGCGATGGCCTTCTTGCGCGGCGAATGGGAGGGCCGGTAAGCGGGATTTTCCGAAACCTCTCGGCCTGCGCTATACTCATTCCAGCAGTTATGAATAAACCTCAAGTGCAGACTCGCTTTTTCACCTGTGCGCTGTTGCTGACGCTGATTGCCGGTGTCGCCCTGGCGCAGAGCGGACGCCGGCTGCCGTCAGCCAATCCGCAGTCTTCCAACTCAGGCCAGGACGATACGGTCAAGCTGCGCGCCGATGAAGTCTTGCTCAACGTCACGGTCATCGATCCGTATGGCCGGCAGGCGACCGATCTCGTGAAGAACGATTTCATCATCGCCGAAGACGGCCAGCGACAGGACATGGCCAGCTTTCTCATCAGCAGCGTGCCGGTCAATGTCGTGCTGATGCTCGATGCGTCGGGCTCGGTGGCCGGCGCGATCTCGTCACTGCGCGACGCGGCGATGAACTTTCTCGATAAGCTCGGCCCGGAAGATAAAGTTTCCGTCATCGAGTTTCACTCGAACATCGAACTGATTCAGGATTGGACAGCGAAAGCCGACGATGTGCGCCATGCGCTGTCGTGGCGCTTTAAGCCGGGGATGGTGCGCACAGCGGAAGGCAATACGCAGTACGGCAGCACGGCGCTTTACGATGCGGTCTTCAGCACAGCAGACGAGCAACTGGCGAAAGTTCAGGGGCGCAAGGCGATCATCCTGCTCACCGACGGCGACGATACGTCAAGTAAGCTAACCTACCAACAGTCGCTTGATGCCATCATACGGTCGGGCGCGGTCGTTTATGTGGTCAGCAAAGCGCAGCAGTTTATTAACGAGATCAGAGGCCAGGCTGGCGGCAAGGTGGGGCGCATCCTTGGCACGGGCAGAGTTGCCGACCAGTACATTGCGCGTTTTGAAAACGCCGAGCGAATCATGACCGATCTGGCGACGCGCACCGGCGGCAGGATTTATTCGCCGCTGCGCGACGAGGAGATGAAAGAGGTTTATGCGCAGGTCGCCCACGAATTGAAGAACCAGTACATTCTCACCTACGTCTCAAAGAACGAGCAACGCGATGGGCGATTGCGTCACGTCAAAGTCTTTTTGACGCGCGCCGGCTACGACGCACGCACCCGCGACAGTTATTACGCGCCGAAAAATTAGGGAGACGCGGCGACGCGGCGACGCGGCGACACGGAGAAAGAGCGACGCGGAGACGCGGAGACACGGCGACGCGGTGAGGGAGAGACGCAGTGATAAGCATCTCATCTGACTCTTTCCCCGCGTCGCCGTGTCTCCGCGTCTCCGCGTCGCTCTCTCTTATGGCTTATTCGTCTGTGTTGTTGGGGCTTCAGTCTTTTTGCGGGTTCGCTTCGGCTTTTCTGCCGGGTCTGCGGTCTTCTTGGGTGCGGTGCGTCGCGTCGTTGGCTTTTTCGTTGAGCCGTCGCCGGCCTTTTTGGCGCGCGTCGAAGCCGTCTTCGTCGTTGACCGCGCGCGCGTTTTCTTAGGCGTTTCCATCGCTGCTTCGCCGCCGATGGCCGGGGCGAGTTCCATGCCAGTCGGCTCGGTCGCTGACCACGCGCCGATGCTGGTTTCGGGATCGCCGCTCTCATCCGAGCGTGCCACCAGTTCGACGCCCGCGACGGTTTCAGGCGATGGCGACTGCGCTTCTTCAGCGGCCCGGCGATCTTCCTCATCAATCAAAAATGCCAGCACTTCGGACTCGGCGCGCAACCAGTCATCGGCAGGACTTCCCCCTTGGCCGCCGTGAAACTGATAAATCTCATAGGCGCGCATGCGGATCATCAACTGCACTTCGGGATCGCCTAACAAACTTGCTTTCAATGCTTCTGTACTTTCTCTGCTCATGGTGTTTCCTTTCAAAAAGCTTGCTACAAAAAAGAAAGAGACCTCCTTTGTCACCAACTGCCCACATTGTCAAAGCCAAGGAGTTTACTAGATGGATTCTGCGCTCCGCAATCCGCTTATGCCCTTAATTCGGTGAGCGGAAAATTCCGTTTGGCAGAATCGGCGCGACAGACGTCGCCCGTTGGAATGATGCGCAGGATTAGAAGATGGTGATTGCCTGAGCGCATAGCCGGTTGCCTTTCAACGTCAGCCAGTTGGTCTACTTCACACAGGCAATGCATTGCCTTTTCGGCCCCTGTGGTCGAACGCTTATGCGGATGAGGATGTGCCTCTGGCGCGATCCTTGTCATCGCTTTGTTTGGGTCGCCAGCGCAAGACCGGCTTGCGCGCCGCCGCGACTTCGTCCAGGCGTCCGACTTTGGTCGAATGCGGCGCTTGTTTGAGCAGGTCGGGGTTTTCAGCCGCTTCTTCATCGATTGAGCGCATCGCATCAATGAACAGATCAAGCTCTGCGCGGCCTTCAGTCTCAGTCGGCTCGACCATCAGCGCGCCCGGCACGACCAGCGGGAACGACATGGTCGGCGGATAGAATCCGTAATCGATCAAGCGCTTGGCGATGTCGCTGTTGCGCACGCCATGCTTCTGCTGATTCTTGTCAGAGAAGATTACTTCGTGCATGACGCGGCCCGGATAAGGGATGTCATAAACTTCCTTCAAGTGCTCGGCAATGTAATTAGCATTCAACACGGCGGCTTCGGTGGCTTCGCGCAAGCCGGTGTCGCCATGTGTGAGCATGTAACTGAGCGCCCGCACCAAGACGCCGTAGTTGCCCAGGAAGGCGCGCACGCGACCGATGGATTTTGGGCGGTTGAAGTCGAGCGTCAATTCGCCTGAGTCGCTGCGCTTGACGCGCGGGACGGGAAGATAGGCTTCAAGCTTTGCGGTCACCGCCACAGGCCCTGCGCCCGGCCCGCCGCCGCCGTGCGGCGTCGCAAAGGTTTTGTGCAGGTTGAGGTGCAGCACATCGATGCCGAAGTCCGCAGGCTTCGCCACACCGACCAGCGCGTTCATGTTCGCGCCGTCCATGTAGACGTAGCCGCCGCCTTCGTGAAGAATCCGACAAATCTCTTCGATGTTGCGCTCGAACTTGCCGAGCGTGTTCGGGTTGGTGAGCATGAAGGCGGCGACATCCTCGCTCATAATGCGCCGCAAGGCGTCGATGTCGGTGCCGCCGTCGGCAAGTGTCGGCACGGTTTCGACCGTGTAGCCACAAATGACCGCCGAGGCGGGGTTGGTGCCGTGTGCCGAGTCGGGGATCAAGACCTTCTTGCGCGGGTTGCCGCGCTCTGTGAGCGCCGCGCGAACCATCATGATGCCGGTCATCTCGCCCTGCGCTCCGGCTGCCGGCTGCGTCGTCTCCGCCGGCAAGCCGGTGATCTTCGCCAGACAGTCTTCGAGCCGCGCGATGATCTCAAGCGCGCCCTGCGCCAGCGGCGCCGGCA
>JBBWZK010000428.1:0-30550 GCA_039648975.1 Blastocatellia bacterium
GCGACACGGCGACGCGGTGAAAGAGGCAAGCAAACGGTTGGCTTGCATGTCTTTTACTCGCCGCGTCACCGCGTCGCCGCGACGCCGCGTCGCGCCTCCGCCCCGTCGCCGCGGCGATAAACACAAAGGCACTATTGCTAAGAGAATCACACGTCACCGAGTTGCTCAACATGGAGACCGCCATTGAAGCGGTCGAAGAAGTGTTGCGCGATCAAGCTGAAGGCGAAGCTACCAACCGCCCGCGTTACCGCGTTGCCGTGCCGAGTTCGCAACTGCACGTCATGGCGGCGGGCGACAAACGACTGGGCGTTTATGGCCTGAAGACCTACACGGTATCGCGCAAGGGCGCGCGGTTTTTAGTGCTGCTCTATGATGCGGCGAACGGCGATATGCTGGCGATGATCGAAGCGGATCGCTTAGGGCAGATGCGCACCGGCGCGGCGTCGGGTGTGGCGACGAAATATCTGGCGCGCCAGTCAGCCGATGTGCTCGGCGTTTATGGCAGCGGCTGGCAGGCCGAAAGCCAGGTGCTGGCCGTCTGTGCCGTGCGCCAGCTTCGCCAGGTGCGCGTCTACAGCCGCAACGCCGAGAAGCGCGCCGCCTTTGCCCGCCGCATGCAGGCGCTGCTGCGCTGTGAAGTCTTGGCGGTCGAGCAAGCCGAAGCGGCAGCGCGCGGCTGTTCGATCATTGTCACCGCGACGACATCGCGCGAACCTGTGTTGCACGGCGAATGGATCGAGCCGGGCACACACATCAATGCCGCCGGCTCGAACTTTTTATCAAAGGCCGAGATTGATGTCGAGACGGTGCGCCGCGCGGCAGTCATTGCGGTCGATTCGCTTGAGCAATCGCGCCTGGAAGCAGGCGATCTGCTGCCGGCCCTAGATCGCGGCGTCATCAGTTGGGAATCGGTCACCGAACTGGGCCGCATCATCGCCGGCGACGCCAAAGGCCGCACCCACGACGACCAGATCACCCTGTTCAAATCAAATGGCATCGCCCTTGAAGACATCTCGACGGCCCTGCGTGTTTATCATCTCGCTCGCGAGCGCGGCATCGGCGAAGAGATTGCGCTGTGGCCCGAAAGCTAAGTCGGTTTTCATTAAAACCGTGGCTCATCATTGCTTCAAGTTTGTCCGATTGCTACCTCATTGCCTGCTATTTACTCTCGATATAAATCATCTCTTACGGGAAGTACGAAGAATTTCGTTGACAATACGAAAAGCTTCGTACTAAGATGGCGGGCAGCAGATTTCAGGTGAAAGGAACAGCCCTATGGCGAGGACGAGCTTATCGCGCCCGACGGATGCGGAATTAGAGATTCTCAGGGTCTTGTGGCAGCGCGGCGCGTCTACGGTTCGCGAAGTTCAAGAAGCGCTGCACGAAGCGAAACCTACCGGTTACACCACCGTATTAAAGATGCTACAGATCATGACGGACAAAGGCTTAGTCCGCCGAGATGAGCGGCAGCGCGCACACGTCTACGAGGCGCAACTGGCTCAGGCGCAGACCCAGCAGCAGATGGTCGGCGACCTGCTCGACCGTGTCTTCAACGGCTCGGCCAGCAGTCTCGTCATGCAGGCGCTGGCGACCAAGAAGACGTCGGCCAGCGAGCTTTCAGAGATTCACAAAATACTGGATGAGGTTGTGCGAGGTCATCGATGAACTCATTTGAGATGCTGCTAACCAGACCCCTCTTTCAAGCGCTCGGCTGGGCGCTCGTCCATTTCATCTGGCAGGGCGCTATGGTCGCTCTTCTTTATGCGGGACTGGCCGCCTTGCTGCGCCGCCGCACGGCCAATGTTCGCTACAGCATCGCCTGCGCGGCCATGCTATTGATGCTGGCGCTCCCCGTTGTCACTGTCTTCATCATCGAACAATCTTCAACCCGATCATTGAATGAATCGTTAGTCAGGCAGACAGCCGCCCAGGCGACGGCCAATGCGACGGCGCTGCCCGATGGCCGCCGTCAAGCCATAGCGAATGAGGCTGCGCCGCCGCTTGCCGGCGCATTCGCCTCGCAATCCGTGCCGGTCGCGCCAGGTCAATCGCTTGCTGAGGGCGCGGCTGATTCGTCAGCCGTCTCCTGGCGATTATGGGCAAAGCAGCGATTCGGTGCGCTGCTGCCCTGGCTGGTAGCCGTTTGGTTCGCCGGAGTGTTGTTTCTCTCTTTGCGCTTCCTCGGCGGCCTGGTCATCGCGCAACGGCTCAAGCGTCTGGAAACCAGTCCGCTACTTGAGCAGTGGCAGGAAAAGCTGGCGACGCTTTGCCGGCAGCTTCGCGTATCGCGGCCTGTGCGCTTGTGCGAGTCCGTGCTCGTCGAAGTGCCGACCGTGATCGGCTGGCTGCGGCCAGTCATACTGGTGCCGGCAAGCGCGCTCACGGGCCTCCGCGCGGCGCAGTTGGAGGCGCTTCTGGCTCACGAACTGGGACACATCAGGCGCTACGATTATCTCGTCAACCTGCTGCAAACGGCGGTTGAAACCTTGCTCTTTTATCACCCGGCAGTCTGGTGGCTTTCATCACAAATCCGCCAGGAGCGCGAACATTGCTGCGACGACCTGGCGGTCGCCACCTGCGGCAACGTGCTGATTTATGCGCGCGCCCTGGCCGAGCTTGAACAGTTGCGCAGCGTCACGCCGCAACTGGCCGTCGCGGCAAACGGCGGCGTGTTGATGCGCCGCATTCAACGACTCATCGGCAATCCCGCACGGCCTTCGCAGCGCTTTGAATCGTGGCTCGCCGGAGTCATCGCGCTGGCAACCGCCTGCGCGATTCTGGCGGGTGCGCAGACGGCAACGCTTTCGGGCGAAATCAAGAAAGCGGCTGCCGAAGATTCATCCGCCGCAACCTTGTTGGTCGCGCGAACTCCTGACAATCAGGCCAACCGGCGTGGGCAGGCCGCTGATCAGCAGCCCGGCGATCAATCTCAAGCGACGCTCGCGCAACCAGACGAGAGCCAGAGCGAAGCGCAGGCTGAATTCTCTCCAACGCTTGAAACCACTGAAACACCGGCGCTCAATCAAGCAGATCAGCAAAGCGGGTCGAGCGATTCCGGCGATTTCATCAGTAGCCTGGCCGCCGAAGGCTACACCAATCTATCGGTTGATGACCTCGTCGCGCTCAAAGTGCATGGCGTCACGCCTGAATTCATTCACGGCATGAATGCGCTGTTCAATCACAAGCTGCCTGTCGACACCCTCACGGCGTTCAAGATTCACGGCGTCACGCCAGAGTTCATGGCGGAGATGAAAGCGGCGGGCTTAAGCAATCTTTCGGCGGACGATCTCATCGCCTTCCGCATACACGGCGTCACCCCGCAGTATATGTCGGAATTCAAAGACGCCGGATACGATCATCTCTCGGCGGACGATCTCGTGGCTTTCCGCATACACGGCGTCACGCCGGCCTTCGTTCAGGAGATGAAAACGCTTGGCTTCAACCGGCTTTCGCCGGACGACCTGACGGCGTTCAGGATTCACGGCGTCACCACGCCCTTCGTGCAGACGATGCGCGGCTATATTCACGGCAATCTCTCTGCCGATGATCTCACGGCCCTGCGGATTCACGGTGTCACGCCTGAATTCATCAAGGAGATGGAAGCCGCAGGCTACGCGAATCTCTCGGCGGACGATCTGACAGGGTTCAGGATTCACGGCGTCAACGCCAGCTTCATCAAGTCCATTCAGGCGCTCGGATTCAAACCGTCGGCGGATCAGCTCATGAGCTTGAGGATACACAACGTCACCACGGAATTCATCGACACGGTTAAGAGTCGTGGGTTCAGCGATGTGACGCTTGATCAACTCATCGAGTTGCGGCAGTTGAATATCATTCCGAGTCCTCGCAAGAAATAACCGGCGGCAAGTGCTCTGCTGCAAGCATGGCTGAGACACGAGACCACTCGTCTCGATGGAAGAGTTGTGTCTCTATTCGGAGGATAACCACATGAACACTGAGAATCATCATTCCGTAGCCGATGCGGCGGTGCGCCGCAACGTGACCGCCTGGAAGCATGGCTTGCGCGCCACGCTCACTGCGCTTGCGCTGCTCGTCTGTTACCTGGGCATTCATTCGACTGCCGCGCATGAGACGAGAGTGAGCGAGGCGATTAACGCGGCGCAGGAGGCCATCACCGGCGAGTGGATCATCGAAACGAAACCCGCCAGCGATGCCGTTTATTTAACCGTTCAGCGCGGCGGCAAGGGCGAGCACTTTCATTCGACCTCGTCTTTCGACATCAAGCAGGATAGTCTCAAGGGCTTGAGCCAGGCGATGATGCAAAGCAACGGCTCGCCTGTGCAGTTCCAGATCGTCCGCGACGCCGGCACCTTGAATTGCGAAGGCTGGTTCAAGAACGGCAACGGCGCGGGCCATTTCAGCTTCGCGGCCAATCAGAATTTCGCCAGCCAGATGAGCAGTCTCGGCTATGGCAGGCTCGATGACGAGAAGCTGTTTTCACTGGCCGTATTGAATGTCGATCTGGCGTTCATACGCGATCTGGCGGCGCTCGGCTACGACCGGCTGTCGCTCGACAATCTGATCGCCATGCGCATACATGGAGCCGGCCCGCAGTTCATCAACGAAGTGAAAGCCGCAGGCTACGACCGGCTGCCGGTTGATGAACTGATCGCCATGCGCATACATGGCGTAACGCCTGACTACATCAAAGAAGTCAAATCGCTCGGCTATGAGAAGCCTGAGATAGACCAGCTTGTCGCGATGCGCATACACGGCGTCAGCACGGAGTTCATGCGCGGCTTGCAGGCATATGGCTACGAGCGCCCGCCGATTGATGAACTGGTCGCCATGCGCATTCACGGTGTGAAGACTGACTTCATCAAAGAGTTGCGCGAGATGGGCTACGACCGCGTGCCGATTGACGACCTGGTGGCAATGCGCATACACGGCGTCAGCACCGAATTCATCAAAGAGATCAAGGCGCAAGGCTACGACCAGGTGTCCGTAGACCAACTGGTTGCCATGCGCATACACGGGGTCAGCGCGGCTTACATCGAAAAGATGAAAGCGCGCGGCTTCAACGATCTGACAATCGACAAGTTAATCGAGTTGCGCATTCACGGCTTCGACAAGTAAGCCCGGCAGGAAGGATTCGTTTGGATATAGCGCAAGCTAACCGCATTGCGCTACACAGGAGGTTCGCCATGAGAAAGATGATGGATGAGCGCGCGCCGATCAGCCTGGCGCGAAGACAACGGATGATTTACGGGGGCGGGCTGGCGGCCTTGGTCGCCGTGATGGTCTGGTTCAGCATTGGTCTGTTGTTTCTGCAAACGCACGCTGAAGACTCATCTCCGCAAGCCTCGGCTCAGGACTCTTACACAGGGCAATGGATCATCGAGCCGGCGCGCGAGGCGAGCCTGCTGCATCTGACCTTGACCTATTCATCAGAGAAGCGCGGCAGGGGCCAGAGCATGGATTCATTCAGCCTGTCGCCCGAACAACTGCGCGGCTTGACCTCGGCCCAGTTGATGTCTGCGGGCACGAACGTGCAGTTTCAACTGGTGCGCGACGCCGGCACGTTCAATTGCGAGGGATGGTTCAAGGGCGGCAGAGGCTCAGGCCATTTCGTTTTCGCCGCAAACCCGGCCTTCGTCACTGAGTTGAGAAAGCGAAACTATGAAGCGCCCAGCGACGCGCAGTTGTTCAAGCTGGCGATGAGTGATACGGGCCTCGCCTTGCTCGATGAATTACAGGCGCAAGGCTACGAGCGCCCGTCGCTCGATCAACTGGTGCGCATGGGCGATCACGGCGTCAGCCTCGAATACGTCCGCGCCTTGAAAGCGCAGGGCTACAACGTGCAGTCGGTTGATCTATTGACACGCATGGTCGATCACGGCGTGTCGACCAGTTTCATCAAAGAACTGGAGGCGCTCGGTTACAAGCGCCTGCCGGTCGAGACGTTGATCCGCACGGTCGATCACGGCGTCACGCCAGACTATATACAGGAGCTTGCGGCGCTCGGCCATCGGGATCTATCGCTGGAGCAACTGACACGGTTGGTCGATCACGGCGTCAATGTGCGCTTCATCAAAGAGATTGAGGCCGCAGGCTATGGCCGCCCGACGCTCGATCAACTGGTGCGCATGCAGGATCACGGCGTCAACGTGCGCTTCATCGAAAAGATGAAAGCGCGCGGCTTCGACAAACTGACGATTGACGAGATGATCAAAATGGCCGATCACGGTTTCAATGATTGAGGAAATTAAGGTGAGACTAAGGAAGGGAGGGTGTGGTGTTTCTTTTTAGGGTGAAGCAGGCTGGCTATAGTTGTATCAAGTAAGACGGCGCTCATTCGCTTCATTCTCTTATTTGGTCAATTCTCGGCGTTGCTTCCTTTCATCGAGAATGTACTGCATCAATTGATCGGGGTCATCATCCGCAGGCCATAAGTCGGAGAGTGCATCCAGATTATCAATCGGCGTAACTTGCTGCTGTTCGATCAAACGGGCAAGCGCCAGAGCGCTCTCTTCAGATTGGCCTGTGGATTGTTCAATATCTTGCTTGCTCATGAAGCTTCACCTCTGAAACTCATTCGTTGAATTATAAAATTTGCGGCACACCGCCTGACATCAAATATAGGCGCGCTCCTTCTGGCGGATGGCGCGGTAACGCTCGAAGGCGCGGCGCTCGTCTTCCATGCCGAAAAACGTCTTCAGCGTGCTGCCTCTGAACGTATGCAAAAACATTTTGGGCGCGTTCTTGATGACGAACAACGGATTGTGCGCGAAAGCCGCAGGCATATGGCGCACCTTCATCCAGCGCTCGGCACGCCACCTCATAAACTCGGCTTCTTCGGCGGAAAGGTGCTCGGTTCTCACTACCGCCGTCGTGCCGTCGTACTCTTCCAGGCGTTCACTGATGATTAAATTGCGCTTGCGAAAATCGACGGTCATCGGCGTGCGCGGGTACGGCGTCGGGTGCTGAATGTAGGGCCAGTCAACATAGCGCCGCGCGAATTCCAAATTCGTTTCGATGGATTCGCGCGTGTCATCCGGATTACCGACGATCAGGCCGCCGACGACGAACATCTTGTTCTGGCGAATGTACTGAATCGCCTTCATCGTCGCGTTGCCAGCCTGCTTGCCGTTCTCGCGCTGGGTGTTCTTCGAGCTGGCGCGCAGGAACTGTAGATCGTCTTCGAGGATGTTTTCGATGCCCAGAAAGACGTAGCGGAAACCGGCCCGGCGCATCAGCGGCGCCAGCCTTTCGCCGTGATTCGCGATGGCCGAAGTCATCGCCTGCACCGTGTAATCTATCTTATTCAAGCCCGCTTCAATGATCGCCTCGCAGAGCGCCTCGAAGCGCTTGACGTTCAGCGTGATGTTGTCGTCGACGATGAAGATCGCCCGCGCGCCATGCTCGTAAGCGTCGCGAATGTCGGCGATGACGCGATCAAACGAATAGGTGTGAAAGTTGCGCCCGCGCATTTCGATGATCGAGCAGAAACTGCAATCAAAGGTGCAGCCGCGCGAGGTTTCGATGACATCGACCTGCCGGCCAAGAAACGTGTAACCCGCCAGCACCCGCGCTTTGCGATTTGGCAGGCGAATCTCGCTGCTCTCCAGCTTGCTCACGGCTCGCTCAGGGTTGTGATAGAAGCGCTCGCCGCTGCGATAGGACAAACCGGTAATGTGATCGAAACCGCTTTCGTTTTCGATGGCGCGCAGCAACTCGCGAAAGGTGATCTCGCCTTCGCCGCGCACGATGAAATCGACACGGCCCGCGTCGTTCGCCGTGTACGCCTCTGCCGCGAGGCTCGGATCATAACCGCCGACCGCCACCCTGACATCGGGCTTGAGGGCGCGGATCAAATCAATGATCTTGCTGGCGGTCTTGCGCTGAAAGGTCATCACCGATAAGCCGACCACCTCCGGCTGCTGCTCGCGCACCAGGCGCTCGACGGTTTCGCGGACGCGGTCTTGCGCCAGAATCAAATCGGCGGTGGCGACCTGATGATGCGGGTCAAGGTTGCCGGCCAGCGAAGCCAATCCGCCGTTCGGCATACGAATGGCGACTGAGGGCATGTGCTCGAACGAATCGGGCATCGACAGCAAGAGAACGTTCATCGCGGGCGCTCCTTTCAGCAGCGAGTTGAGAGTAAATTCCAGATTCGCTGTGCAGCAGTTTATGCGAGCCCATGCAGAGATGCAAACCTGTGGGCGTTGATTGTCCCTGTTGAGGCAATTGTGGTAGAACCTTAATACAGGATGCAGGATTCAGGATGCAGGATTCAGGGTTGGAACGGAGCGCCAAGGCTTTGCCTCATTCGCAGCTAAAAAGCGCAATAACTGTTCAAGGCTGTCCCTCTTTCCTAGATCCTGAATCCTGCATCCTGAATCCTGTATTCTGAGGAGTAAGGCAGTTGTTTAGAAAATCGATTCTCGCATTTGTACTGACGATTACTTTATTCGCCGCCGCGCCGGCGCAGGATCTGACGACGCAGCCGGCGACGCTCGATGAGCGGCTCGGCACTGACGATGGCTTCGCGCTGGCGATTCTGATTACGGCAAACATGCGCGGCAATCTGGAACTGTGTGATTGCAATCATCCGCGCGGCGGGCTGGCGCGGCGCATCGGCTATCGCGACGCCTTCAAGAAAAAATTCAAAGACGTGCCGATGCTGCAAGTCGAAGCCGGGCAGCTCTGGTACACAGCTTCACCCGACCGCATGGTGCTGCTGCAAAACGATCAGGTGACGCGCGCCTATAGCCGCTGGCCTGTGGACGTCATCAATCTGAGCCGCAATGATCTGCTGCATGCCGAACGCCTGCTGCTGAGAGATGGCTTGAGCGAGCGCCAGGAGCGCCTGCCGATGCTCAAGAATCTGATCTCGGCAAACAGCGACTACAACGACAACGTTGCGTCGCCGCCGCCGTTCGTCGTCAAGGAGATCAGCGGCCCGCGCATCAAAGGCAAGTCGAACAAGCTGCGCATCGGTTTTGTCGGACTGGCCGAGCCGTATCGCACGAGCGACGGCATTGCCGATGCGACAGTGAAGAATATGTATGAAACGGCGCGTCGCGTCGTCCCGCTGGCGCGCAAGCAATGCGATGTGCTGGTGATCGTCGCGCATTCGGAGATGGCCGGGGCGATGAAGCTGGCGAGCGAAAACCCGGAAGCCGATGTCGTCATCGCCGGCAACGCCGAAGGCTTATTCAAGACTCGCCAGGTCGGCAATACCCTGGTCGTGCCCGCCTCGCCGGGCAACATTCAACAAGGCGACCTGCGCCTTTACCTCGACAAAGACGGGCGCGCAAGTTTCAAATATATCGCCACCGATCTCGACGCCGTCGTGCCGGCTGATCCGGCAGCCGAGGCGTTCGTGCAGGCGGCGCGAATCGAGCGCGAACGCGCCCGCTACAGCCAATGAAAGGGAGCGTGATGAGTGATGAGCAACAAGAAGCGCTCGCGGGTAGAGGTTTTCCAGGATGGGCAGCTCGATCTTTGTTAATCCTTTACACTTTGTTCTTCGCTTACTCCGCACTCAGCACGTAACCAATTTGACAAACGCTCAACCACCGGACTATGATAGGCCGAGTTTTACGGAATCTATCGCGCGGAGGCATTGAAGTCATGGATGCCGAGGGAAATACTCAGCTACCAGGACAAGCCGGGATCCAGTTTGCGGGCTCGGACGACGCCCGCCTGGTTTTTTCGGGCCCGCCGCAGCGGTTGACTGGTATCATTCCGTTGATCAACACCGGCCCGGATAAACAAAAACTTCGCTCGCTCGCGGTGGACGCTGGCGTTCTCCAGGGGGCGGCCCAGATACCTCTCCAGGAATTTCCTTTCTCAGCCAAGCTTTATCCTGGAGAGCAGGCTGCCGTTCCCGGAACCATCGCACTTGATCCGCGAACACCGCCGGGAAGCTATGACATTCAAGTGACCCTGGGTGATAAATCCCTGCCCGCGACGGTGTACGTCACCGAAGTGGTGGACTTGCAGATGGAACCTACGGAAGTCACGATCCTGGCTGGCTCCGCCCAATCGTATACGAGAAAATTCATCGCGCAAAACTTAGGGAACACCGATCTCCCGACCGGCGCTCGCTGCGAGGCGCCCGTGTTCGATTCCTTCGATTTGGTCAGCAGCTTACTGACCGGGCTCCATAAAGCCAATAAGAGTTCCGCTTCAGAGATGGTGAAGGGATTCCTAAAAGAGTGGTCGAACCTACAGGCTGGTACGCTGGTGGTCACCCGGGCGCCGATGATTCTTCGCCCCGGGCAGAAGGTTGTGGTGGATGTCGAATTTCACCTTCCCCCCGAACTCAAGCCGTTTCGCCACTACCGCGCGAACCTGCAACTTTATAATGCCACTTTGTCGGTGGATATTTATACTACCGCCAAAGCGGGATCTACGGCGCGACCGAAAGGCACAATCGACAAGGAGGCGCAAAATGAGTAAAGGCGGGGGCGTCAGCATTCCCAGCAATTACACGGTTAAGGTCGGCGGCGACGGGACCGTAATTAAAGTCGACAGCGATCTGGACAATATCCACATCGCGGAAATCGCGCCTATAACGGTGAACTCGAACATTGAGGTGAAGAAGCCAATCGTTACGGAGTCGACGAGTAAGAGCGATTCTACGGCCAGTCTGAATCTCAAGGTCGAGCCACTGGATGTGAAACTGGAGCCGGTCAAGGCCGATATAGACACCAACTCAGTTATCGATTTGAAGCCGGTGGCGGTGGACTCTTGCCAGACCATTAAACTCGCGCCGCTGCCGCCCATCCACATCGATCAACCGTACTCCCAGCATTTCGGTTTCACCTTCATGGGGATGGAACTTTGGGGCATCACCATTGCAGGTAAATCCGAGATGCGTCTCCACAGCCCCGGTAAGTCACAACATTACAGCACCTCCATGCCGGGGCATCATGCTTCGAAGGAAGCATCGGCGGAGGGGCAGCCCTCGGTCCAGCCCCGGAGCGGTCTCCGGGTGCGGCTCAGCGAGTAAGCTTAATCTAGCGAGGCATATTCGATGCAAACCCACGAGCAGACCTACCATCGTCATTCCCATCACGGTCGTCATGGATCCGCGGAGAGTCAAAGCCGAGGGCCTGCGATGTTCTACGGCTACTGTCACGAGACCGGGCGTCTGAGGATGATGGATTTACCGGACTACGTCGACAACACGCAGACGGCGTACTCGAACATGGTCAGCGGGATGTCCTCCATGTACCAGCCGTATATGGACATGCTACAAGGCAACGTCCCACAAGGCCCTGCCGCCAGTCATAAGCATCACGGACATCACGACGATTGCGGGTGCCAGAGTCACGAGCACGGGCACGATTGCCACTGTTCCTGCTGCATCCGCTGCGCGGACGTGGTGGAATACGCGCGTTGCGGCGAAGTGCGCATGATTCCAGTCACGTTTGAGAACGACACTCGTCGTGACCGAGACGTGAAACTCGAGCTAAGCCCGTTCGTGACGGAGGGCGGCAAGGAGTTGTGGCAAGGGGCGATCAGTGAGCCCAGTTTCAAGCTGCCGCCGTGCGGGGAAAAGACCGTCCTGGTTAAGGTGCAAGTGAATTGCAGCAACTTTGACCAGTCGGCAGCCGGAGCCACTGAAGAACAGGGGCGATTGCCCGCAACCGTCGATTCGTGCAAGGTCGCCTACGCCACCCTGCGCGCCGATGGCTGCATGATCCGACCCCTGGTAATCGCTCTGGCCGTGCTGCCGAACGATTGCGGAGCCCATCACGCCGGATGCCAGTGTGGCTGCTGCTGCTGAGCGATCACTCAATCACATTACCACCCTCACGCGCGCTCGGCGCGTAATATTCGGTATGCCCAGGCGCCCGAGTGCATCTGTTCATAAACCGCCGAGCCAGGAACTGCCAGGAAGTTGTCCAGCGACGCGTTCCTTTCGCCGAAGGCTTGGGCGCGCAAGGCCGCCACGCTGTCGCAGGAGGCCAGAACGCTGCGCGTGATGTCGCGCTCAGAAAGAACGCGAAGCCCGAGCGGGCCCAGTAGCACATGCACTTCCATCCAGCGCTGCACGGGGAGGAGATCGGTGTAGAGAAAATGGCCGCCGGGCACGAGTACGCGGCTGACCTCAGCGAAGAAGGCGCGCAGATTCGGGTAAGTGTGCGATGACTCGATGTTGGTAACCACTTCGAAGGCGCGGTCGTCGAAGGGCAGGTGTTCGGCATCGGCTACCTCGAAGCGGGCGTTGCGATGGGTCTTCCGGCAAAAGGCAATCGCCTCGGGCGCAAGGTCTACGCCCGTCGCCTCGGCGCCGAAGCTTTCGACCATAAGCGCCACCGTTCCTCCGCGTCCGCACCCCACGTCTAGGACCTGACGCCCGCGCAAATCTGTTTTTCCTATCAATTCGAACGCCAGCCTCACCGAACTCGGATTGAAGACCTGCGCCGGCACTTCGAATTGAGCTTCATCGCCTTCTCCGAGAGAGATGTAGCCATAGTTGAGGAAGTAGGAGGCTGCGCCAACTCCCGATAGTTCAAGGCGGCGGCTCACGTCGTTGTAGAACTCGCGGTAGCTCGCCTTGGCGGCGACATTCGGTGCATCGCCCTGCAACTCGGTAAGGTCAGCGGCAGCGCTTTCGGAAACCGGCGTCTCGGTGGCGACCCCGGATTCGCCGCCTGCTCTAGCCTGATCTACAATTACAGCAAGCTCGGCGACGGTGGCGGCCTGAAACAGCTTAAGCACCGGTAGATCGATCTGGAAGCGTTCGCCGATCTCGGAGGCGATCTGGGCGGCCAGCAAAGAATGGCCTCCGAGATCGAAGAAGCGGTCCTGGACTCCGACCGAGGATAGGCCGAGTTGCGAACCCCAGATTTCCGCCAACTGCTGCTCCGTCTCCGTGGTGGGCTCGATGTATGGCGTCACCAGGTTGGGGCGCGGGTGGCGGGTAACGCCCGCATCCTTCGCCGGCGACGCATCGCCATGCCTCACCCACGCCTTGAGGCGCTCCACGAGATTGGTGACTACCAGCATACGCGGTTCACACGGGTGACCGAGCAAGCGCAGAAATGCATCCTGACCTTCCGGCGGGCGGATCGCGGTAGGTATGCTCGCACTTTGGGCCTCTGCCGCGTTGTCCCAGGCATCCCAGTCGATGCTCAACCAATTGCCGCCGCCTTTCAACGCCAGTACGTCGAGTACGGCGTTGGCCCCGGTATATACCGCCAGCCCCAACCCTCCGAGGACCGTGGAAATGGAGGAATGTAAGACCCATCGCCTGGGCTCCCTGCCGCGCAACGCATCGATCAGGTAGAGCAGTCCGCGTAGTTTGGGAGAGAATTGAGCCTCCATGACTTCCATGCCGGTATCGGCAGCCGAGGCGAAGGCCGCGGCATCAATGCGCGCCGCTCCATGCACCACCAGGTCGATTGCTCCAAAACGGTTGAGGGCCGCTTCGACGGCAGCGTTTACCTGCGCGGCATCGTTGCAATCCGCGGTGACCACGAGCACTTCCTCCCGCTGTGTATGCATCTGCGCGAGCCGGCGGAAGAGTTCGCGGTTTTCTGAAGCGACCGCCGGGTCTTCGCTATCCACCGCCCACCGACTGGCGTCGGGAAGCGGCGACCGACCGATCAGGATCAGCCGCGCATTCAAGTGCTCAAACATCCCCTCGGCGAGGCTCATGCCCATGTGACCGAGTCCGCCGGTAATCATCACAACCGGGCTTTCGGGCAGATCCTGGGGAATCTGTATAGAGTCGATGGTCACCGGCTCAAAAGTTTCTATATACCGTCGGCCACCCCGTAGGGCCAGGGCCGGTTCCGCGGCTCCAGCCGAGAATTCAGCGATCAGCCCCGCCACCATCTCACTGGGCTCGCCGCTAACGTCGATATGAGCGATTCGGAGACCTGAATGCTCCTGGGGAAGCACCCTCGCCGGGCCCATGCCCAGCGCCCTGGCGGTATCTAGGACATCGGCTTCGTGCACACGTGCAGTTCCGCGCGCCACAAGCAAGACCGGGAGCGGTCGAACAACCGGCTTGCTGCTGAGCGCATGCGCCATCCGCATGGGCGCCAGCAAGGTGACGATTGCGGCGGCATCCAGATCGGTGTCGCCCGGCGGCGCGGCGCTCCAGCAATCGATCATCCCACCGAGCCGAGAACCCGCCGAGCATACCGCCTCAGCGAGGAGTTGGAAGCTAACGGGGTCGCGCGGGTTGATCACGTATTCGCTTTCCGAAACAGACTGGAAGGCGTTACCCGCCCGGACCACAATGGGGTGGCAGCCGTGAGCCGCGAGCCGCGCGGCGACAGCAGCGCCGAGTCCTGTCTGCTCGTCCAACACCAGAATGCGACGCCCCGCGATGGCCATGGGATCGGCGCCGGACAGCGGAGTTTCCTTCCAAAGGGGCTTGTAGAACCAGTTGGAGGTATCGCGGGCGACGGGTTCGGAAGCCGTCGCATCCGGACGCGTGCCGACCCAATAGCTCTGGCGCTCGAAAGGATAAGTGGGAAGGCTGACCCGTCTCCTGCGCTCGGAACGATGAAAGGTTTCCCAATCGACCGGCACGCCGCTCGCCCAGAGCTGGCCAAGCGCCGTGAGTGCGGTCTCGGTATCTGATCGACCGCTGTCAGGACCCGGAAGCGTGGTCAGGCAGAGAGGCGGTTTGCGGTTGCGCTTGGCGGTCTCAGACGCGAACGTCGCCAGCGTGTTTCCGGGACCGACCTCCAGGTAAATCGGATTCTCGCCGACCGGACTGTTGGCTTCCGTAAGCGCGCGGATGCCATCCGCAAAACGGACTGGGGAGCGCAGTTGAGCGACCCAATAGCCGGGTTGAACGACCTCGCCATCAGCCCACTGGCCGGTCATCGTGGCCATTAACGGAATGGCGGGTGACGCGAATTTGAGACGCGCGGCGCACGCTTCGAATTCCGCAAGGATAGGGTCCATCATCGACGAGTGAAAGGCGTGCGAAGTATGCAGCCGGCGCGTCGGCACGGATTCCATGGCGAGAGCCTTCTCGACCTGCTCAATCGCCGGGTTTGGTCCGGAGAGCACGCACAGGCCGGGCGCATTGATGGCGGCCAACGATAATTCGCCATCCACAAAGCGCGCGGTACTCTCCACGGGCGCCATCACCGCGAGCATAGAACCGCGCGGTAGTGCCGAAATAAGCTGGCCGCGCCGCGCAATCAGCGCCAGTGCGTCCTCAAGAGTCAAGACGCCCGCCAGAGCCGCAGCCACGTACTCGCCAACGCTGTGGCCGATCACTGCGGTCGGCTGAATTCCCCAAGACATCCAAAGTCTGGCGAGTGCGTAGCCAATCGTAAATAGCGCGGGCTGCGCCAATTTTGTGTCTTTGAGAGCCGCCGCCGCATCCTTGCGCCGCCGCTGTCCCGGAAAGATCAAGCGGCGCAGGTCCGCTCCCAAGGCCGGCTTGAGCAGACGCGCGCACTGATCTATCGCTATGCGCACCACCGGTTCGCTGCTGTAGAGACCCTTGGCCATGCCGACATACTGAGAGCCTTGACCCGGAAACATGAACACAACGGCGCGCTCGGCAGCGGCAACGAATGCTGGCAGGCTAGCCGGGTCGTTGAGAATCGCGGCGGCTTCGGCGGGTTCCTCGCTGGTCACCACCAGGGTGCGGCGATGCGGGAAAAACCGGCGACCAACGTGCAGCGTGAAGGCGATGTCTGCCAGATCCAACTCGGTATGCGTCTTGAGGTGCGCGGCAAGCCGGGAGGTGGCCTGATCCAGAGCCGCTTCACTGCGGGCCGAGAAAATAAGTAGTTGGTGGGGCCGCTTCTCCATCGGAGCCGCGCCTGGCGGTGCCTCTTCCAGCACGATGTGCGCATTAGTGCCACCGACGCCGAACGAACTCACGCCGGCGCGGCGCGGAATTCCATTGCGCTCCCAGGGTTGCAAACGGGTGGTCACGTAGAACGGGCTCAAGGCCAGATCGATGGCGGGGTTCGGCGATTGGTAGTGAACGGTCGGCGGGATGGCGCCGTGCTCCATGGCGAGCACCGCTTTGATCAACCCCGCAACCCCTGCCGCGCACGAGAGGTGGCCGAAATTTGATTTCACAGAACCAATGCCGCAGAACCCGCGGCGCTTCGTGCTGGCTCGGAAGACCTCGGTCAGAGCGGAGATCTCAATCGGGTCTCCCAGGATAGTACCGGTCCCATGCGCCTCCACATAGCCAATCGATTCGGCGGAAACTCCGGCTGCGACGTGAGCGGCGCGGATCGCGGCGGCCTGTCCGCGAAAGCTGGGAGCCGTATACCCGACTTTGTCATTGCCATCGTTATTCAATCCATAGCCGATCACCACCGCGCGAATGTTGTCACCCTCAGCCAGCGCATCCGACAGGCGCTTGAGGACGACGATCCCTACACCGCTGCCCACAATCGTCCCTTGTGCGTTAGCGTCGAACGGACGGCAGTGGCCGTCGGGAGATAGGATCGATCCGGGCGTATAGAAATACCCCGCGCGCTGGGGAACCCGCACGGTCACGCCGCCGGCGAGCGCCATGTCGCAGCGAGCCTGCTGGAGGCTTTCGCAGGCTAAGGAAACCGCCACCAGCGAAGTTGAGCATGTGGTTTGCACGGAGATGCTCGGCCCGCGCAGATTGAGCCGGTAGGAGACCTGTGTGCAGAGATGGTCTTTGTCATTCGTGACCATCAACTGCATGCCGTCGATGTATCCCAGCGAGTCGATATTCTGGTAAAGCTGATAGAGGTAGGTGCTCAACTCGGAGCCGCCGAATACGCCGACGGCGCCCGGATACTTCATCGGCTCGTAACCGGCATCTTCAAGCGCTTCCCAGGCGGTCTCAAGGAACAGGCGATGCTGCGGATCGGTGAGCGAAGCGTCGCGTGCGGAGAACCCGAAGAATTCCGCGTCGAACATATCGACCCCGTCCAACACCGGTGAAGCATTGACGTAGCCCGGCAATCGCGAGACCTGATCCGGGACGCCCGCCGCGCGCACCTCGTCCGGCGTCAGAACCGCGATGGATTCGACGCCTTCGGCGAGGTTCTTCCAGAGCTGATCAAGGTCGTTGGCTCCGGGAAACCTGCACCGCATGCCGATGATTGCGATGGGCTCGCGGTTGCTGTTCATGGTGTTCCTTTGGGCTCAGGCACGGACGGCGTCGCGATGATTCGAAGCAGCACTTCGACGGGCAGTTCGGCCTGGCCGGCGATGAACAAGGTTCCGGAGTAAAGCGCTCCGACATCATAGTCAGTTTCGTCGAGCCGGAGCGAGAGTCGAACATTGCCCTGCTCCCCCGGACCGAGATCGAGCGTCTCTGGAGTGATCGTGATTTTAGGGTCAAAGGCGGGTCCCACGCCGTCGGTTCGCCGCACCTCGGTCACGCTGTACCGGATCGTCGCTCGCTTCTCCGTAAAGTTCTCGACCTCCAGAGAGGCAACGGTCGTTTCGCCGAGCGGTGCGGTCAGGTTGAGCACAAGGGCTTGGGACTCGTCCACGCGATTCGCTGTCGCTAGCATGCCCAGGAAATAATCTTCTTCATATTCGGCGCGAATGTTATTCAAATCGCTTAGGAGATCGAAGAAGAGTTGGCTAACGCGCTGAAGGTAATCGGGAAGCCGATTACTTAAGTAGGCCGATGTGGCGTCTTGAATCTGGCTAGGCGTCGTCTCGCCGGCAACTATGCGATCAAGTTGCGCCCGATAGGCTTTCAGCGCCCGCGCGCTCAACTGGCCCGCGTACTCGGCAAGCTGCTGGGACCACCTGGCCGCATCGGCAGCATCGAATTGGGGCGGGAGGATATCGGGCTCCGCGGAGTTGCCAGGCGCCAGCTCCGCCTGTTCCTGCGAATGAGCTGCGGTGATCCCTACCAATTCGCTGAGAAATTTGCCATTCAATTGCGCGAGCTTACTGGCGTACTTCGGCCAGTGAGTCTGGGTGAATTGAAGATAGTGATCCTGAAAGACTGTAGGGGCGAGATGCCCATGGGACACACCTTCTAGGACTTGCTGATAGAGTTTCAGCGCTTTGGCAGACTGCGCGGTAGAACGCGCGAGGTACTCTAAATAAGCCTTGGACCAATCCGCCGATCCGACAGGGAAATTGCTGACGATGTGTGCAGCCACAAACACCTCCTGCCAAACAGTCGATTTCAAGCACGCTTCACCGGTAGAGTTTACATGACAATGAAGTCATATCAAAATTCAAAAAAGAGCCCGTGCCAGATACCTGCCAGCAGGGATGGCGCTCACAATTGGAGGGTTGCCATCCGACGGCTTCTCAAGAATGTAACAGGCAACGCTAAATAAAACCGCAAGAGAAAGGGAGTGCGGCAGCATTTGGAGTGCTTTGACTTGTCGCAGCTTTTACGCATCGCCAAGAGAAAGCGGTGACCAGTCACCGCACTCCATATAAGCGAGTCTGCCATTCCCTTGCCCTCTGATTTAGAGGATGAATGGGCGCCCTCCCCTTCAGCACCGCAAAACGATTAGCCGGCGGCAGCGGGCATTGCCAGCACGTTTTTGCTGGGCTATCATCTCTTTTTAGTTGACTCTCTAAATCAGCTACCGGAGGAATCATGAGCAAACCGTCTGCGAGAGCCATCCTACCTGTCGAGCCGAAGGAGGTCACCTGGAATCCTTCGGCTGAACGGCTTCGTGAGCTTACCGAAGCGATGCCCAACACGCGTACGACGCGCTATCAGAACACCAACACACAGACGCGCGTCGATTCGCGCTCGAAACTATCCACCTACGTCGTCAGCGATACGCCCGAACGGCACGATTCGCAGACGATTACGCGCGCCGAGCATGAGCGCGTCAGTCGTTTACAGAACGACTACATACGCAGTTGCGAAATGATCATTGTTGATGGCTTCATCGGCAACGACCCGGAATTTCGCGTCGCCACGCGCCTGATCATCGAACGCTCGAACGCCAACATCGCCGGCATGCAGAAGCACCTCTATTATCCGGCCAGCGACGAAGAACTCGATGGCTTCGAGCCGCGACTGACGATCATCTACACGCCCAATCTGGTCATGCCCGGCTATCCGGCGGATCGCCTGATTGCGGTTGATCTGGACAACGGCATCACGCGCATCTTCAATAGCGATTACTTCGGCGAGTCGAAGAAGGGCGGCCTGCGTATGTGGAATCAGATGGTCTATGAGCGCGGCGGCCTGGCCCTGCACGCCGGCTGCAAAGTGATTCCGGTGGCCGCAGGCAATCGCGTCGGCTTGATCATCGGGCTGTCGGGCACCGGCAAGACGACGACCACCTTCACCAAGCAGAACAACTCCTCGCCGGTTCAGGATGACTTCCTGGCGCTGATGCCTGGCGGCAAGATTTACGCCACCGAAAACGGCTGCTTCGCCAAGACCTTCGGCCTGAACGAAAGAGACGAGCCGACGATTTACATGGCGGTGACCAGCCGGCACGCTTATCTGGAGAACGTCTCGCAGGACGCCGGCGGCGAATTGGATTTTTATAATACAAGCTACACGCAGAATGGCCGCGCCGTCGTCCGCATGGCCGACATCAGTGGCATGATGGATGCGCGCGAAATCAAGTCGGCGGATTTTCTTTTGATCCTGAATCGTAACGACAACATCATTCCGGGCGTCGCCCGGCTCAACCGGCATCAGGCGGCGGCCTACTTCATGCTCGGCGAAACGCGCGGCACTTCAGCCGGCGGCGCGGCGGAAGCCGGCAAGTTCCTGCGCGTGCCCGGCACCAACCCGTTCTTCCCGCTCAAGCACGCTCAGCAGGGCAACCGTTTCTGGGAGTTATTAGAGTCATCGCCGATGGAAGTTTACTTGCTCAACACGGGCCGCGTCGGCGGCGGCGATGCCGACGAGCGCTCGAAGAAAGTCCGCATTCAACATTCGTCGGCGATTGTCAAAGGCATCGCCGAAGGCACGATTGAATGGCAGGATGATACGGACTTCGGTTATCAGGTCGCCAGCCGCGTGCCTGACCTCGAAGGCGAAGACCTGGACATACTGCAACCGCGCCGCCTGTACGAACGTCAGGGCCGCGCCGACGAATATAAACAGATCGTCGAGCGCCTGAAGAACGAGCGCCGCGAGTATATGCAGAAGTGGGAAGGCTTGAACCCGGAGATCGTTGAGGCTGTGAAGTAGACTACATTTGCGGTTAGCTAAGTTGATTGAACAGGGGCGGGCGCGGTCTCGCCCCTGTTTTACTTTGATATGGTGTGCAATGAGCCAGCCGTCGCCAAAGCTGATCCTGCTTGCCGGGCCGAATGGCGCGGGCAAATCGACGCTCGCGCCGTTTCTGCTGCGCGACACGCTCGGCATCGTCGAGTACGTGAACGCCGATACGCTGGCGTCGGGCCTGTCAGCGTTTCAGCCGGAAGGTGTGGCAATGCAAGCGGGCCGCATCATGCTCAAGCGGCTGCGTGAACTCGCCGCGCAGCGCACGAATTTTGCGTTTGAATCAACCCTGGCAAGCCGCTCTTATGCGGCGTGGATTAGCGCCTTGCGCGAGCCGGGCTACGAATTTCATCTGTATTTTCTCTGGTTGCGTAGCGTTGACACCGCCATCGAGCGCGTCAAAGAGCGCGTGCAACTGGGCGGGCACGACATTCCCGAAGACACCATCCGTCGCCGCTATCGTCGCGGTATTCGCAACTTCTTTTCGTTTTACCGACCATTGGCAGAAAGCTGGGGCGTGTATGATAATTCTCTGCGCGAGCCGCTGTTAATTGCGAAAGGTAACGGCACAACGAGCATCAATGTTTATCAATCTGATTTGTGGGCGAGTTTTTGCGAAGTAAAAAATGCAAACAGAGAATAAAGCATCGAAGCCAATTGAAGTCATTCAAGGCAAAGCCGTCGAAGAGGTCTTTCGCCGCGCTGTGCGGCACGCGCTACGGATGCACAAGCGCGCCGGCAATCCCATTGCCGAATGGCGCGATGGCCGCGTCGTCATCATTCCGCCTGAAGAAATTCTCGTTGATGACGAGCCGATGCCAGATCGCCAGTGACGCACGACATAGCTTTGGCTTCGCCTTACCGCTGGAGATTAAAATCCCAGCTTGCTGGCGCGCAGCAAGGTTGCCGCATCAACTAAACTCTTCAGCGGCACTTCGCCGGAAAATTTCTTGTCGAAGCGCTTCTCGATAACGAATAGCGGCAGCGTGAAGGCCGTATCGAGATCGAATTTTAACCGCCCGTCATTCCTGAACGCCGACCAGACGATTTGCGGAATCGCCCGCAGGTTCAAGGTCACCGGCAAGTTAATACGCAAAGGCCGCTTGCCGCCCAGCTTCATCTCGCCATCGTAATCGCCGGAGATCGCCTCAAGCCCAAAAAGTCGCAAACGGTAATCGAAGTCTTTCAACTTCAGCGGCAGCGGGTTCTTCACGTCGAGCGCAATGCTCATCCGCGCCGTCTGATCGCGAAAATCAATGGCTTCGAGAATCACTTCACGCACGCTGACGCTGACGAGCTTGTCTGTGTAATCGTCGCCGGGCAGCGGGCGTTGCGCCGCCGCGCTGGTGGCCAGTGTGAACAGGCACATCGCGACAATGATTGTGCCGCGCGCCGCTGTTGATGCGCCGCCGAGTCGAACGGCTTGCAGAATTCGCTTACTGCTCATTCGGGTCTTCCTCCTGGTGATGCTTTGCCGTTTAGAGCCATCGCCAGCCCCCGCGCGTTGCTTCATCAAGTAAAATTCAACACGATTGTTTCACCACCAGCCGAGCAACTTCCACCAGAGAAAGCCGACGGTTGCCCAGATGACGATGTTCGGCACCGAGGCGAGAAAGCCTAGCCACCACCAGGTCTGCTGCCTGACATAGCCCGCGCCGAAATAGATAGGCCCCGGCGTCGTCCCATAGTGCGTGATCCCTGCCATCAAGTTCGAGCAGTAAGCCAGCAGCAAGGCGGCGGCAAAGGGGGGCGCGCCGGCGGCCAGAATCACCGCCAGAAACGGCAGGTACATCGCCGTCGCGTGCGCCGTGATGCTGGCAAATCCATAATGCGCGTAAAAGTAAACCAGCAGCAGAATCAACAACGCTCCCCACCACGACCAGCCGACTGTGAAGCTTGCCGCCGCGTCGGCGAATTGCTTGGTGATGCCCGATTCGCCCAAGGCTTCAGCCATGCGTATCAAGCCGCCATACCAGATGAACACATCCCAGGCGCTGCGTTCGCTGAGCACATCCGTCCAATCGAGCACGCCTGTCAGCAGCAACACAGCGATGCCGACGAGCGCCACGACGGCGTAATCGATGTGGTGCAGCGCCGTCGTCATCCATAGCAGTGCGACCAGCGCGAAGACCAGCAGCATCAGCCTTTCTGATCGCGCCATCGGCCCCATCTTCTCAAGCTCGCGGGCCGCCATCGTCGAAGCGACCGGCGTGCGTTTGATCTCCGGCGGAAACAGGCGATAAATCAACAGCGGGATAACCGTGAGCGAGATGATGCCCGGCACGATAGCGCCAAGCATCCAGCGGCTGTAGCTCAAATCCATGCCGGTGAGCTGTCCGACGAATTTGGCGATTGCCGGATTCGAGGCCTGCCCGGTCAAAAACATCGCGCAGATGATGACTTCGCATTGATACAGCATGACCATCAGGAATGCACCGAGCCGCCGTGCGGTCGGGCCGGGATGCGAGTCATACGCTTCGGCGAGACTCTTAGCGATGGGAAAGATGATGCCGCCGGAGCGCGCTCCTGTGGACGGGATGAACGTGCCCATCAGCACATCCGTCGCCACCAGCGCATAACCTAATCCGAGCGAGCGATGGCCGATGGCGCGTATAAACAAAAAAGCGATGCGCCGCCCCAGTCCGGTCTTGATCATGCCGCGCGACATGAAGAACGCCGCCAGCACCAGCCACACGACAGGGTCGCCGTAACCGCTGAGCGCCTGACGCACAGGCAGCGCGCCGGTGAGCGCCAGAGCCGAGACGCCCAACAGCACCATCGCGCCGCCGGGCAGCGGCTGAACGATCATGCCGACGATGGTGGCGACGAAGATGGCCAGCAACAGCCAGGACTGCGCGGTGATCTCGCTCGGATGAGGGATGAGATAGATGATCAGGCCGGCGAGCAGCACCACGGCCCAGCGCATGAGCAGGCCGCGACGCGGTGGCGGGCCGGCCAGAGGCTTGACCTCTGCGCCGTCAGAGACAGCTTCCATTCGTCAATGTCCTTTCGGGTTGTCGCTTGGCGATGAACGCGCCGCATACTACCATCCGCCGCTTGCTGACTCAAGAGCGACGCGGCGACACGGCGACGCGGCGATGAGTGACTTGTTCTGAACTTCTGTCCTTTCCTTTTTTCTCGCCGTGTCGCCGTGTCGCCGTGTCGCCGCGTCATTCCCTCGCCGCGTCGCCTTACCCGTGCGGGTTAGGGTCGGCTGCGCAATGGCCATACCCGTGATGGCGCGGTGTTTCGTAGTAAAAAAGACTATTGCTCTCAACGTCGCTATCGTGATTAAATGCCATCCGCCAACGAGCATTTTGCCCCTACCCGATCAGCAAGCAACTGATGCTTGGGCCCTGCCGGTGCGACCTCAACGCACAGGCGGCGAGCCTCATCAATTCACCGTAGACTCCGCTTCTTGACCGCGCGGCTGGAAGGCGACAGCTTCTGCCCGATGACGCGAAATTGTCGCCCGGCGATGGGATGCCCGGCAGCCTTGCCGGGACGCGGCTTTCTTAGGAGATATAGCATTCATTACTTTTGCCCTGAAACCGCCATCTGCCTTTCGTCTGTCTAAGGCAGGCCCTGTCAGTGCAAGGAGGTTGTATGTTAGCCAATAAGGCCGATGCCCTGCGCCACGCCGAGCAACTCGCCGGACAAGGCGATATCAATGCCGCCATCGCGGTTTATCGCGGCCTGATCGAAGCCGATCCCCTCGACCTGAACAGCATCCATGCGCTTGCCGACCTCTACGTCCGCGCGGGCCGCATTCAGGAAGTGCTCGATGAATTAGCCAGGCTCACCGACCGCCTTATTGCCCAGGGCCCGGCGATCAATGCCGCACCCTTGCTGAAGCGGATGCTCGATCTTGATCCGTCGAACGCGACGCTGCGCATGAAACTGGCGGCGGTTTATGCCCGCGCCGGCCATCTCGAACAGGCGCACCAGGTATTCATCGAAGCGGGTGCCGCATTCGCGCGCAAAGGCAATCTCGTCGCTGCCATAGAGGCGGTCAAAAAGGCGCTGGCAATCCATCCTGATAGCCCGCAGGCGCGCGCTGCCCTGGCGGCACTCGAAGGGCAGACTACGCCGCCGCCCACCGCGCGCCAGCAGGCCGCCGCGCGAGCGCAAGCCGAGCGACAGGTGAACCGGCCCGCCGCGCCGAAGGTGCGCAACACCAGCGAGCTTGCCGAACTGGGCGAGATGCTCTCGGCGGCCCCAACAGATTTCTCTGCGGCTGACGTGACCGATGAATTCATCGTGCGACAACTGTTCGCCGCCGAATTGCTCGTCGGCTGCGGCGATATTGATAAAGCGGTGGCGCTGCTCAAACGCATCATCGATTACCGGCCCGACGCGATTGACGTGCGCACGAAGCTGAAAGATATCTACCTGCGCTCGGACATGATGAGAGAAGCGAGCCAGGAATTTCTGGAGATCGCCCGCATCTATGAGAGTCGCGGCGACGCCGTGCGCGCCAAAGATTTCAGCGTGCGAGCGCAACGACTGGCGCAGCAACTCACTGAGCCAGCCGCCGGCACAGGCGCGCGCCGGGCTGCCGATCTACAGGCTGACCAGCCGCGAAACTCGGATGTAAACCAGATCACAATTAGCAGCGATAGTCGGATGCCCATTGTGAATTTGAATCCGCCGGCTACTGTGCAGGCCACGCAACCTGCGAACATAAAAATCGAACCGTCGCTTGCAACCGCCAGGTACGAGCCTGCCACACCCGCCGCGCGGAGCGCTTCGCCGTCGACCGGCGAAAGCCTTGCGCAAGAGGCCAGCCATCGCAACGGCACATCGGTGCTCGGCTTGTTTGACGCCGCGCCGGCGGCGGTCGCAGAAACGACGCCGCGCCGCCTGCGACCGCAACGCCAGCGAGTCGTTTTCTATGCGGTCGCTGCTGCCATCGTGGTCACGCTTTTGGGCGGATGGTTCGCCGGTCGCCGTTGGTACGCGGCGCAACTGGATCAAGCCTATCAGACGCTGGCGCGCGCCAACTCCTTGCCTCTGCCGCCGCCTGCCGCCAACGCCGAGCAATTTACCCTGCCGCGTTCGGAGGAGCGCATGGACGTGCGCGCCGAATCGCCGTCGCCTTCAAGTGCCACTGTGCCGACGACACAACCGTCGGCGCCGGCGCACGCCGAAGAAGCGCCGCGTGATGAACCTTACAAAGAGCCGCCGCCTGCGCCGGCAACCAATTCGGAGACGGCGGCGATCAATCGCAACGCTTCGCCAACCTCGTCGAAGCCTGTCGTGCCGCCCGTCGTCACGGTTACGCCGCCTGTGGACACGAACCCCGACAGCACGCCGCAGAAGTCGCCGGTTAGTCCGCCGCGCAATGTCGGCACTGCCGAACCACCGCCACCACCCGCTGAGACGCGCAAGGCGGCGGTCATCGTCAAAGGCGAATCGCTTCACCGTGTGCAGCCCGACTATCCGTCGAGCGCCCGTGCCGCGCGCCAGTCGGGGACGGTGGCCGTCGAAGTCAGCATCAATGAGCGCGGCGATGTCGTCGCGGCGCAGGTATTGTCCGGGCCGCCGCTGCTGCGCGCCGCCGCGACAGCAGCGGCGCGGCGCTGGAAGTTCAAGCCGGCCACACGCGATGGCCAGCCGATCTCTTCGGTAAGCACGATTACATTTAATTTCAAGATGTGAACCACCCGACCGGCGCGTCGTCACACTTGTACAGGCTAAGACGGTTTGCCGTCGCACGTCTGCTTGCATCGCACAGGGCGCTGGTTTAGACTCTCTGCCCGACAGCCATGCAGTACCATAGCCCTCAATCCAACATTGCCCATCGGGATACGAATGCCTTTCCCGCCGCGCGCCGGCGTGCGCGCCGTTGCCGTGTCGCTCATTTCCTTGTCGTCCTTCTTCTGACCTTGAGCTTGCCGTCGCTGCTGCGCGCGCAGAACTGCAAGCGGCTTGAGCCTGCCGGTGCGGGCCAGGACGATGCGGCGCGCATCAATCAATGCCTGGCCACGAAAGGCCGCGCCAAGCTCACTGCCGGAACCTTTCTGCTCTACAGCCCCATCCTCTTTCCGGGCGGCAAGACAACCGATATTGACGGCGTCGTGCTGGTCGGCAAAGGCATGGACGCGACCAGACTGGTGCCGCAGTCCGACTGCCAGAATCACTGGCCTTTCGTCAGCCAACTGCCGCCCGGTCAATATCAAGGGGTGATTCAAATCGTCCGCTCGTCCGCCGCCGCCGTGCGTGGGGTTGAGATTGATCTGGTCAATATGCGGCGCGATTGCGGCTATATCGGTAATCAAGCGGTCATCGTCAACCGCTCGCCCAGTTCGCAGGTCAGCGCGGTACGCGTCAGAGGCTCGCGCTATGGTGATGCCGATTACACAAGCGGCGGCGCGAACTGGGGCGGCATTCTTATCGTCAACTCGGATAATTGCACAGTGACCGACAACCAGATCACCGATGTCGGGTTTGCCAAAGAGATTAATAGCGCCGGGGTGGGCTTTGAAGGAATTCACGTTCAAAACTCGGCCAATGCCATCGTCCAGAACAACCGCATCACGCGCGTTGCCTTCGGCATCGAGGTCGTCAACGGCTCGCCGGCGCTCGGTTATACAGGCAACAGCAGCGGCGCCATCATCGCCAACAACACGATCATCGGCGCGGCGAACATAAACTGTGCCGATTGCTCGCAGGGCCGCGGCATCAAATTGCAGGCCTGCGGCGCGGGCGACGAGTTGCCGCTTGAAAACATCACCGTGCGCGACAACGAGGCCAGCGAATTCGGCGGCGCGAACGGCGTGCAGGGCGGCTCCGGGCTCGATCTCGTTTGTGGCGTTCGTTACAGTATGTTTGAGAGGAATCGTATCGTCGGCGCGGCCACGGCGGAGTTCGGCTTGCAGATTCGCAGTTCATTTCTCAGCCCGGCTAACGCCACGCATCACAACCGTTTCAACGCCAATTTCTTCGCTTCGGGGCGTGGACAATTAGGCTGCAACGATCAATGCTCGGACGTGGTGTTCACGCCCGACGGCCCGGATCAGATAGGCATACAGCGCCACGGCTCGGATCGCGCCGGCAGCAACACCGCGACGACGTTTCGTTATGCCACGGATCGTGGTTGCAGCGATTTCAGCCATGCCTTCGTGAATTATCTTGACGGGCGCAGCTTCGTCCGCCAAGGCGAGCGCCTCCTGCTGGCGGCGGCCAGCGTGCGTCCCAATACAGCGGTTACCTTCCGCTTCGTGCGCACCAGCGATAACCAGGAGGTTGCCCGCTTCGTCAGCCAGT
Source organism: Blastocatellia bacterium (assembly GCA_039648975.1). Lineage (GTDB taxonomy): Bacteria > Acidobacteriota > Blastocatellia > UBA7656 > UBA7656 > DATENM01. Next base: position 27,398 of record JBBWZK010000428.1, read on the forward strand.
CGGTCAACCGCAATTGCGTCATGAATCAGCAGTATTTGCTGATTGACCCAAGCCTGTTTACGCCGGGAACTTATCAGGTGAAAGCCGACTATCAAGACGGCAACAGCGATGTGACGATTACCGACGACGTGCTTGATCCCATCAAAGTGAAAACCGCCAAATCGAATTGAGCTGCGGGGCGGCGGCGGCGACTTTATGGAGTGCGGCGACTCGTCGCCGCTATGCTAGTCTCACGCAGCGACGCGGCATTCGGAGAGACTACCAAAGCGGTGCCAGGTCACCGCACTCCACAGGCTGCCGCCTGTCGTACACGCAATCGCAAACCGCTCTGACTGCTGAGAATAGTCTTGATTGCGTACAGCGGCAGTGATTAAATGCAAGCCGGATGCGGTCATAGCGGTTAGTCGCCCCTGCCGAGCCTCCCTTAATGATCGATCTCACTTGGATGATAAATTTTACAAAGCGCGAGAACAGGCGGCGATACAACGCGAGCGCCGGTTTGGGGATAAATCATGTCGTTCAGCAAGCCGGAGGCTTTGCGTCAGGTGCAACAGTTCCTGCGGCAGGGCAATCTGTCGTCAGCCATCGCGGTCTATCATAAGATCATTGATGCTGACCCGTCAGACCTGGTCGCCATCAGCACGCTTGGCGATCTCTATATCCAAAGCGGGCGCATGCAGGATGCGGTGGAGAGCTTCTTGCGGGTTGCCGAAAACTATCTGCGCGGCGGCTCGGACATCAGCGCCCGTTACATCCTCAATAAAATTTTCAAGCTCGATCCGCATAACCCTTCGGCGCAGGTGCGCATGGCCGAGCTTTGCCAGCGCGAGGGCAATGACGAAAAGGCCCATGAATGGCTCATCGAAGCGGGCGCGGCTTTCTGGCACAAAGGCGACGTGCAGGCGTCGATTGACGCCAACCATCGGGCGCTAGCGATCAATGCCGACAGCCGGCGCGCCAAGGCCGCGCTATGGGCATTGCAGCAGGAATTACAATCTCCCGAACCCGAACCGCAACCGGCGCTGCAACCCGTTGCGACCGGCGATCTGGAGCCGATCTTCATCTCCATCGGCGAAGACCATGAAGGTTTATATGCGACGGGCGCCATTGAACCGGCGCTGCTGGAATCGCCGCCAGCGGGCGAAGAGGATGATGCTCCTTTGCCGCCCGAGGCGCTGGCGACGCTTGATCAGGCGGTCATCATCGACCAAATTGCCAATGCCGAACTGCTCGCCGGTTACGGGCAGCTTGATGACGCCGTGGCGACGCTGCGCGAGTTGTTGATGCGGCGGCCCGATCACATCGAAGTGCGCGAGCGGCTCAAAGATATTTACCTGCGGGCAGAGCAGACAGAGCGCGCCAGCGAAGAATGCATCAACATCGCCGGCATCTTTGCGGCGCGCGGCGAAACGGGCCGCGCCCGCGATTACCTCATCCGCGCGCAACGCCTCGCACAATCCGCAGCGCGGGTCGCCGGTTTTTCGCCGATACAGCACAGCGAGGCTAACGAGGTCGAAGGCGTCCCGCAAGCCGGCCAGCTAGACAGCCGGCAAAATGCCTGAGCCGGAAAAATCATCTAGATTACAAATGAAAAAGATGAGCGGTTGCGCGGCAGCAACTGCCCATCTTGAGAACCGGAGATGTGGTTGCCGAAGGCAACGCGGTTGCGGATCAGAGAGATGATTAATCGCCGGTCGCCGCGGCCTGCGTAGCCGATTGGAGGCGGCGGTCAACGAGGATGGCCTGTTGCGCTGCGTTCAGCGCCGGCTTCATCCAGGCGAGCTGAACGAGCGCGTTATCGGGCACGTTGCGCGAATCGCAGACGCCGCAACGAATGCATGGGTCAATCGCCGGACACGGCTTGGTGATGCGCTCCGCCAGGGCGCGCTCATACTCTTTCTTCATGAACTCTTTCGTCAGGCCGATGTCAACGATGTCCCAGGGCAGCGGCTCGTCAAGCGCGCGGCGACGCATCGCATAATCCGTCCAGCCGCGCATCAGTTGCCGCCAGTTGCCCGTGCGGTCTACCTCAAGCAGAAACTCTGAAAGCCTGCGGTCGCCGAGCGAGATCATGGCTTGCAGAATAGCGATGCGTGAACTCATGGCGCGCATCTCGACATTCGGCATACCTTTGAAGGCGCGCGTCAGGTATTTAATCTTACGATCCAGTTCTCGCTCGGCCTGAATCGGCTCCCACTGGAACGGCGTCTGCGGCTTCGGCACAAAGGCGTTCAGCGAGACGATGACCGAGCCGACGCGCCCGCGCGGGCGGGCAATGTCGAGCATGCGTTCGCGTATGCGGTCTGTCAGTTCAACGATGGCATCAAGATCTTCGTCTTCTTCAGTCGGCAGGCCGATCATCATGTAAAGTTTCAGATTGAAGATGCCGCGCTCAAAGATCATCTCGGCAATCTCGACGACTTCATCGTTGGTGAGATTCTTGTTGATGACGCGGCGCAGGCGGTCAGAGCCGGTGTCAGGCGCGATGGCCAACTGCTGGTCGTTGCGCCGCACCAGCGCGTCGAGCAATTCCGGGGTGATCTGATCGAGCCTCAGCGACGAAACCGAAACTTGATAATCGAGCTTCTCAAGGCCGTCGAGCAGTTCATGAATTTCAGGATGATCGCAGACGGCGGTGGCGACCAGACCGACCTTGCTGGTGTACTGGCGCATCTCTGCGGCGCGCGCTAACAGCTTTTCAGCCGAGAAGACGCGCGGCGCGAGATACGAGTAACCGGCCCAGCAGAAGCGGCACCCCATCGAGCAGCCGCGCGAGATTTCCATCAGGTAGCGCCCGCTCATCTCCGTGTTGTCTGTGAGAATCTCGCTCGCCGGAATGAAGGCATCCTCGAAGACGCCGTTGCCTTCCTGCTTGCGCTTGGGATTGCGCATGGTGAAGACGCGCGCCGGCGCGCCGTTGGTTGGCTCGATTTCTCGAAGGCCGCCGTCTTCATCGTAATGAACGTTATAAAACTTCGGCACGTAGAAGCCCGGCTCGCGCGTCAGGCGCAACAACAGGTCATCGCGCGACTCGGCTTCATTCATCACGCGAAGCAGGGAAGGGACGAGGACTTCACCTTCGCCGACGCAGACGACGTCGACAAATTCGGCGACCGGCTCCGGGTTGAGGAACGCCGCCGCGCCGCCCATGAC
>JBBWZK010000434.1:0-22271 GCA_039648975.1 Blastocatellia bacterium
GCAGTCAGGCAAGCAAAGGGCGTGGAGTTCGACCACCTGTTTCTGACAGGGATGATTCAGCACCACGGCGGCGCTTTGACTATGGTGACAGATTTGTTCGATACTGCAGGTGCAGGACAGGACGCTGAATTGTTCAACTTCGCAACCGATGTCGACAGCGGCCAGCGCGCCGAAATCCGGATCATGCAAAACATGTTGGAGAGAAACCCTTTAAAGGAGAAATGATGAGTCGAGCACATTCCATGGCTTTCCGTTTACTCGTAGGCTCCCTTCTTTTATGGTCGTGTTTTGCCGACCAGATGCAGGCGCAAACGCCTCCGTCTCAGGAGTCAACGAAGGCAGCAAACGCTACACCTGACCAAAAGAAAGCAGAGGATGATCCGTTTGCGCCTGAGCCGGCGCCGCCGCTCCCCGCCGGAATGACCGGCTCAGATGCCAACGATCCGCGAGCCAAACTGAAACCGGGATTATTCGACGCAGGAGAAGTATCGCTGGGCATGAAGCACCTCCTGCTCCTCAAGAAACCAGATGCGTTTCAACTCGACTTCGATCCGAATAATCCAAAAGTGCAGAAGACCTTAGGGTTGCTCGGCATTGCCGATCCCTCGAAGATGCCTAAGCCGATGCAATTGGTTATTGCTCAACTGGCGTTTGCAAACTCGGACCTCGCTTTCCAGGGTCACTACCTGTTCCAGGGTAATTTTTATGGCGTCAATATCTATGACATCGCCAACCCGGCGAAAGCCCAGTTGTTGACCTCAATGGTTTGTCCGGGTGGACAGGGGGATGTGTCGGTTTACAAGAACTTGATGTTTATGTCGGTCGAGCAGCCCAATGGCCGCCTCGATTGTGGCGTACAGGGATTTCCGCCGCCGCCGCCGCCACCTCCCGGCCAGGAGAAAAAACCAACTATCCCCGCGCCGCAAAAGGACAGGTTCCGCGGCGTGAGGATTTTCGATATATCCGACATCAAAAGTCCTAAGCAGGTAGCCGCTGTGCAAACTTGCCGCGGCTCGCACACCCATACGCTTGTCGTCGATCCGAAGGATAAGAACAACGTCTATCTCTACGTATCCGGTACTTCATTCGTGCGTCAAAGTGAAGAGTTGGCCGATTGTTCAGGTGATGCACCGGATAAGAACCCGAACACATCGCTGTTCCGCATTGATGTGATCAAAGTGCCGCTGGCTGCGCCGCAGGATTCCAAGGTTGTAAACAGTCCTCGCGTGTTCATCGATCCTCGCACGAATGCACTCAACGGCTTGAGCAGCGGCGGCACCCATGGCAAAGAGGGCGCGGAGAAGCCAACCGACAGCGACCAGTGTCACGATATTACAGTGTACTCGTCAATCGGGTTGGCCGCCGGCGCCTGCTCCGGCAATGGAATCTTGCTGGACATAAAAGATCCCGTGCATCCGAAGCGTCTGGACGCCGTCAATGATCCAAACTATTCATATTGGCACTCGGCCTCGTTTTCAAACGATGGGAAAAAGGTCGTGTTTACCGATGAATGGGGCGGAGGACTGGGTGCGCGTTGCCGTCCCAACGATCCGAGCAAATGGGGCGCCGACGCTGTGTTTCGTTTGGAAGATAACAAGCTGCATTTCTCGAACTACTTCAAGTTGCCAGCCGCACAGGGCGACACCGAGAATTGTGTGGCACACAACGGTTCGCTCATTCCAGTTCCTGGCCGGGATATAGAAGTGCAAGCTTGGTACCAGGGCGGCATCTCTGTTATGGACTTTACCGACGCTGCCCATCCGGTTGAAATTGCCTATTTTGATCGTGGGCCGATTGATCCACATATGCTTGTACTGGGTGGCGAATGGTCCGCCTACTGGTACAACGGTCACATCTACGCTTCGGAGATCGCCCGCGGGCTGGATATCTTGGAACTAAGCCCAAACGAGTTTCTGACTCAGAATGAGATCGATGCCGCGAAAACGGTGCGAGTGGCTGAACTCAACGTGCAGAACCAGCAAAGGATTGAGTGGCCGGCTCAGTTGGTAGTAGCCAAGGCTTATCTGGATCAGTTGGAGCGGTCGCAGGCTCTGCCAGCGAACCAAATCGCCGCCGTGCGGAAAGAGATTCAAAGCGCGGAGAGTTCACATCTGAATCGAACAGAACTCGCAAAACTTCAGAGCTTCGCGCGGTCGCTGAAAGAAAGCGCCCGAATGGCTAAGAATGCAGAAGACTCGAAGCGAATGCAGGCCCTGGCGGAAATCCTGCAGCGACCCGCAAAGTGAGCCGCAGACAGAATATGCCGCATCAGGATGACTTCGTGGTGTTGACTGTGTTCGGAGTCATCATTAGATCGGCTTGCGATGGGATGTAGGGCAAGCGGTGCAATTTGGAGTGCGGTGACTGGTCACCGCTATGCAGCATTCGATTGCAACAAAGCGGCGAGCAGTCGCCGCACTCCAAAACAGGCCGCTTCTCCTATGCCCTACACCGTTGTGTAAACCGATCTAGTAAACTTAGATCCCAACAATTCGCACCGTATAAGCGAGCGTCCAATGGCAGAGAAAAAGCGCATGTAGCCCCGTAGCAACCGCCGAACAATCAGTCCGACCGGAGCGCGCGCAGCGCAGTTCATATCAACATCGGAGTGTCGTTCGCGTGCCCGTTCGTCCTAACCGTTAGGCGCGGAAAGCTTGAAGCTTATGCTCGACCGAACCGATTACTCGAATTGGGAAAGGCTCTCCCAAGAAGGACGATGAACAACATAAATCGGCGTACCTTTCTTCGCAGCACACTAGCAACCACCGCGTTTCTAACGGTGGCACGGTCAAACGCATTTACTGCCGGCTTCAATGGCGAACGCCATTTTGCGCCGGTCAAGGTTGCGCGCGACCGCATCATTCGTGAGGTCGTCGGCCTGCGACCCTATCGCGCCGAAGGCTTTGTCGTTGACGCAGAGCGCGTCGGCGAGAAACTCCTGATTCATAATTATGGGCACGGCGGCGCAGGCATCACCCTTTCCTGGGGAACGGCGGCACTGGCTCTGGATTTAGCGCGGGACTTTCTGGGAGCGCGAGTCTCTCGCGCCCAACGCCGTCGCCGAGCGGCGACCCATCGCCACTTTGCCGTTCTCGGATGCGGCGTCAACGGTCTTTCAACCGCGCGTCTCCTACAACGTCGTTTTCAGGATGGTCCGGGGACGGTGACCATCTATGCGAAAGACCTGCCGCCCGAGACGACTTCGAACATCGCAGGGGGATTCTGGTCTCCTACATCGGTCTACGATCCCGAAGCTGCGTCAACGAAGTTTACCGAACAGTTTCGAGTGGCGTGCCGACTCTCCAACCGAGCCTTTCAATTGCTGGTCGGCCCAGAGTACGGCGTGCGCTGGATAGATACTTTCGAACTATACCGCAACGAAGCTTCACTGGCTCGCGAATTGACCGGCGGAAATGATCTCTATCCGCAGCAGGAGACCCATCGAGACCCGGAGCATTACTTCGGTTTTCCTTATGTGCGCCAATACAGCACGATGCTCATCGAGCCACCGGTTTATCTCAACGCGCTCTTGCGCGACTTCTACATTGCCGGTGGCAAGTTAGTGATGAAGGAATTCCGCCATCGCGAAGAGATTCTGCGTCTGCCTGAGCCGGTCATTTTCAACTGTACGGGGCTAGGTGCCCGCGCGCTTTTTGGCGATCAAAAACTTGGCCCGGTGCGTGGCCAACTGGAAGTGCTGTTGCCGCAGTCCGAGATAGACTACTGTTATCTGGGCAGCGGTTATATGTTTCCGCGGCGAGACGGAATCATTCTGGGCGGCACCTTTGATCACGATGACTGGTCTCTCGCACCAAGGCCGGAACAGGCCACGCAAATCCTCGAAGCCCATGCGGAGATCATGAAGGGGCTCAAAGGATGACAGACCTCGTCGCTGTGATCAAACGGCAGGGTCGCAGCGGGCATTAAAGCCTAACCTTTGATTACTACTGGTAAGCAAGTAACTGTAAATCACTAGACGGCCCTTTTAGCAAACACATCCAAAGCCTTGCAGGTTGAGTAGGAGCAAAACAAATGCACACCTTGATCAAATCCCTGGCGCTCGCCCTCTATGTGTGCGCGGCGAGTTGGCTGGTTGGTCCAATCTTCATCGCAGGACATGGCGCATCTGCCGATTCACAAAGCAGTGCGCCGCAGAGTGCGCCGCCAACGGCGCAGTGCCCGGATGCCAAAGAAAGCTCGCTGCCGTTGCCAAGTTCTCTGTCGTCGGATGAGTTTCACGACAAGCTTCTGGCTTTCCTGCAAAACACTGAATACGTCAAGCTGAACTGGTGTGTTGATAAAGGCGTGCGCGATACAGGGCCCTACGTGAGCTCTACTTATCTCGGCGTTCATCCGGCGGTGCGGATATATTATTCGCCAGCCATCATGAATTGGCTGATCAATGGCCGCATCAATAACCTCCCCGACGGCGCCATGATGGTCAAAGAGATGTACAACCCGGGCCCTGCGGCCAGGTATCAGGGCAAACCGCTAACCCCTTCATCGTGGACGGTCATGATCAAGGACTCGAAGGGCTCGAAGGACGGCTGGTTCTGGGGAGGACTGTGGACGAGCGACCCGCCGATGCCGAAGCCCAGCGATAGTTTCAAGCCGCCTTTCAATGTCCTCAATGAGGGCTTCGGGCTCAGTTGCCTGCACTGCCACGCGTCGTCTGAAAAGGAGAGCACGTTCGCCTCGACGGACAACATCAAAGGCTTTCCCGGAAATCCGATCAGCTACTTCATCGACGACACCTGGAGAACGCCGACCTTAAGCGGCGTTCTGAATGCGGTCACGCACGTGCCTCCGGATCACAAGAAGGTCAAGGTCTCAGCGAAGCTGCGTGGCGGTTGGGCAACCGACAGCGAGTTCCTGAAATTCTTCAAAGGCCCTTCGCCTGAAAATGAACGTCTGCAAGTGATGCCGGCAGAGACTTATGATCACGTCTTTGCGGGGCCCGCCGGAGCCGAGGAGTTCATCACCTCCAATCAATGCATGATATGCCATAGCGGCAACGCATGGTTTGGCGAGAAGTTTTCGATGATCCTTGAGCCGAAGTCCGCCAACCCGGTTAACGTCTCGCCTTACGGCGAGTGGCGTTGGTCGCCTATGGGGCTTGCAGGCCGTGACCCGATCTTCTACGCGCAACTCGACAGCGAACTCGCCTATCTGAAAGACCGCAAGGATGATCAGCAGAAGGTCATCAATACCTGTTTTAGATGTCACGGTGTCATGGGCAAACGCCAGCTCGACGCCGACCACGGCTACGACCCGACTGTGCCCAATCCAAAGAACCCCGAACCGAACTTCAGTTTAGATTTTGTCTACAATACCAGGCTGACGGATAAGAACTTCAAGTATGGCGCGCTGGCGCGCGACGGCGTCAGTTGCGCCGCCTGTCATCACATCGTCGAAGACAAACCGTGGCCCAACCAGAAGCCGCTGGAATCTTTCCTGGAGCATTCGATTACCGGCCAGTTTACCATCGGCAAGCGCGACGAGATGTACGGGCCGTTTGAAGACGACAGCGTCTCGCCTCCGCCGACCGAAGCCAACACCATCTCGGCTCACCCGATGAAGGAATCGCTTGGCGTCGATCCGAAATACAACCCCTACATCAAGTCTTCGAGGATGTGCGGCAACTGTCACACGATTAACTTGCCGGTGATGGATCAGAAGCCTTTCGGGCATTCGCTCGAGCAGATCACTTATCTCGAATGGCTCAACAGCGAGTTTCAAACCGAATTCAAACCGGGGCCGAACGCCAAATCTTGCCAGGACTGCCATATGTCATCGGGTTACGCGAACCGCCAGAACGATGTGGACATCCCGCAGATCCAAACCACGTTCGCCGATGTGCAGGATGACACTTATCCGGCAGCCGAGCACCTCGCCCCCTTCGCTCAGATTCGCGCGCGCTTCAGAGACAAGGGCTTCGTGCGGCATCAGCTTCAAGGGGTGAATATCTTTTTGCTTGAGATGTTCAATCAGTTCATGACGCCCGATACGAGCAACCCGCCAAACTACTCGAACGACATTCTCGGCGTCCGCAAGAGCGATTTCATGAGCACGCTCAACAACGATCTGCCGAATGCCATACTGAATTTCGTTCAAGCCGCGCAGCATGACACGGCGACGATTGATGTATCTCAGCCGCAGGTCGCAGGGCAGAGCTTGGTTGCAGATGTGACCGTCGCCAACAAGACCGGCCATCGCTTTCCAAGCGGGGTGGGGTTCCGTCGCGCGTTCATCGAATTCGATGTCTTAGATCCCAGCACCATCGATCCGGCGACCGGCCAGCCCAAGATTGTCTGGTCATCAGGCGCAACCAACGATGAAGGGTTTATCGTCGATAAGGACGGCAACATTCTTGACACGGAATACATCGGCACGAGCCGGAATAAGAAAGGGCCTTACCAGCCGCACTTCTACGGCACCAAGGCCCCTTATGTCATCACCTCTTCGAAGCAGGTGCAGATCTACGAAGAGTTGATCAAGGACTCGGACGGCAACTTAACGACGAGCTTCATACGTCGGGACGCCATCGTGAAAGAGAACCGTCTTCTGCCAAGGGGATGGTCAGCCAAAGGCCCCGATCCATCACTAAACGGGGAGTTTCTCCACTCGACGTTTCCTGAAGGCGACGCCGCGAATGATCCGAGCTACACCAACGGCAGCGGCACCAGCAGATTGCGCTATCAGGTCCCGCTGGCCGAACTGCCAAAGGGGGTTGATCCGTCGAAGCTGATGGTGAAGGCGACTCTCTATTACCAGTCGATACCGCCGTATTATCTTATGCAGCGATTCGAACAAGCGCCGAATGCCCCAGGCACACAAAGGCTCTTCTATCTCTCATCTCGGCTCAATCCACAAGGAACGCCGATTGAGGATTGGAAACTCCTGATTGCCTCTACACAAGGGCCTGTTCAGCGCCGTAGGTGAAGGCTGGTGAAGGCTGCGGCGTATATCTTCAGGTTACGGAATACCTGAGACGGGCACATCGCCATTGCTGCCCCAACCGACAACCACCACTGCGCCATTAGAATTGTTGCGGATGTACCAGGTGCCGTTCGACGGTCGCCATACGGCGACATCCGTCCTGCCGTCGCCATCATAATCAGCCGGCGTCGGCTTATCTGTCGCAATCCCCAAACCGAAGACCATCACTGCGCCATTGGAACTGTTGATGATATACCAGGTGCCATTCGAGGGCCGCCAGATGGCTATGTCGGCCTTGCCGTCGCCATCATAATCGCCGGGCACAGGCACATCGCCATTGATACCCCAGAACCTTGAGGCAGTCGAGCCGTTTCCGCTGTTGCTGATGAGCCATGCGCCTGTAGAGGGTCGCCAGACAGCGATGTCAGTCTTGCCATCGCCATCATAATCAGCCGGCGCGGCAACATCGCCGTTGGCTCCCCAACCGAATACAGTGGTCCCGCCATCGGAACTCCGTTTAATGAACCAGGTGGCGCTTGAAGGGCGAAAGATGGCCACGTCAGTCTTGTTATCGCCATCATAATCAGCCGGCGCGGGCTTATCCGTAGAGTTGCCCCAACCAACGACCACAGTTGCGCCATTGGAACTGTTGATCCTGTACCATGTGCCATTCGACGGTCGCCACACGGTCACATCGGCCTTGCCATCGCCATCATAATCATCGGCTACAGGCACATCGCCATTGGTGCCCCAGAACCGCGAACTAGAGCCGCTCGAACTGTTATTGATCAACCAGTTGCCATTGGCAGGCCGCCACACCGCGACATCGGCCTTATTGTCACTATCAAAGTCAAAGGGCTTGCTGCCGCCAGCTGCCTGATTGACCGTGTACGACTGACCTTGAACCAGCATGACGCCCGTGCGTGGACTGAGGCCCGGATTCAAGGCAACTGTATAGGCCACCGTGCCGCTGCCTGGGCCGCTGCCAGAGTCAATGGCAATCCACTGAGCCGTCGTGCTCGGTGTCCAATCACAACCTGACTGCGTGGTGACGCTAAAATTGCCGCTGCCGCCGCTTGCGGTGAAGCCGGTTGAGTGGGAAGAGAGCGTATAGCTACATGCGGAATCGGATTGATAGACGGTAAACACTTGACCGGCAATCGACACCGCCGCACTGCGAGAGTTCCCGCTGCTGTTGGCGTCAACGGAATAGCCTGCGGAACCGTTGCCCGTGCCGCTGGCCCCAGAGGTGATGGTGATCCACGGCGCATTGCTCATGGCCATCCATGAACAGCCTGCCTGCGTGGCGACATTGACCGTGCCTGTGCCGCCGCTTGCCGCGAACGATTGATTGGTTGGCGCAATGCTGTAGGTGCAGCTAGCTGCCGGGTTGCGAATTTTATGCACCGTTCCCGATAGACCGACGACATAAATTTCACCCGCTTCGTCTTCGCCGAAAGATGTGATGCTGATGGTTGTGTCCATCAGTGGCGTGACGGTGCTGCCATCGAGTTGAAAGATCTCGCCTGTGCAAAAATCGGCGAAAATATATTTGCCCGCTGGAAAAGTTCCAATGGTGCCGCGATAGGCATACCCGCCGGTGATCGAACAGCGCCCCGCCGTGTGGCCGTATTCAGCGATTGGTGGAATGGGGGTGATGGAATTGCAAGGATCAAGATTGGTGCAGTGATTTCCTTCATAGACGCGCCAGCCATAATTGCCGCCCAGGTTGATGGTATCTACCTCTTCCCATGCGCCTTGCCCGACATCTCCACAGTAGAGTGTGCCTGTGCCTCTCTCAAAAGAGAAACGCCAGGGATTACGCATGCCGACCGCGTAAATTTCATCCAGACCGGGAGTAGCGCCAAAGAAAGGATTGCTCGATGGCGAAGAGTAGGGAGTCGCGCCGTTCGCATGGTCAACGTCTATGCGCAGGATCTTGCCGAGGTATTCATTGATATTCTGGGCGCGATTGCCCGGATCATTGCCATCGCCGCCATCGCCCATGCCTATGTATAAATAACCATCCGGGCCGAAGGCGAGCATTCCGCCATTGTGATTCGCGAACGGCTGCGGAATCGTCAGCAAAACGGTTTCCGCTGTGTCGGCGACATTGGGATCGCCCGTCGAGGCTTGGTATTCTGCAATGACGGTTGCGCCGTCCGGCTGGCGCGTGTAATTGACAAAGAAACGACGATTGCTGGAATACTGCGGGTGAAAGGCTAACCCCAGGAGCCCTTGTTCGCCGCCGCTTATAAATTTTGCGGCGACGTTCAAAAAAGGCGTCGCTTGAGTAAAGGTTCTATCCGGCAGCAAGATTTTAATACTGCCGCCTCGTTCAACGATGAACAGACGATTGCTGCCGTCGTGGGCGTTGGTTACGAATAGAGGATTAGTCAGACCCGTGAGCACAGGATCGAGTTGAGTCGCGGTTATCGCTTGCGGCGCGATCTCCTGAGATGGCGTTGGAATGGCGCTAACCCGGGACAGCGATGTACAGATCGTGCAGAAAGCGATTGCACTGAGCAGCAACAGCGTTCTTATTTTGTTCATTCGGCGAGCCTCCTCTTCAAGTCGATTTGCCAGACATAAAAATGGGCAATGAGAGTGAGGATCGATTGCTTACAGATGATTTTAGCAATGAGCGTGTACTCAGCTTCTATGTAGAATCTCAGCAAGCGGGACAAAATAATCTTAGGTTGATAAGAAAGGGAAGGCAAGAGAAGTTCTACTTCGTAATCGCTCGGTACGTGAGGCGTGCTGCACGCGAAGTAGATTAGGCGTGGACTCGCACAATCTAACCGCATTGCGCTACATAGGCCGGCTCATTTGCAGCCCGCTCTAACGATCACTCATAGCGCAGCGCGACGATAGGGTCGACCCTTGCCGCACGGCGAGCCGGAATATAGCTGGCCAGCAGAGCGATGCCGCCGAGCAGCAGAGAGAGCAGAATAAACGTCCAACGGTCGGTGGCGCTGATGCCGAAAAGCAGGCTGGCCATGACGCGCGTCAACACATAAGCGCCCGTCAGGCCGATGCCAATGCCCAGCGAGACCAGAAGCAGGGACTGCCGGATGACCAGTTGCAGGATATTGCCGGGACGGGCCCCCAGCGCCATGCGTATGCCGATTTCCTGCGTCCGCTGATTGACCCAATAGGTCATCACGCCATAGATGCCTATGCCTGCGAGGATCAAGGCGAATGTAGCAAAAACCCCAAACAAGAGCATGGAGAAGCGCCGCCGCGCCAGCGAATCATATAAACGCTGCTCCATCGTGTGAACATCAAAGACCGGCAGTTCAGGGTCAAGCGCTTGAATCTCTTTGACGATCACGCCGGTCATTCGCACAGGATCAGCCGAGACGCGGGCGACCACAAAGCGGCTGCCGATGTTGAATTGCTCAACCGGGTAGTAAGCGGTGATTGGCGGTTCGCCATCCACATCATACTCTTTTTGGTCAGCGACGAGGCCAACCACCGTCCGCCAGGGGCCCGAATTCCCTCGGCGCATTCGCTTGCCAATCGGGTCTTCATTCGGCCAGAAGCGCGCGGCCAGCTTATCATCGACGATCACGACTTCGGGCGCGGCTTGGTTGTCCTGTTCGGTGAAATATCGTCCCTTCAGTAAGGGAATGCCCATGGTTTGGAAATAGTCTGGGCTGATATAACCCGAACTGGCAATGATCAAATTCTCGCCCGCCTGCGGCACATAACCTTCAACGCTGATCGGCTCCCAGCCAAGCGCAACTGAACTCAGCGGCAATAAGTAGTTGCTGCCGACCGCTTCGGTTCCCGGCAATGCCCTGATGCGCTCATCGAGTTGTTTGTAGAAAGCGGAAACGGCTTCGGGCTTGTTGTATCTGGCCGCCGGCAGCGACAGGCGCAGGGAAAGCACATCGGGCGCATTGAAACCCGGATTGGCATTCACGATGCGTTGATAGCTGCGAATCAGCAGGCCAGCGCCGATGAGCAGAATCAGCGACAGGGCGACTTCGGCGATGACCAGCAGTTTGCGTATGCGCTGATGGCCGGGTGTGCCGCCGCCCGAACTGCGGCCACCTTCCTTGAGCACTTCATTCAGATCAACTTTTGAAGCCCGCAGGGCCGGGGCCAATCCGAAGACCATGCCGGTCAGCAGCGACACTAAAAAAGTGAAGGCCAGCACGCGGCCATCGATGCTGACTTCATTGAGACGGGGAATGTTCTCCGGCCCGAAGACGCGCAACAGGTTGACCGCCAGCAACGCGATCACCAATCCCATCAGTCCGCCAGCGAGCGCCAGCAGCACGCTTTCCGTGAGCAGTTGCCGCGCGATGCGCCCTCGGCTTGCGCCGACAGCCGCGCGAATCGCCATCTCCTTTTGGCGAACGGCGGCGCGCGCCAGCAAGAGATTGGCGACGTTGGCGCAGGCGATCAATAGGACAAAGCCGACCGCGCCCAACAAAACATAGAGCGCCAGGCGAATGTTGCCGACGACCTGTTCGAGCAACGGCACAACGCTGATGGTGAGCCCGCCATTCGGCGGATAGTTCGCCGGATATTGCTGCTTCATGTGGTCAGCGATGACATCCATCTCGGCCTGCGCCTGGGCGATGGTCACTCCCGGCTTGAGGCGCGCAAAAATATTGTAGTCTTCATGATCGCGATCTGTCTGAGCGCTTGCGCTCATCGGCAAAGGCAGCAACACATCGGTCTGCTGAATGGCGTTGACGGTGAGCATGACCTGCTTATTCAAGGTGAACCCTGCCGACAGGACGCCAACGATGGTGAAGCTTTTATCATTGAGCGTCAGGGTCTTGCCGATAATCTCAGGGTCTGCGCCGAAGCGCCGTTGCCAGAACCCATGACTTAAAATGACCACAGATGATTTGCCCGGCTGATCTTCTTCTGCCGAGAAGACACGCCCCAGCATGGCATCAACGCCAAAGAGCGGAAACAGCGATGCCGACACGCGCGCGCCATCAACGCGCTCAGGTGTCCCCTGTCCCGTCAGGTTGAAGCTGCTGCCGATGGTGATCGCGGTTTCGTCAAAGACCTGGTTCTGCGTCTTCACGTCGAGGTATTGACCGGGCGAAAACCAATCTTGCGCCACGTTCAATCCGGGCGAGCGGCTCCAGAGGATGGCTATGCGATCCGCATCCTGATACGGCAATGGGTGCAGCAAGAGGGCGTTGGTGACGCTGAAGATGGCGCTGTTCGCGCCAATGCCGATGGCCAGCGACAGAATGGCCACCGCCGTAAAGCCAGGCTTCTTCGCCAGCATGCGAATGCCGTAATAGAGATCGTGCCACAAGGTTTCCATAAGCTACCTCGTCTGTAGAACGTATCTAAAACACCAGCTCCATAGGAGCGCAATGTTTATAGAACCAGTCGCAAAAGAATTCAAGCTCGGTCAGGAGCGCAATGTTGACATTTCGCCCCTACGGGGCTTGGACGATCTTTGACGCTTTGAACTATAAACATTTCGTCCCTAGCGAGACTTTTAAGAATCGCCCGATAAGAGATTAAAAATCTTTAGAAGGAGTTCATAAAACCATCAGAAAATGCTCATGCTCATGATGTAACCGGCAAAATCTCATCCGGCCACGCTTCTGCAATGAAAGGTTCCACACACAGCGATCAGGCGCAGGCCGCCGCTTTGCTTTGTGTCGGCGAATGACTGGCGATTAGCTCAACGAATTTTCGCAAGTAAGGCGGCTGGGCTTTGTGGCGGATCATGACGGCGCTCCATTGCCTGTGCAAGCCTCTGGCGGTGAGCGGCAGCACGCGCAGTAACCCGGCTTCGACGTGCGGCGCAACCGCCCAGCGGGCCATCACGCTGATGCCCATTCCCGCTTTGACCATCTCGATGATGGCTTCGGTCAACTCGACGCGCGACACCTGGCGCGGCTTGACGCCGGCAGGCATCAACACTTTCTGGAAAACCGTCAAGTCTTCATTCGGCAGCGCGTAAACCAGCAGGTGCTCTGCCGCCAGGTCTTTCGCCGTCACATAAGGATGCGCGGCCAGCGGATGCTCAGGACTAACGATGACCGCCAGCTCGTCGCGAAACAGCGGCTTGAACATCAGCTTGCGATTGCGCGTCGCCGTGCTGGTGATCGCCAGATCGAGCCGGCCATCGAGCAAGGCTTCGATAGGGCGGCGCGTCGCTTCGACAATAATGCGTACCTCGACGCGCGGGAAGACCTCCTGAAACGGCTTGAGCACTGCCGGCAACCAGTGATAGCAGGTGTAGCACTCTGTGCTGATGCGCAGCATGCCTTCGCGGTGCAGCGCAATCTGGCGTATGTCTTCTTCGGCGCGGCGCAGTTCATCCAAGACGAGCGGCGCAGCACCGAGCAACCGCTCGCCCGCCTGCGTCAGCAGCATCCGTTTGTTCAACCGTATAAACAGCGGCGTGCCGAGCTTCTCTTCGATGTCGCGCAGTTGATGACTGAGCGCCGATTGCGTCAGGTGCAGGCGGTTCGCCGCTTTCGTGATGCCGCCTTCGCGGGCCACCGTCTCGATGAGCCGCAGATGTCGGACTTCCAGATGCAAGGCCATTCGCGTCGCTCCTGTCGATCAATTTTGTATGAGTATATTTCATCAAAATCGTGAAAACAATGAATTGGCTGAAACGATGGCGAATTCGTATGATCTTGTCAGAGGCGACACAAACCCTGGCCGAGTGCGTGCTTCACTCGGCGGCAATACCGGAGAGAACGAATGGAACGACTGCTTGCCGATATGCGCTATGCGCTCAGAATGCTCTTGAAGCGACCCGTGTTTACCATTGTCGCCGTCCTGACTCTGGCCCTGGGAATCGGCGCGAACACCGCCATTTTCAGCGTCATCAATGCGGTGTTGCTTGCGCCGCTGCCTTACGATAAGCCCGATGAATTAACAATCATCTATTCGCGCCACGCGCCGTCGAATTCTGAGCAACAACCGTCGTCGCTGCTCGACATCGAAGACTGGCGGGCGCAGAGCGAGAGCTTCGAGCAGATCGCCGCGACGCGTCAGGTCGGCTTCAACCTCAACGACGGCGACGAGCCTGTGCAGGTCACCGGCGCGCGAGTCGCGGCAAGTCTATTCGCGCTGTTGCACGTGCAGCCTGTCTTGGGGCGCGAGTTTCTTGAACGCGAAGCGCAGCCCGGCGGCGAGCCTGTGGCGCTGTTGAGCTATAGCCTGTGGCAGGAGCGTTACGGCGGCGATGCGAGCCTGGTCGGGCGCGCCTTGCGGATAGACGGCAGAAGCTACACCATCATCGGCGTGCTGCCGCGAGGGTTTTATTACCCGACGCCGGAGACGCTCATCTACGTGCCGTTCATCCCGACCAAGAGCGAGTTGATGCGCGGCAATCGCTTCGTGCGCGTCATCGGGCGACGCAAAGCCGCGGTCCCGCTCGCCGAAGCGCAGGTCGAGATGGAGACCATCGCCAGCCGGATCGCCGACCAGTATCACGATACGAACGCCGATGTCAGCATACAGCTTGTGCCGCTGCACGAGCAGATCGTCGGGCAGGTGCGACCCGCCTTGTTAGTTCTGCTGGGTGCGGTCGGCTGCGTCTTGCTGATCGCCTGCGCCAACGTCGCCCAACTGTTGCTGGCGCGAGCGGCGGCGCGGCGCAATGAGTTCGCCATTCGCACGGCGCTCGGCGCGAGCCGCATGCGGCTCGTAAGGCAACTGCTCACCGAGAGCGTGATGTTGAGCATGACAGGAGGCACGCTCGGCTTGTTGATGGCGATGTGGGGCGTGCCCTTGCTGACAGGCATCAGCGCCAGCAGCATCCCGCGCGTCGAAGGCGTCAGGCTTGACGGCAGGATGCTCGCCTTCACGCTGCTAGTTTCGTTTGTAACCGGCATCATATTCGGCCTCGCGCCGGCGCTGCAATCGTCGAGCAAGCGGCTGACCGAGAGCTTGAAAGAAGGCCGCAAAGGCGCGACCGGCGGCGTGCTGCATCAGCGCCTGCTCAACCTGCTGGTTGTCGCTGAAGTCGCGCTCGCCGTCGTGCTGCTGGTCGCGGCGGGGTTGATGATTCGCAGCTTCGTTTCGATCAGCCATGTCGCGCCGGGATTCAATCCACAGGGCGTCGTCACCATGGCGATCAGCCTTTCGCAGCCCGGCTACGCAGACATACAGGAGCAGGCGCGCTTTTACGAACGATTGCTTGCGCATGTGCGCGCTTTGCCGGGCGTGCAATCTGCCGCCGCCGTCAACCGGCTGCCGCTTTACGGATTCAACGCCTCGACCAACTTCACTCTTCAAGGCAAACCCGTGCAACCGGGCAGCGAACCGGTCGCCGACTTCCGCCAGATCAGTCCCGACTACTTCAAGACGATGGGCATTCCGCTGCTCGCGGGCCGCGACTTTACGGAGCGTGATACGAAAGAGACGCCGTTTGCGGCGGTCATCAATCAAGCGATGGCCGAGCGTTTCTTTGCCGGCGAAGACCCTGTCGGCAAGCGCTTGCAAGTTTATCCAGACCCGGCGCTCTGGCGCGAGGTCGTCGGCGTCATCGGCAACGTCAGGCTGAAAGGGCTTGACGCAGACATCAACCCGACGATCTATGTGCCGTTGCCACAGAACCCATACCCGAACGCGATGCGCAGTAGCTTTCTCGCCGTGCGCACAGAGGCGGAGACCCGCAGCATCGTCGCTGCTATTCGCAACGAGTTGAAAACCGTGGACAGCGGCGTGCCCATCGCGCAGGTGCGAACGATGCAAGAGATCGTCAGCGGGTCGCTGGCGCAGCGTCGTTTGAGCATGTCGCTGCTCATCGTCTTCGCTACGCTTGCCCTGCTGTTGGCAGGCGTAGGCATCTATGGCGTGATGGCTTATTCAGTTACCGAGCGGACTCACGAGATCGGCTTGAGAATGGCTCTGGGAGCCAGTTCAGCAGACGTGCTGCGGCTGGTGATGGGCAACGGCGCACGGCTTGTGGCAGCCGGCCTTGCCTTAGGACTGGGCGCAGCCGTAGCGCTGACTCGCGTGATGGCAAGCCTGCTGTTTCAGGTGAGCGCCACCGACCCGGCGACCTATGCCAGCATTGCCGCGTTGCTTGCGGCGATTGCCCTGCTGGCGAGTTATCTGCCGGCGCGCAAAGCCTCGCGCGTCGACCCGATGGTGGCATTGCGTTACGATTGATGCGAGAGGTTGCGCGTTAATAAGCAAACGATTATTTCATCCACAGGAGAGCACATGGAATTTCAGCTTGAAGAAGCGATAGACATTCTGCACCGGACACCGGAAACCTTGCGTGTGTTGCTTAAAGACCTGCCGCCCGCATGGGCAACAAACAATGAAGGCGAAGCGACGTGGAGCCCTTACGATGTCGTCGGCCATTTGATTCACGGCGAAGAGACCGACTGGATGCCGCGCGCCCGAATCATTCTTGAGCACGGCGAGGCGCAAGCCTTTCCGCCTTTCGACCGCTTCGCGCAGGTTGAAAAGTCGCAGGGCAAACCGTTGAACGAACTGCTGGACGAATTCGCCGTCTTGCGCCGAGACAATCTCGCGGCGCTTGCCGAGTTGCATCTGGAGCCTGAGCAATTGAGCTTGCGTGGAACGCATCCCGATGCCAATCTCGGCAGCGTCACACTCAGTGAGTTGTTAGCTACGTGGGTGGCGCACGACCTGAGTCACGTCGCGCAAATTCTTCGCGTGATGTGCAGGCAATACAGTGAAGCGGTCGGCCCTTGGAAGCAGTACCTGCCACTGGTGAATACTGGCAAAGATTGACCTGACAAGCGACCGCAGTAATTTATTTCTGGGTGATCTTACCGATTCCGGTCGCCTGCTTGTTGACATGCTGTGGATTACCGTAATAGTTAATATTGCCAACGCCTGTTGCATTGGCATCAAGCTCGTCCAGCGCGTAAACGTCAATACTGCCGACCCCGGTTGATCGCACCTTTGTCTTAATCGTGTGCAAATCCTTGGCGTCTATATTTCCCGCGCCGGTCAATGAAATGTCCGCTTCCTTGGTTTCTCCGGATGCCGTTAATTTGCCGGCCCCAGAAACCGTGATTTCCAGGCGCTCATTCTGAATTTTCGAGAGCGCCGCCTCGCCTGCTCCAGTAAAGGCGAACTTCTCAATATCAGGATTGGCAATATCAATCTGCAACTTACTCTTCGCATCGTAGTCTTTATTCGATTTGATGTACAAAGTGTTGTTCTTTACCTCCGCCGTAATTAAAGGAACGATGTTGTCATCGCCACTGATTTGGAGGCTTTTCTGCTCCTGAGCCGTGAAGTGAATTACACCGGGGCAATTCACTTCAATCGAAGTGAATTGCGGGAAATCCCTTTTTTCAGTCTTGGCAACGCCATTTCCTTGAACCTTATTGCTGCCGGGCATAGAGGTGCATCCGGTTAGGCTCAAGAGCAATACAAAGAAGAGAGCGATGAGGAATTGTTTCACGTGAATTCTCCGTGTCTGGGATTAGAGTTCGCACTCAGGAAAACCCACTCTAGCATAGGCGGGCTTCGCAAGGAAATACGTCTGGCTTGATCTTCTATCGTTCGCTCGACTCATCCAGTTGTCGCTTGGCTTCGTCGATCAGTTCGTTGTTGCGCTCGTAGGAAAGCTGCGTGTCGTCGCCTGCGAGTCGCGGCGGATATTGATGCTTGCCATAAACTGGATAGGCTTCGCTGCGCAGGTGCGCCAGCATGTGATGGCCGCGCCGCGTGGCGCGTTCGTGTCGTAGTGCAGTGATGTCCACAGGCGCGACGACGATGCGCTCGCCCGGCCCCGGCGAGGCCTGCGCTAGAATGCGGCCATCGTAATCAACCACCATGCTGCCGCCGGGCCACGAATACGGCGGATAAAATTTCAACTGCGCGCCTTGATTGGCCGCCACCACGTAAGCCGTGTTCTCAAGCGCACGGCAGCGGTTCACCACAGTCCACCAGTCCATCGGCTCGGTCGCACCCCACGGATCCATGTAAGCCGAGACGCGAATCATCACTTCCGCGCCATTGGCGGCGAGTTGCCGCATCGCTTCAGGGAAAAGCCAGTCGTAACAGATGGCGCAGCCGATGCGCCCGATAGGCGTGTCGGCTACGGGAAACAGCGGCTCCGTGTAGCCTTCGATGTCATGCGGGCTCGCGTGAACTTCATAGGGAATCCAGGTGTTCACCTTGCGGTACTTGTAGAGCACGCCCTGCGGCCCGATCAGGCAGGTTGTGTTGAAGACTACATTCGGCCACTTCGGATCAACTTCGATCATCGAGCCGCTTTGAATGTAGATGTCATGCTCGCGGGCTTTTTGCTCAAGCCGCTCGGTGTGCTCGTTAGGAATTTCGACGGCGAGCTTTTGGCGCAACTCTTCGACGGTCGGGAAGACCGGCGCGGCATGGGCAAATTCAGGAAAGACGACCAGGCGCACAGGCAGAAACGGCGCTGCGCCCGCGACTGCCGCGTCGATCATCGCCAGCATGCGGTCGGTCGAGCGGCGCATCTCGCGGCGCTCCACGGGATTCGGCATATCGGTCTGACACGCCGCTACGGAATAACGAATGTGCTGCATCTTACACTTCCTGTTTGATGGTCTTTCTCACTAACGGCGATTGCCACTGGATGTCTTTGGCGCAATCACCTGGTCGGCAAAAGTCGATTCGATGCGCGGCACTGGCGAAGCCACAACGCGCGTGTTGTATCGCTCGATGAGGCGACGGCGAGCGGCGGTCATCGGATAGCTTTCTGCCGCGCTGTACGGGTACTGCGTCATGCCGTGAAACGGCAAAGGCGCTACGCGGTCGGGACTCGCCGAGTTGATGTCCATCTCTTTGCTGAAGCCGTCAGCGTAAAGCAAGTAAGTCCGCTTCCATCCCGCAGGCAAAGGCGTTAGTCGCGTGGCATCGAACGACAGGACAATCTCATCGCCGGGCCGCGAGATGACGAATAGATCATCCGTCTTCGTCAGCAACTCGCGCACGTCGCCTTCGCGTGTGTAGCGACCGGGCATCGTCTTCCAGGGTGATTGCGACGAAACGCGCGCGTAATCGTAAACGAACGGCTCGCGCCCGTCGGGCGTCGTTTCGGCTGAAAAACCGCGCCAGTGCAAGTCGGCTACAAGCGGATCAAGCTTCGTCATCTGCACGACTGCATCACCTGCCGATGTATCAACGAGAATCTGATCCCAGTAGATGCGCATCGTCGTGACCAGGCGAACCTCGCGGCTCGCGGATAAGAACTTGCCGGTCAGATCCACCGTCACCGTCTGCGGGCGACCTACGGGAATGCCTATGTCTTCGATGATGGTCTGCCATTGTCCCTGCTGGTCTTTCACTTGCAAAGCCGGGAGCATCGGCGCGAGCCCCGCTTGCGAAGCCGCGACGTTGTCGCTCGAAAAGGCATAATCCGTCCAGCCGTTGAGCAATAACAGGGTTCGACCTTTGGCCGGCTCGCCGAGGTTCATCGTCAGCGTGTGCTTTTCCGCATAGCCGCGAATGCGAGAAAGAGGGAAGTCATCGACGTACTGGCGATCCACTTTCGTGAGACGGTCGAGCACGTCTTTGCCGCGATCATCTACGGCAGAGACGGGCGGGCGCGCGTTGCGCGTCAGCCAGAGCTTGAACGGTCGCGGCGGCTCGGTCATGCCTTCGTTGGGATAAACTTCGCTGTCTGCCGGGTGCGCGATGGCGACCAGTTGCAGGCGGTCAACGTAGAGCACTTCTTCTAGCTCGTTGGTCTCGCGTAGCTCTCAGCGCCCGTTGCGTTCTTTTAGCTGGTCGCCGCGAATGCGCACATATTCGTCGGGGTCTGGCGTATTGCGGCGGCCCGGCGCTTCCCAGTAACCCATCTCGCCGCCGCCCATGAAGTCTGTGATGAACTCAAAGCGCTCGCCGTTCCAGGTGTACAGGAAAGGACACGACGATGGCTTGCGCTCGATCTCAGTGATCGTGAAGCGCCCGACCAGCGGCAATTGCTTGTCGTCGGGTTGGAGGATTCCGGTTTCGGCCTGCAAGGTGCCCGAAGGCCAGAGGACGCGCACGGCATCAAATGCCGGACGCTTGCCAAGGCCCAGGACGATACCCAAAGGCGCGGGCGCAGGGCTGGCCGAATAATGTTCGAGTTTCTGGTAAAGGCTGCCGGCGCGCGCTTCGACTTTGGCGCCAATCGGCAGGCGAATTCTGCCCTTGTCCGCAAGGCCCACAAGCCGCACACTCAGCGATGGATTCTTATTGCCGCCGTCATTGCGCGCTATTTTCACTTCGCCTGCCGATGAACTGGCGATGATGTCCGTATCGCCATCGCCGTCAATGTCAGCCGCCGCGAAGGCGCGAATCACCGCCGCGTTGCCAAAGAGGTCTTTGGCGACGGCGCGCTCGCTGGTGTTCTCCCATTTGTTGCCTACATTACGAAGCACGCGCAGGCCGTTGTTTGAAACGGTCACTAGATCGAGCAGGCCGTCGTTGTCATAATCGAGGAATTGCGCGGCGGTCGCCGATTCCGTCCCGGCGGGAGCCGCTGAAGTCGTGAAGCGGCCACGCCCGTCGCTCACTGCCAATACGCCTGCGCCATCGGCTTTACCAAAGAAGAAATCGGTATAGCCGTCTTTGTTGACGTCGCCTGCGGCAACGCAGGTGATCGCGCCCTTGACGTTCAAGCCGACTTCCGTGGCGACGTTGCGGAACGAGCCGTCGCGCAGGTTGCTGTAAAGCGTCGGCTGATCCTTGCTGTTGACGACCAGCAGATCGACGTCGCGGTGATTATCGAAATCGGTCGGCACGATGGCGACGCCGTGCGCGGTGCCGCCGCTGAGTTTTGCCTCCGCCGTGTAGTCGACGAATTTGCCGTCGCCGTTGTTTCTGAGCAGCAGATTCGGCGCGGCGGCGAAATCATCGGGGAACGTCAATGGACGATTCGCATCACCCGCAGGGGCTTTCGCCAGATCCGCACAGCCGGCGATGAAGATGTCGAGGTCGGTGTCATGATCGACGTCGACCAGCGCCACAGAGAGCGCCAGATAAGGATAAGCGGGAATGCCCGCCGCTGTGGTCACGTCCGAGAATTTGCCGCTGCCGTCGTTGTGATAGAGCGTCAGGCCGCCGTAGCGCAGCACCAACAGATCGGGCTTGCCGTCATTATCGCAATCGCCGGCGACTGCGGCGATGCCGACGGCGTTTGCCGGCGCTTTAGATAAGCCTGAGGCTTCGGTCACATCAACGAACTTGCCGCCGTCGTTGCGATAGAGTTTTTGTGAAGCGGCGCTAATGACAAACAGATCGAGGTCGCCATCGTCATCGTAATCGAACAACGTCACGCCGCCGCCAAGCGAAGCGGCCAGATCGCGCTTCGCGGCGTCATTCCACTGCGCGCCGGGAATCGTGCGACCGACGATCTTGACGCCGGGAGCCGCCGAACCGGGTGCCGGCGCATTTGCGGTTGGTATTACATTCGCGGTTGCGTCGGCAAAAGCGACTTCGGGCGTTGCCGGTGACACCAGGTCGCTTTCGGCCCCGGTCGAGGCCATAGCTTCGGCATAGCGCCCGCCCTCCAGATATTTGGTGCCGAGTTCCGTGCCATAGTGGGCGTCGCTCACCTTCTTAAACTGCTGGATGATGCGCGCGCCCTCTTCGCGCTGATTGGATTGCATCAGCGTAAGGCCGAGATTGTACATCGCTGTGGTGTTGTAAGGCTCGGCGTCGAGCGCCGCGCGGAACGCCGAAGCGGCATTCGCGAAGTCGCGCTGCTGCTTGTAGAGTTGGCCGAGATAGATGTTGGCCCCCGGATCGCGCGGATCCATTTCGAGGACACGCTTGAAAGCGGCCATCTGATCCGCCGGGCGGTTCTGCGTCTTAGCGATCAGGCCAAGAATGTAATAAACCTGCGGCGTGTTCGGCGCGAGGGCTTCGGCCTTTTTCGCTTCGCGTAACGCGCCATCCAGATCGGATGCGTAGAAACGCGCGATGGCAAGATTGACTTGCGCGATGGCCAGGTTCGGATCGAGCTTCAGCGCGCGCTTAAACGCTTTGGTCGCATCCTCCTTGTTCGGGCTCGGATCTTCAAACTCGTACTTCTCAAGCAGAGCGACGCCGATGTTGTTGGCGCGATAAGCGGCTTCGCGCGCCGCGGCTCTGGCATCCGTCTGGCTTGCGGTTAAGCCCTTGAAGGAGGCAGCAAAGAGGCCGATGCTGATGAGGGCGACGAGGAACAAACGTCCGGTCTTCATAAGCATGTTTATAAAGGCCGCGAGCGCGTCTGTCCATGCCCGCCAGCAGGAGAAGAGGCGACGCGGGGACACGGCGACACGGCGACGCGGCGAGAAGAAAAGAAAGAGAGCATGGGACAGCCAAAGACGATAGATAACTTAGGCACACCTCCTGTCGCCGCGTCGCCGTGTCGC
>JBBWZK010000051.1:0-15574 GCA_039648975.1 Blastocatellia bacterium
CTAAAATCAGGCTCATCAATTCGACAGGCAGAGTTTGCATGACAGTCCTTTCTTGGAGGAAAGACCTGTAGCTTACTCAGCCTGTCGTTTATTTTTCAAAGACCAAATTGGATAAAGTCGAGCTAAGTATATTAGCCTTTTTGATATTCTGCTGACGATCCCGTAAGAGTGTGTGTAATACCACATCACGGTTTGGCTTCGAGCCAGTTGCCGCCGACGCCGATGTCGACGACGAGCGGCACAGAGAGTGGATAAATGCGCTCCATCTCTTCGCGCACGACTTTCGTGGTGCGCTCGACTTCATCCGCCGGCACTTCGAGCAATAACTCGTCGTGGACTTGCAGAATCATGCGCGCGCCGAGCTTCTCTTTTCTTAATCGCTGATGGACGCGCACCATCGCCATCTTCACCAGGTCGGCGCTCGTCCCTTGAATCGGCGCATTAATCGCTTCACGTTCGGCGCGCGCTCGCAGATTGTGGTTCTTGTTACCGATGTCGGGTATAGGGCGGATGCGACCGAAGGCCGTTCTGACAAACCCCGTTTCGCGCACTTGTTCGGGAATCTCTTCCATATAGCGCCGCACCCCTTTGAAGGTCTCATAGTAATTATCAATCGTGCGCTTCGCTTCGGCGCGTGACAGGCCGGTGCGCGCCGCCAGGCCGAATGCGCCAATCGCATAGGCGACGCCGAAGTTGACGATCTTGGCTAAACGGCGCGCCTCTGACTCTTCCTGTTTGGTCTTTGCGCCGAAGACCAGCCGCGCCGTGCGCGCGTGGATGTCTTCGCCTTTCTTGAACGCGTCGGTCATCTCCGCATCGCCCGTCAGGTGCGCGAAGATTCTCAGTTCGATCTGCGAATAATCCGCCGACATCAGTACATATCCGGGCGAGGCGACAAACGCCGCGCGAATCTTCCGGCCCGACTCTTTGCGAATCGGAATGTTTTGCAGAGCCGGATTGGTGCTGCTGAGTCTGCCTGTCGCGGCTACCGCTTGATTGAGCGTCGTGTGTATGCGCCCCGTGCGTGGGTCGATCAAGCGTGGCAGCGCGTCAACGTAAGTGCTCTTGAGCTTGGCAATCTCGCGATACTCCAGTATCAAGCGCGGCAACTCGTACTTCGCCGCCAGTTCTTCGAGCACGTCAGCCGATGTCGAAATGCGCCCGGTCTTCGTCTTGCGGCCCACATCGAAATTCAGCTTCTCGAAAATCTCGCCGAGTTGCACCGTCGAATTGATGTTGAACTCCTGGCCGGCCAGTTCGTGGATCTTCGCCGTCAGCCGCGCCAACTCCTGCTCCATCTCGCGGCCTGCGGCTTCAAGCGCCTCCGTGTCTATGCGCACGCCGATGCGCTCCATCTCGAAGAGACTCTCGACAAGCGGCAATTCGATCTCGGTGTAGACGCGCTCCAACTCTTTCTCTTCGAGCTTGGCGCGCAGCACGTCCGCCAGGTGAAAGGTCAAGTCCGCCGCTTGCAGGGCGCGAGCATCATCCGCGTCGAAGCCATCGATAGTTTCCGCCGGCTCAACGCCGAGAAATTCGCGCGCCACTTCGAGAATGCGATGGCTGGCGCGGTTCGGATCGAGCAGATAAGCCGCCAGCAAGGTGTCGTCTTCGACGCCTTCAATTCGCACGGTGGAGACGAAATCCTGCATCGCGCCTTCTGTAATCTTCTTTACGATTGTCTTGTCGGTCGGCGTCGGCTGGCGCTCGCAGCAATAGCGATGCAGCAAGGTCAGCGCGCCTTTCCAGTCGTGAACCGCTTTCTGAATGAGGCCGTTTTCGAGCGCCTCTTTCAGAAGCGTGAGGGCGTCGTCAATCTTTTCAAAATCAATCAGCGCGGCATTCATCTGCGCCGTCGAGATCGCCATGCCGTAGACTGCGCCTTTGCGCTCGGCCATCGATAGCGCGAAGCGGTCGAGCGCGTAAAGCGAACGGATGAACTTTTCAAGCTCGGCGCGCGTCTCGATGCGCACGTAGCGCGCCTGGCCGGGCTTGCGCGCCGCCACCGTCGATATAGAGTCGGGCGTCGCCGCGTCGGCGAATTCGCGCGTCAGTTGCGAAAATTCCATTTCGGAGAATAGCTCGTAAGCGGCGCGTCGATCCGGCGCTTCATAAACCAGCCCCTCAAGGTCTAGTTTGATCGGCATCTGGCAATGGATGCGCGCCAGCTCGCGCGATTGCAGAATCAACTCGCGGTTGTTCTGCAAGCTCTCGCGATAAGTCTTGCGCGAGATTTCGTCGGCGTGCGCCAGGGCATTTTCAATCGAGCCGAACTGTTCGATGATCTGCTTGGCGCCTTTTTCGCCGACGCCCGGCGCGCCGGGAATGTTGTCGGATTGATCGCCCCACAGGCCGAGCAGATCGACGATTTGCTCAGGCCAGACCCCCATCCGCTCTTTCACGCCTTCACGATCAAGCATCGACATCGTGCCGTTGCGGTCGGCGCGCAGGATTTTGACGTGATCTGTGACCAGTTGGCACATATCTTTATCATTCGTCACGATGACGACATCGAGGCCCTGCGCTTCAGCTTTCATAGCCAGTGTGCCGATGATGTCGTCAGCTTCATAGCGCGGCTCGCGCGTGATCGGCACGCGCAAGGCTTCCGCGACGCGCAGGACGTAGGGCAGTTGCACCGACAGATCGTCGGGCATCGCGCTGCGCGTGGCTTTGTAATGTTCATAGCTTTCGTGGCGAAAGGTCGGTTCGGGCGAATCGAGCGCAACGCCGAGATAGTCAGGCTTCTCCTGAGCGATCAGCCGCCGCAGCGTCATGGTGAAGCCGTAGACGGCGTTGGTCGGCAGACCTTGCGAATTCGTGAGGCCGCGAATGGCGTAGTAGGCGCGATAGATTTGCGACATTCCATCGATCAGAAAGAGCCGCTTGCGTTCGGTGTCAGCCATATGCTCCATACTACGGAGCGCGTTTTCCGGGTGTCAAGCAAGGCAGCTTAGGAGGCCAGGGTGGTTCACCCTTTCACGGTGGGATGCACTACATCGAATAGTTGCTGACCATGGGGCCGAAGGTTTTTTCGTCGTAGATCTCTTCCAGGCCCGGCATGCGCGCCTGCCAGTTCGTCATGCTCTCGATCATCGTGTCGGCGTCTTCGGCGGCCATTGGCGGCGAGAAGAGATAGCCCTGGCCGCTGTGGCAGCGCAGTTCACGCAGCAACTCGATCTGTTCTTTCGTCTCGACGCCTTCGGCGATGACGTGCTTGCCGAGGTTCTGCGCCAGCAGGATGATCGTGCGGACGATCTCTTTGTTCTCGCTGTTCTCGTTCATGCGGCTGACGAATGAGCGGTCGATCTTCAGCGTGTCTATCGGCAGGCGGTGCAGGTAACTGAGCGACGAGTAGCCGGTGCCGAAATCGTCCATGCTCAATTCGACGCCGAGGGCGCGAATCTGTTCGAGCGTGTTGGTGACCGTCTCGATGTTCTCCATGACGATGCTTTCGGTGATCTCCAGCTTCAAGGCGTGCGGATCGAGCCGCGTCGCCTTCAACGTCTGCACGATCTCGTCATACAGGTTGACCTGCGAGAACTGCTTGGTCGACAGATTGACGCTGATAAACAACGGCTCGCGCAGTTGGTAAATTTCATGCCATTGCTGCATCTGGCGGCAGGCTTCAAACAGCACCCAGCGCCCGATGGAGACGATGCAGCCGGTCTCTTCGGCGACCGAGATGAATTTATCCGGCGGGATCAGGCCGCGTTCAGGATGTTGCCAGCGAATCAGCGCCTCGAAGCCTGTCAGCCGTCCGGTTTCAAACGACACGATGGGCTGATATTGGATGAAGAACTCGCGGCGATCAATGGCGCGGCGCAGATCGGTTTCCAGTTGCAGCATGTTGACGGCGTGCGCGTGCATGCCTTTGTCGAAGATGACGTGGCGCGCTTTGCCGAGGAACTTCGCCTGATACATGGCGGTATCGGCGTCGCGCAGAAAATCTTCGGCGCGCTCGTAGCCGATGTTCGAGAAGGAAATGCCGATGCTGGCGGTCGTGAAGGTTTCGTAGCCGTTCAAGGTGAACGGCTGCGCCACCCGCTTCTGTATGCGCTCGGCGATCTCAATGGCTTCGTTCTCGTCGCGCAGGCCGTCGAGCAGTATGGTGAATTCATCGCCACCCAGCCGCGCCACTTTATCGCCGGGTCGCACGCAATGGCGCAGGCGCTGGGCAATGCCGATCAACAGTTGATCGCCGACTAAATGGCCGATGCTGTCGTTGATCAGCTTGAAGCGGTCGAGGTCTAAAAACAGCATGGCAAACAACCGCTCAGGCTTCTTCCTGCCTTGTTCGAGCGACATCTCCAACTGCTCCATGAACCAGGCGCGATTCGGCAGCCCTGTGAGCGCATCGTGAAAGGCATCGTGAACCAGTTGCTGCTCGGCGCGCTTGCGGTCGGTGATGTCCTGTATCTGAAAGATTAGGTGGGCCAACTGGCTCTGCGAATCGCGGATCAGCGAGACGCCTGCAAGCACCCAGACCTCGTGGCCCTGCTTGTGATAATAACGCTTCTCCATCTGGCAGGTCAGCGTGCGGCCTTCGAGCACTTCGTTGACGTTCTGCATGAACGTCTGCAGGTCTGCCGGGTGAGTAATCGTCTGAAAGTTCATGCACTTGAATTCATCTTCGCTGTAGCCGACGATCTCTGACAGCGATTGATTGATCTGCATCCAGCGACCGTCAGGCGCGACCAGCGCCATGCCGATGGGCGCGAGATCAAAGGCACTGCGGAAACGCTCTTCGCTCGCCTGCATCTCTTTCAGATGTCGCTCGGCCTGCTCGGCTTGCACGGCAGACGATTCGACGCTCTTCACATAGGTCGTGTAGGTGAAGTAGACGATGATCAGAATCGGCAGCGTTGCCATAAAAGCGTAGAAGCCGATCAAGTGGATCAGCTTGATGGTGATGACAGCGGCGCTGGCGCCGGCTAGATAGGTAATTGACGTCCAGACGTAATGTTTCTTATAGGTTTCCCAGAAGGGCCGGTTGATCAGCAAAGCGCCGGCGGCAGCGACCAGCCCTGAGTTGCAGACGTACTGGACAATCGCCATCACGCAAGCCGCCATCACCAGCCGCGATGAGAAGGCTCCCTGGGTCACACCTGAGATGGGGCCGAAACACAAGCGCAACGCTAAGACTGTAATGAATGTCGCAATCGCCATGCAGGCTGAGTTGAACGCCATCGTCAGCTTCTTTTTGGTGATGCGCAACGAGGAGACGAAGCCTTCCAGCCCCGCCAGCAGGATAGCCGCTTCGCCGTCGAATAACATCAGCGACAGGAAGATGAAGATGTCCGACACGGAAATGCAGGAATCGAAGCGGAAGAAGCGCACCGTGATGCGCGAACCGACGAACAGGGTGACGGCGGCGAGCAACAGATACGGCAGGCTCAGCGTCTCCATGGTCAAGGCAGAGCAGGTATAGATCATGACGGCCACGCCCACCGCCACGACCGTCGCCATGTAGGGCTGCATGTACCGTTGCCTGCTGATTGCCTCGCTGGTCTTCATGGGCTCGTCTCAGAAGCTCTCTAAGTTAAAATTCGGGCGGCTTTTCATCGCCGTAAGTATCAAGCCGTGTGCCAACCCGTGCGCCCGCAACGCCTGGCGGTCAGCGCGCCGCAACGGGCGCGCGTCTGTGCCGTCAGAGTATTGCTAAAAGCTGGTTTTTAAGGGTTTGCAGAGAGTGTGGCAGATCGTCGCGGGGCTCGACCCGCCGGGCTTCGGCGGCGCAACGGCGGCTGGGACGGGCGCGGCACTTCGGTCAGATTGCAGGAGGCGCGCGCGCCGGACAATCACCTTGATTGAACGGCCTGCGAATCCCACAGCCGGTTAGGGAAACCGCTTTTGTCAGATCAGCTTGATCAGCAACCACATCAGCACGACGTGCAGCGACCAGATCGTTAAGGCGAATGGCAGTTGGAATTTGATGACGCCGTAAGGGTCGCGCATGTTTAGCAGCGCCGTCGGCACAATGTTGAAGTTTGCCGCCATCGGCGTGATCAGCGTGCCGCTGGCGCCTGCCGTCAATGTCATGATTCCTACCATTGCCGGATCAACCCCGAACGGCTTAACGATCAGCGGCACCAGCACGCCCGCGGCGATCACCGGAAACGCCGCAAACGAATTGCCCATCACGATAGTGAACAGCGCCATGCCTAGACAGTTTGCCAGCACCAGCAGGAAGAGGTTGTCCGCAGGGATGATTTGATGTATGCCCTGGGCAATCAAATCGCCGACCTTCGCCGCCGCGAAGATGACGCCGAGCGAGGCGAGCAGTTGCGGGAGAATGCTCACGGTGCCCATGGCATCATTGAGGCGGCGGCCCTGCTGCATCGTCATGCGGGCGCTGCCGCCTGTCAGTTTCATGCCGACGAAGACCGCTAACATGCTACTGAATCCAAGTCCGACGAGCGCCGCCCGGTTGGCATCGCCGGCAAACCATATCCTAGTTGCCGGGCTATTATCCCCTGCGAGCCATTTCAACATCAGGGCAGAGGCCGCGAACGCGAAGGTGATGAGCGGGATGGTCAGCACCGGGAGGAATATCTTATTGCCGAGACGCTGCGCTTGGGCGCGTTGCTCTGCCGGCGGCGCTTCATGACTGGTGCCGCGAACCACTCGGCCCATGCCGTCAATGGCGACCATGGTCACCACCAGCAGCCCTGTCACCCAGTGAGGCAGAAGGCCGCCAAAAATAAAGGTGGTTCCGAGAATGAACCAGAACAAGCTGCTGCCGATGCGCCGCGCGTTTCCCCGGTCGCGAAAAGTCATCACGGCAAAGCCCCACAACAGCGCCCCGATGACGATGTACGTCGTATTGAGGCTGAAAACCGCGTTGATCAGTGATGTAAGAAAAGTCATAACTCTTTGCCTTTGGCGTGCGCCGCCTGGCGAGCAATCCATCTGTCCAGCAAGAGGAATTGAATGGCTGCAAGAAGGATGGAAAGCGCGGTGATGGGAATGGCGAACAGCACCAGGCGAAGGGTGCTGACCGGATAGCCCTGCTCTTTGAGAATGCCTTCGACCAGCAGAATGCCGGCCTGGACGATGTTGAGATTCTGGCCATAGAAATTGCCGTAGTTTTCGCTGGCGGCGTTGGCTGCTTTGACTTCCTCAACGACGTTTTGCGGCAACTCGTCGGCGCTGCGGACATTCGCGCCTGCTTCAAGAGCGCCGACCGACATGGGAAAGACCAGGGGCCGCACAAAGGCCGGATGGCCGTTGATGCGAACGCCGAGCAGTCCGACGAACACACGGAATAGCTGATAGACGATTTGCAAACGGCCTGCGGTGGCGGCGCGTATGCGGCGGATGAAGGCCGCCGCCTGCTCCTGCAAGCCGAAGCGTTCGGCCAGGCCGATGGCCGGCAGCGTGATGATGAACAGCGTCACGTAACGATATTCGGCAAAGGCGCGGCCCAACATATTGATGATGCCTTCCGGGGCGTTGCCGTCCGTGACCGGCC
Organism: Blastocatellia bacterium; assembly: GCA_039648975.1. Classification (GTDB taxonomy): domain Bacteria; phylum Acidobacteriota; class Blastocatellia; order UBA7656; family UBA7656; genus DATENM01. Next base: position 7,472 of record JBBWZK010000051.1, read on the forward strand.
TGGTGAGCAGCGGCAGGTCGTGCAAGAGGCCCGCGTTGGAAAACAGTGGCAGGCCGGCGATCAGACCCGTGACCAGCGCCGCCGTTACCACCACCAGCGTCGTCCGCAGCCGTAACGCCAGCCCGACAACGACAATGACGATGCCGCTCAATTTCCATAATTCTCCCCAGTTCATGCGCTCTCTCCAGACGGATGAAAATTGCCAGCCCGCTGTGCTGCGGGCAGTGGTCTGCGATTCTAACCTCTCGCCGCCGCCGATGCGAGGGCCGGGCTGCAAGGCGGCAGGCAGGTCACGCGGGTTGCCGTCGCCGTCGCTGGATTTTTGTGAGAGGCGATCTAATCATATGTATTTTGCAACACCTTTTGCTTGACACGCGCTGCCTGAGTGAATATGATAGGGGCGCTTCACGGAATCGTAAGATAAATCGCATATCCAGTCATCGTTAATTGCGCCTGCTACAGGCAGGGTTATACAGGTCTATTGAAGATCGCGCTTGATGCTTGTAGAGCAGCCGTCCAAATATCCGGAATAGGCCGCTCGCATCGGGATGACTGGTTTCAGCCGGTCTTTTCTGGAAAGAGAATGAAGGCTGACCACCAGCCTGGGAAACTATCGGCAGGGTTGATCATCTGATTGCCATTTCGCTCGGCCAGGGGACCGCCATTCGCAACCAGCAAAAGCGAAGACGGCGGATGCCGAGCCTAACGTTACCCTTTCTCTGAAGGGGGGTTCGACGGCACGTTTTCGTGCTGTCTTGTCGAAGGCAGCGGTTGAACGGGGAAGACCGCTGCCTTCATTTTCTAATCGGCTCTGAGCGGACAACACTTGCCGCCTGCTCCTGTATCAGCTTTACCACTGTCCGGCAGCCTTATCTTTCCAAATAGATCGAAACCAGCAATCATCCACACGCCGTCCGCCCAGCGGGAGAGTTCAAACGGATTTAACAATCCCGTCAGGGTTTTCTAACGCGGCGCGATTATGCTGCAAGTATCTTCTTTCCGAATCGGTAGACCTGCGGTCGCGCGACTCCGCTTGGCGATTCAAGGGCGCGCGACAGATGACCTACGCGGCGGCGCAACACTTCCAATCCCTGCGCCGCCGCGTTGATTTTTTCCTGAGCCCAAGCCATGCGATAATTGCCTTCATCTAAGGCGATCTTCAAGATGCTTTGCTATGTGGATTGCCGGAGAGTTGCAGACAAGCCGGCTCTTTGTAAATCATCTTGAGTCGCCGCGACACAGGCGGCGAAACCTGGCTGACCGCCAAAGCGTAGAGCGAATTAAATGCACGGTCGTATAAGGGCGAAAGCAATACGAAGGAGGGAAATCATGAAAACCAATCGGCGGGCGATGAATGTGGGGCTGGTGATTGCCACGGCCATGGTCAGCGCGGCCCTCACCCTGCTGCTTGCCGGCGAAGCGAGCTGGCTGAAGTTCGCTGCCTGGACAATCTTCTTCGTCTCGTTACAGAGCTGGCTGTTTCTGCCGCCAAGCTCTGCCGGTCGCTGGTGCGCGCTCAAGCTGCCGCGTCTGTGGAAACGAGATTGATTTCCGAGAGCGCCTTGAGTTCCTGCTTGCGCTGCTCTAATTCATCGGCCAATCGCTCGACGGTTGCGGTATTAACTGGCAATGCGCCGCGCGCCCATTCGAGTTCGGCTTCTTCGCGCCGTGTCGCGCGGTCGCGAGCCATGCGGCTCTCCAGATAATCGATGCGGGCTCGCAAGGCATCCAGATGATATTCGGCCTGCGCCAGCTTGGCGGCGGCCAACTTCACTTCGAGCCGCTTGGCATCGACGGCGACGCGATGAATCTCGCTGGCTGTGGTCGTCTGCCGCGACGTGGCGCGCTTGAAGAGCATTCGCGCCATCTCCAGATCGGCGACGCAGCGTTGATAAGCAGATCGTTTATCGGTCATCATCTTATCCTTGTTCAGGTCTCTCTTGCCCGCAGCTTCTTGCGGAGTCGCTTGATCGCTTTATAAAGCTTGATATAGTCGGCGACGATGCGCTCCATTTCTTGTTGCTTGTGCGCCACCTGTGCCGCCCGGTCATCGCTGGTTGAATCCAGACTCTGATTATATTCGCGCACGACGCGACGAATCGCCGCAACCTGATGTTGAGCTTTGCGCTCCAGAACTTCGGCGCTCTCGGCTAAACTCCTTGACATGATGCATTGCGCTTTCCCTCACAGGATCCCTGCAAAGCCAATCCTAGCGCAGGCATTTAAGCAGCGCGTTACCATCTTCTTAAATCATTGTTAACTCGTCTATCGAAACAATCCCCTGATTGACAGAAGTTTCCCTGAGCCACGCCTGAGGCGCAGCTTGCCGCTTGGTCTCTCATCATCGTGTGCAGGCGTAGCCGTCGCCGCTCGCTTAGGCGACGGCGTTGCGTGTGATGACCTCGTGATAAAACGAGGCGCTCAGTTTCGGTGTGCGCGTCTGCGTTTTGTAGTCGACGTAATGTATGCCGAAACGGTTGGTGTAGCCATCGGCCCACTCGAAGTTGTCCATTAAACTCCATAGGAAATAGCCCCGCACCGGGACACTTTCCGAGGTCGCCCGCTGCAACTGTGTCAGGTAGTTGCGCAGGTACATCACGCGATCCGTGTCATACACTCTGCCGTCGGCTGCCGGAATATCCGAAGACGAACAGCCGTTTTCGGTAATGTAAATCTCCCTGGCGTTCCATATCTTCGCTACGTGGCGCGGCCCCCAGTAGAGCGCTTCCGGCCCGACAAACAACCAGGGTGACGCCATGTGCGGGGCCGAAGCCGGATGCTGCACGACGGCGAAGCCCAACGGTGAACTGTCGGCGCGCACGTAGAGCGGCGTGTAGATGTTGATGCCGACGAAGTCGAGCGGGCTGGAGATGATCTTTAGGTCTTCGGGCGTGAACTTCGGCGCGTCAGCGCCGGCTGCGGCGAGGTAGGCTTCTGTGTACTTGCCCTCCTGGATTACGGTCATGTACTGCGCGTTCAATTCGCGCGTCGCGCGCACAGCGGCTTCGATGTGCTGTGCGGTCTCAATCACCGGAACGCAGATCGTCATGTTCTCGGCGAGTCCGACCTTCGTGCCGGGCTTCGCCTTCGCGCGGATCGCCTGCACGGCCAGGCCATGGCCGAGCACTGCATGGTGCCTCGTCTGGTTGAATCGTCCCGGCGGCAGCTTCAACCCCGGCGCGTGAATGCCTATGCGGTAGCCGAGTTCGACGAACGCCCCGAACTCGTTGATCGTGAAGATGTGCTTCACGCGGTCCGAGAGCCGCTCGGCGACGTACCCCGCATAGTCTGCGAACGCCTTTGCCGTGTCGCGCGATTCCCACCCGCCGCCGTTGTCTTGCAGGGCCTGCGGCAGGTCCCAATGGTAGAGCGTGGCGTAAGGCTGAATGCCATTGGCGACCAACTCATCAACGAGCCGGTTGTAGAAGTCCAGCCCCTTCGGATTCGGCGCTCCGCTCCCCTGCGGAAAGACGCGCGGCCATGCGACCGAGAAGCGATAGCACTTGACGCCGAGCGCCTTCATCAACTGGACATCCTCTTTGAAGCGATGGTAGTGATCGTCGGCAACATCGCCCGTTGCATTGTTGACCACCTTGCCGGGGGTGTGCGAGAAGGTGTCCCAGATTGATGGGCCGCGTCCGTCCTCCTTGACTGCGCCTTCGACCTGATAAGACGCCGTGGCAGTGCCCCAGAGAAAGCCATCGGGGAAACGTCTATGGTTCGGGTCGGCATCGGGCGTTGGCCGTGCAGTCTGCAAACTAGAGCCGAGTGCGGGTATTGCCGTGGAACCGAGTGCTGCTGTCCCCATGAGCTTGGCGAAAGCGCGTCTTGAAAACTTCTTCAGCATTTGGTTTTATCCTTCTCAATGGATTTGGCTACAAGTTGTTTGATCATCGTCGGCCTGGCTTCTTTATCGACGCATAGGCTTTGCCTTGTTGACGAACGATGTCGATAAGATTGCCTATCGCCAGGTTAACATCGATCAGATGCAGCCCCCAGTCGGCCAGAACCTGGCCGTTCACTACCACATCTCCCGCGATGTCGTCCGTCCGTGGGTCTGTCGGGTTGCTATGCACGGTGACCGCCAGGTAAGCACCCTTTTCATTCGAGACACACTCGGCGGTGAGCAGTCCGGGCACGCTCACGAAGGGCGTCGTGATCGGTTGCGGCGGCGTCACCCAGGGCTTCGGCTCAGCCGCCGCGACGATGCCGTGCCCGGCAGCTGGCAGGTAAGCATGGAGTTCGCCGCTGCCGCCGCCCAACGCCGCAGGATTCACGCAAGTAGCGACCATGCCGTCACCTTGCACACGACCGAAACGGCTGTTTGAAGGCGGCGGCAAGTCGGCACGGAAAGAGGCATAAGCCACGACGCATCCTATCTGTGACGCCGAGCGGCAGAGCGGGACATGCTGAAAAGCGCCGCCCACATCCTTGCCTTTCAGAACAGGGAGATTCGTGCCGAGCAGCAGCGCAGAAACCAGGCGCTCCTGTAGAGGCTTGCCGTCAATCTCATTGCGGATCAGTTGCGTGAGCACGCCCGAGCCCTGTGAGTGGCCGATCAGTACGACGCCGCGCCCCTGGTTGTCGTGTTCAAGATAATACTTCCAGGCATCAACCACGTCGTTGTAGGCGAGCGTTCGGTCAGCCGCCATGGGTTTACCTGTGAGGGCGGCGCGCAGCGCGGTCAGCGTCACCTGGCGATAGAGCGGCGCGTAAACGCGGCACGCCGAGGAGAAGCGCGCAAACTGCTGGCGGATGACATTCAGTTCTTCCGGCCCGGCACTCATGTCGCTGTTGGGCGTCGGGTCGTTGGAGACCGTGGGGTAGACGTAGAAGCAGTCGACTGGCGCTTTGGGGTCGGCTGACCACGTCTCACGCGTCAGCTTGCCGTTGGCGGCAACGACGGTGGTGGCCATATCGACAGCACAAGCGTCTCGCCTGCCCGGGCGACAGAGCCAGGATTCCGTCTTGCTGTAATCGTTCTTGGCCGCGGCGGCGGGCGCGGGCTGAGCCTGTGACTGTGCCAGACATCTATCGCCGAGTGCGACGACCGTGATTAACGCCAGAGCAATGACAGAATATCGCAACATAGTTCTCCTTAGGCTTATAATTGGGTCCGGTCTACGACGCTTGAGTCTTTCGACAAACTCCGGGTTCGCCATACTCAGCCTCTCGCTAATTCTATTCCTCTCCAGAATATGCCTCTTGCTGCCGCCGGCCCTCTTCTGTTGGATTTTGTAGGTAGCTTATCAAGTCTTTTAGGACAATGGCTTCAAATGCATGTACACCCGACATTGAGTGAGTGAAGGAATGGGTTGTTCCGTGAATGCTACGGTGATGAATGTTATCGGAGTCTAAGTACGAGATTGCATCGAACATCTGTTTCCATTTGGTCCCAATATCCCACACAACAGCAAGCCCTATATCGCCCGCATTCTTAATCTCACCCTGTATTTCTTCAATAAGTCCATCAAGCGTGTATTTATATTCCAGCACTTTGACAACTGTTTCTACTTTCTCCCGATCATTAAACAATTCTTCATTGACGCCTAAAGGGTTTGAGTCGGAAAGTATAAATCTTTCGAATGGATCTGCCATTCGAATTCTGAAGAGACCATCATATTGTTTGTACTGACTGCTCGAAATCAGTTGGACTCCGCGCACTAGCCCCGACGAAAGCATCTGATTGAATAAGGCAACTACATCTTGTTCGACAACAGGCTCAGAGCTAATAGCAAGTTTTTCCTGTGGCATGAAGAGTCCAGTACCGGAAATTTCCAAAGGAAATTGAGTTTCATGTTGTTCTTGCTTCTTTATCCAGTCGTTTAATTTCAGTTCGTCATCAAATTCTTTTGCCCCGCCAGGCTTGCGGAGCATGTTATATCGTCTGCGAAAGGCTGTTACCGCTGAAACCGAGAGTTTCTCAGCCACACGGACCTGGTTGGGTTGGAACCCTTTGCGTCCTAGATCCGGTTCAGCGTTCTCAAAATGAATTATGACATGAGCCAGATTTTGGTAGCCGATATTATTAGTCATGGGGATCGTTAAAGGAAGACCTTGAGGCATATGCTGTGTGGCAAGCTGCAGCCCGCCTTTTAAGAGTCGGTTATTAGCACGCAAGCCAAGTTGTTTATCGTTGAAAGAATCCCAGAGATCAGTTGAATACGCTAGAAAGATATAGAGCTTTATACCTAGCTCCCGAGCTAACTTCTGTTCATCTTCTTCCAGTCTTGGCTTGATAGGGCAATCGCTTGAACTGTCTAAAATAGCATCTATTGTCCATTCACCCCAAAGACCAGCAAGTTTCCGAAATTTGGCTGGAGGAATGCTTACATCCAACCCTTTCTCCATTCGCCTCTTTTGGTCAGTTAGAAAATCACGCAAATCGGCTGTATTTTTTATTGCTTCATGGGGATATAGGTAGCGCGGCTCATTGATCGTCGCTGTTGTCTTCTCCCCGGTTGATGGGTGAATTACGTGAAGCTCAACCTGGACTTTGGGGGCTTTTTCAGAACAGAGATAGATGCCGCCAAGCGGCGTCGTAGTGCGCAATACTGCCAGCCAGGTTTCAGCCGATGTCGCGCCAACCCATGCTAGGTTTTTTGGACGAATATCTTTCCCGATGAGCCGAACCGTAACTGATGTGCCGCGATCAATGATATTGAAAGGCTCGTGCAAAGGCATCGTGTATTCGAATCTAGGCCGTAAAACAGAATCAGTCTTATCTTCGACCCAAGCTCGACCGTGACGAAGTTGGCCGGAGTAGGTCTTACCATCGAACTTTGTTGCTACTGCGAGATGATTAAAGCCATAGCCAAGATACGTTGCTCCGACACCCTTGCAGCCTCTGGAATTAGTTCCTTGCTTAAAGGAGAGACTAGGTTTCAAGAACTGCTTGAATTGTCCTAGTTGCATTCCTAGTCCATTATCGGTGATTGAAACAGTACTCTGTTTCATGTCTATGGTGAGCCATATTCTAGGAGAATAACTGGACGATGTTTCTTCCAAAGTGCGGCGTTCAACGGCATCGAGAGCGTTCTGAAGCAACTCAGAAAAGAGATCGTAATAGCCTGTGTAGCTCTTTAAGATATTACGGATTTCACGCCGTTGCGCGGCTATAAGAATTTCAGGATCAGAGTCGCCTGTATCAAGAGGATCCCATGTGTCTATATGTTCAGGCTGTATAGAACTTTGAATGTCCATGCTCAGTTTTCTACCTTTCTTTTTCACTGCGCCTTGCGCCCGTGCTTACTTGATTCAGCCTTCTTCTTCACGCTTTCAGCTTTCGGCTTCGGAGGCCTGCCGCGTTGCGGCTTTGGATGTTCCTCCATAGGCGGCAGTACTTCAGGCTCGAATTCAAACATCTGAGATGGTCGCATCTTTAGAACGGTGCATAGCCGCTCAAGAGTCTTGAGTGCGATCATGTTGCTCTGGTCGTTCCAGAGCGCGCGGCAGGTTTCGTAAGGCAGATGCGCCAGCTTTAATCTGAGGAGGGTAAGGCAATTCCGGGCAGCTTGCTGCGCCTCCTTTGTCTCTTACTCCTCCGATACCTCGCAGCTTGCTGCGCGGAGATTCATTAGTTCGTAGGGTGTTTGACCCCCCTCCCTTTCAGCTATCTGGCGCACGATCAGTTTTAGAGTCATATCGCGCGCAAGACTAGCATTTACTCTGATTGATTACTCTGAGCAGGGCCGCTACGTTGAACGACTTGCTCAAGAAGACAACCGCGCCTGCATGGAGCGCACGCGCCTGTACCCTCTTGTCGCTTTCCGCCGATAAGAAGCTAATCGGAAATCGCTTGTCTATAGCGACCAGATGGCCTTGCATCTCTAAGCCTTTCATTGCCGGCAGGCTGACGTCAAGGATCAGGCAAGTGGTGTCATTCAGACGATCCGAACTCGCAACTGAACCCTTGCCGGGCAATCAGTTCTGGCCGCCCGCCTGATTATACACTTATCAAGATGCAACCGCGCCAGATCAGCGAATGAAAGCTGAAGGAATGGCCGTGTCGCCATTGACTCCCCAACCCTGCGTCTGCACAGCAGTGTTGCTGCTCTTGATGATCCACCAGACGCCGCTTGCGGGCCGCCAGATCGCCACATC
>JBBWZK010000454.1:0-11609 GCA_039648975.1 Blastocatellia bacterium
TGTTATTGCAGATGATTATCTGATCGTTCTCGTCGCTCATTCGTGATCTCCTTGTAGGATGTTGATTGCAGCAATCGTCTGATCGGTCATTGTAGCGCACGCGCCGCCCGCATCAAAAGCCAAACCAGCCGACCGGTAGTCGGAAGGCAAAAGGCAAAAGGGCAAGGGAACATTGACATCTCTACTTGCCTTTTCCCATTAGGATTCCTATTTTTGTCTTTTGCCTTTTGCCTTTTGCCTTTTGCCTTGCGGCGCAGCCGTCCGTTCATCAGTGGTGTAATTTCAGTCTGGGGGAAATCATTGGCACAACCGACACAGGAAGGGCTGGTCAGAGGCATCAGTCGCTGGAGCCTGATCGCCGTCGCCATCAACGGCACCATCGGCGCAGGGATCTTCGGCCTGCCGTCAAAGGTCTTCGCACAGACCGGCTCGTATAGCTTGCTGGCGTTCATCGCCTGCGCGCTGGTCGTCGTCTGCATCATTCTTTGCTTTGCCGAAGTCGGCAGCCGCTTCAGCGCCACCGGCGGCCCATACCTCTATGCGCGCGAAGCCTTCGGCGCGGCGGTCGGCTTTGAAGTCGGCTGGTTGCTCTGGCTGGCGCGGCTGACCGCCTTTGCTGCGAATTGCAACCTGCTGGTCGATTATCTCGGCTTCTTCTGGCCACAGGCGACCGCCCTCTACTGGCGCGAGGCGGTCATCATCACAGTTGTAGCTTTGCTTACTCTCGTCAACGTGATTGGCGTGCGCGATACGGCGATGGTCAGCAACGTATTCACCATCGGCAAGCTGATTCCGATGGTGCTGTTTATCGCCATCGGCCTGTTCTTTATCAATGCCGACAATTATTCATTCGCCGAACGGCCCGGCTACGGCGCGTTTTCACAATCAGTGCTGATGTTGATTTATGCCTTCACGGGATTCGAGATGGCGGTGATTCCGGCGGGCGAGACGCGCGACCCGCAACGCAATCTGCCGCGCGCGATACTGACGGCCATCGCCGTCGTTGCGCTGCTCTACATCGGCATTCAATTCGTCTGCATCGGCACGCTGCCCGCGCTGGCCGCTTCGCAAAAGCCCCTCGCCGATGCCGGCAATCTCTTTATGGGCCGCGCCGGCGCGGCGCTGATTTCAGCAGGCGTCATCGTTTCGATCATCGGCAATTTGAACGTGCTGATCCTGGCCGCCTCGCGCTTGCCATTTGCGATGGGCGAAGGCGGCGAGTTGCCGCGCTGGCTGGCGCAAACCCACAGGCGCTTTCACACGCCGCACATAGCGATTTTGATTACTATGGCCGTCATGCTGGCGCTGACCCTGTGGAGCACGTTCAGCACACAGGTCAGAATTTCAGCGATTACGCGCCTGCTCTCTTATAGCGTCACCTGCGCCGCGCTGATCGCGCTCAGGAAAAGAAACGATGCGCCGCCCGCCCTGTTCAAAGCGCCGGCGGGCGTCGCCCTGGCGATTGCTTCGCTGGCGCTTGCCGTCTGGTTGTTGTCGAATAGCACCTTGCTGGACGCACGCGATACGGCCATTGCGGCAATCATCGGAATAGTAATTTTCTTCGCTTACCGGCTGACACGACGTAAAGCCGTATCGTTGACGTAACCGCGCTGCTTCCTGTCTAATCATCCGCGATGGCGAAACGCATCTACCTTGCCGAATGGGTCTTGCCGGTCACTTCGCCGCCGCTCGGCGATGCGGCGGTAGTGATCGAAGACGACCGCATCGTCTTTGTCGGCCCGCGCGCTGACGTCGAAGCGCGTACCGAATTCAACGACATCGAGCGCAGAGATTTTGGCCGCGCCGCTCTGCTTCCCGGCTTCGTCAACACGCACAGCCATCTTGAGCTAACCGTGATGCGCGGCTTTCTCGAAGACCTGGCGTTTCGCAACTGGATCGTCAAGCTGACGACGGCAAAATACGAGCAACTCATGGCTGACGATCTACATGCGAGCGCCTTGCTGGGCGCGGCAGAAGCGATTCGTGCAGGCATCACCACGCTCGCCGACACAGGCGACACGCGCGCCGCATTCAGCGCCTTGCTGGCGAGCGGACTTCGTGGCATTGCTTACAGAGAGTGTTTCGGCCCTGACGTGAAGGTCGCCGAGCAGAGCCTTGCCGAGTTGCAAACGAAAGTCGTCGAGATGCGCGAGCAGGAAACCGCACTGGTGCGCGTCGGCATCTCGCCGCACGCGCCGTACACCGTATCCGGCAGGCTGTTTCAACTGGCGACTGAATACGCGCGGCGCGAATCGCTCGACCTCTGCATTCACGCGGCGGAATCGCAATCGGAGCAGGATATGTTGCTTGCGGGCGCGGGCGAATTCGCCGAAGGCTTGCGCAAGCGCGGCATTGATTGGCAAGCGCCCGGCCTGTCAACGATCAAGTACTTCGCGGCGCTCGGCGTGCTCGAAGCCGCGCCGCTGCTGGTGCATTGCATTCGCGCAGACGATGAGGAGATCGCGCTGCTGGCGCGCACCCATTCGCGCGTCGCGCATTGCCCGAAGTCGAATGCGAAACTTGGTCACGGCATTGCGCCGCTCGTTACCATGCTTGATGCCGGCGTCAACGTCGGACTGGGCACCGACAGCGTTGCCTCGAACAACCGTTGCGACCTGATCAGCGAAGCGCGTTTCTGCGCCTTGATTCATCGCGCCGCGTCGAAAAATTATCAGCTTCCGTCAGCCGATGCGCTTCTGCGTCTGGCGACGATTGACGGCGCGCGGGCCTTGAAGCTTGATGATCGCACGGGGTCGCTTGAAGTGGGCAAGCAAGCCGACCTGATTGCGATTGATCTTTCCGCAACTCACAACACGCCGGTGCATGATCCGGCGGCGGCCATTATCTTCAGCGCCACGGTAAGTGATGTGCGTCACACACTGGTCGCGGGCCGCGTGCTGTTCGATGGCCGCGAACTGAAGACGCTTGATGAAGCCGCCTTGCAGGCGCGCGTGAATACGGCAATGGAACGCATGCGGCCATCCGCAGGCTGATTTTGTTGCGACCATTCCCTGCCTTTTGTCACTCACCAATCTGGAATACGCGACCATCGCATGGCTAAAACAAACGCACCCTCACGGGTGCGCGCCTGCGTATCTTTGAATAGCCGGCTTTGCTGTGAAGACGGGCGCAACTTTTTCTTACGGCAAGCTAATAAGCACAAATGCGCGAAACCCGTATCGCAGATGAAGCGTGATGCGTGTAATGGTCAGGCGAGAAATCGGGAACACGATCATGGGCACTACCGTATGAGTCGGTGGACAGCAATCATCCGAAACCCGCTGCATTATGAGGATTATTATGGCGAGAAAGAAATCGCGGAAGTGGATTTACGTGTTGGCGGCGCTGCTCGTTGTCGCTGCGCTTGGCGGCTTTGGCCTGACGCGCATGACCGGCGCTAAAGCCGAGATTGATCCATCGAAATTGGCAACCGTGACGCGCGGCGACCTGGCGCGCTCGGTCGTGGCCACGGGCCGCGTCGAGCCGATCTCTAAAGTCGAAATCAAGTCGAAAGCCAACGGCATCATTAAAGAACTCAAGGTCAACATCGGCGACTTGACTGAGCCGGGGCAGGTGCTCGCCGAACTCGACAAAGACAACCTCGCGGCGCGCTTGCGCGAAGCTCGCGCCGCCTTGCTGAATGCTGAATCGAACCTCACCGCCGCGCAGGCTGAATACCGCAAGAACCAGATCGAAGCCGATAGCCCTGACGTTAGTTTCGCGCGCCGCAATGTCGAGCGCGCTGAAAAACTCGTCAAAAACGGTCTCATTTCGCAACAAGACCTCGACGATGCGCATCGCCCTCTGGAACAGGCGGAAAATCGCCAGCACATCGCGCGTTCGCAACTGAGCGTCAGCCAAGCGCGCATCGCCCAGGCCCAGGCCATGGTCGGCCAGTCAAAAGCCGCCGTCGAGCGCGCCGAAGAAGAACTCAACAACGCCACCATCCGCTCGCCTATCAAGGCCGTCGTGTTGTCGCGCGACATCGAGATTGGCAGCCCTGTATCATCCATTCTGAACATGGGCGCGGCGGCAACCCTGGTGATGGTGCTGGGCGACATCAGCCAGGTCTACGTGAAAGGCAAAGTCGATGAAGCAGACATCGGCCTGGTGCGGCTCAATCAACCGGCGCGCATCAAAGTCGAAACCTTCAAAGACAAAGTCTTCGAAGGCCACGTCACGCAGATTTCGCCGATGGGCGCAGAGAAAGACAACGTCGTCAGCTTCGAGGTGCGCGTGTCGATCAACAATCCCGGCGGCGAGTTGCGCGCCAACATGACGGCCAACGCCGAGATCATTCTCGAAGAGCGCAAGAACACGCTGATCATTCCCGAAAGCGCTATCGCTTATGACGCGCAGCGCAACCCTTCAGTCGAAGTTCCCGCGCCCGCGACGCCCACAGGCCGCGAACGCCGCCAGATCAAGGCAGGCGTCAGCAACGGCACGAAGACCGAAGTGCTCGACGGCCTGAGCGAGAATCAACAAGTAATTCTTCAGTAAGCAGTAGGCAGGAAGCAGGAGGCAGAGAAAAGATACGCAATCTGGTTCTCGTTCCCCTGCCTACTGCCTACGGCTTCCTGCCTACTGTCTTATGAGCGAACTGTTTCGACAAACCTTCGGCAATCTCGCGGCGAACAAGCTGCGCAGCTTTCTGACCATGTTCGGCATCACCTGGGGCATCATCTCCATCGTGATTCTGTCGGCGACCGGCGAAGGCTTTCAGCGCGGCAATCAGAAAGTGATGCGCGAGCTTGGCAAGAATATCCTCATCGTCCGCAACGGGCGCACCAGTATGCAGGCCGGCGGCGAGCGTGCCGGGCGCATCATTCGCCTAGACATCAACGATGTTTATGCGCTCAAAGAAAAATCGAAACTCTTGCAGTACATCACGCCGGAACTCATGGGGGGCGTCAAGATCAAGAGTGCCTTCAATGCCGCATCCGCAGGCCTCAGCGGCGTCTGGCCGGTCTATCAACAGATTCGCACCATCGAGCTTGAGCGCGGGCGCTTGATGAATGAAGCGGACAACACGGAAGCGCGCCGCGTCGTGATTATGGGCTACGATGTCTGCAAGCAACTGTTCGCCGACCGCGACCCGACCGGCAGCGACGTGACGCTCAACGGCGTGCCGTATACGGTGATCGGCAAGATTCGCAAGAAGACGCAGGATTCCAATTACACAGGCCCGGACAACAATCGCCTGTTCGTTCCTTACGAAGCGATGCGCAAAGATTTTCCGCTGCGCGGCGAGATGAACACGGCGGATTCGCTGTCGACGATCATCGCTTCGCCGTTCGATGAAGTCGCCGAAGCGCTGGCGCACCGTTCCGGCAAGGAAGGCAAAGGCTTCTTCGATAACAGCGGCCCGGTCGAGACCGAGATACGCCAGATTCTTGCGCCGCGCCATGACTTCGACCCGCAAGACCGCGAGGCGCTGTCGATGTGGAACACGGCGATTGCTTCCGTCATGTTCACCAAGATCATGGGCAGCATGAAAGAGTTTTTCATCGCCGTAAGCATCATCACATTGGCGCTTGGCGGCATCGGCGTGATGAATATCATGCTGATCGCCGTCAAAGAGCGCACCAAAGAGATTGGCGTGCGAAAGGCTCTGGGAGCCACTTCCAGCAACATTCAACGGCAATTCCTCAGCGAAGGCTTGCTGCTGACGCTGTTGAGCGGCGCAATCGGATTGGGGTTGGGCATCGGCTTATGCAAGCTCATCAACCTTGCGCCGTTGCCCGACCGCTTCGCGGGAATGATTTTGACGTGGCAGACCGCCGCGTTTGCCATAGGCGTGCTGGTGTTGATCGGCGCACTGGCGTCGTTGTATCCCGCGCGCCGCGCCGCCGAGTTGCCGCCGATTGAAGCATTGCGATTCGAGTTCTGATGTAGCGCAAGCTGTTAGCTTGCGTCTGTTCTTACGCATCTGTCAGATTACGCGAATCCGTGCGCAATCTGACAGATTGCGCTACCAGGAGCAACGACCGTGCTAATCAAAGAAGTCTTTCTACAAGCCCTCTACGCGCTCTTTCACAATCGCTTTCGCGCGTCGCTCACCTTGTTGGGCATCGCCTGGGGCATCGTCACGGTAGTCATCCTGATGGCTTACGGCAACGGCTTTCATAACGCGCTCCTCTTCGGCTTCCGAGGCGCGTTCTCTGATGGCACGGTCATCGTCTGGCCCGGACAAACCAGCCTTCAGGCCGGCGGCGAGCGCGCCGGTCGCCGCATCCTGCTCAAGGAAGAAGATGTTGAAGCTCTCAAAGAACTCGGAACCATCAAGCATGTCAGCCCTGAGTACGTCCAGGGGCAGCAGTTGACTTACGGCAACCGTTCAACCTCGGCGACCGTGCGCGGCGTCTCGCCCGAATACGGCTTGATGCGCGCAGAGATTCCCGACGGCGGACGCTTCATCAACGCCGAAGATGTCGATAAGCGTCGCCGCGTCGCTTTCCTGGGCCACGAAGTCATGCGCAAGCTTTTCGGCAACAGCCCGGCGGTCGGCGAGACGGTGCGCATTGGCGGCCTGTCGTTTGAAGTCGTCGGCGTCCTGGCCGACAAGGTGCAGATGTCGAGCTACTATTCGCCGGATAAATTCTGCGTCTTCATTCCCTACTCAGCCGTCAGCCAACTGTGGGACACGACCTATGTGAGTAACGTCGTCTTTCAGACCGTCGACCCGGCGCAGCAGCCGGTTGCTTTGAAGCAGGTGCGCGAGACGCTGGCGGCGCGCTATCACTACGACGCGCGCGACGAGCGCGCCGTGAACCTGATGGATTCGGTTGAGAACAATAAAATTTTGAGCGGCATCACCGGCGGCTTGAAGATCATTCTGGGATTCATCGGCGCGTTGACCTTGATGATCGGCGGCGTCGGCGTGATGAACATCATGCTGGTGAGCGTCACCGAACGCACGCGCGAAATCGGCGTGCGCAAGGCGCTGGGCGCAAGACGCCGGCACATCCTGTTTCAGTTTTTGCTTGAAGGCATGGTGATCACCTTCCTGGGCGGCGTGCTCGGCGTCATTCTTTCCTACCTGCTGGCGCTGGTGATCGGCACGCGCCCGTTTCTCGCCGAACTGCTCGAAGACGCTTCGCGGCAGACAGACATTCAACTGCTGCTGTCTGCGGACGTGCTGATCGCGGCGACCGGCATTCTCGTCTTCGTCGGCCTGGCGAGCGGCCTGTGGCCCGCCTTGCGCGCCTCGCGCATGGACCCGATTGAATCGCTCCGCTACGAATGAGGCGATGATCGATGCCAGCGATAGCGTCGCCGGCTATCTCACCAATCTCTCACGCATTGCTCACGTTTCTCATCGCGTACAGACCATCCTGCTCGCCCGTGGCGGCATCTGAGCCGGCTGACAAACGCCAATCGAGCGCGCCCGATTTGCGATTGATTCTTTCACGGGAGGCATTTCATGGTTCGAAGAATTATCGCCATCGCATTCGTCTATCTCATCGCCGTCGCCGGCTGGATATTTCTCGCCGGAACCATCACTTACCGTACAGGCAATCAGGATGATTCGCTCAAACGCGAGGTCACACACTTGTGGGGCCTGCCGCTCGAACAGCGCGCTCCATATGCAAAACTCAACGTCGAGCGCAAAACCGACATCGAAGTCATCGACCCGAAGACGCAACAGCATTCGGTCAACCACACGACAGTGACGGATGAATTCGACCTGCCCATTGTGCAGAACAATCTCCGCACACGCTTTGAACTCGACCAGCGCCAGAAAGGCTTGCTGTGGTATTCAACCTACTGCGTACACTTCGCTGGCCGTTATGTCTTTGAAAATCAGCAGGACAAACGCGGCGAGATGGTCGTCAACTTCGCCTTTCCGGCGGCCAACAGCCAGTACGATGAATTCAAGTTTGAAGTCGACGGCAGCCCGGTTCCCTTTGCGCGCGGTAAGAATGACTTGATCGTCGCGCACATTGCCTGCGAGCCGAAATCACGCCACGAACTGCTTGTGACTTACCTGACGCAGGGGCTTGATCGCTTCGTCTATCGCTTCGGCGACGGGATTACCGAAGTGCGCAACTTTCAACTTGTCGCCACCACAGAAAATTTTGATCATTTCGATTTTCCCGATACCACGATGTCGCCGACGACCAAAGAGCGCGCCGGCGGCGGCTGGGAATTGACCTGGAAGTATGCCGATCTGATTTCCGGCAACGGCATTGGCCTGGAGATGCCGCAGAAGATCAATCCCGGCCCAATGGCGGCGCGCATCTCTTTCTTTGCGCCCGTATCCTTGGGCTTTTTCTTCTTCTTGATCTTCATCATCTCTGTACTCAAAAGGATCGAACTGCACCCGATGAATTACTTCTTCCTGGCGGCGTCGTTCTTTGCCTTTCACCTGTTGCTGGCTTATCTGGTAGATCACATCTCGATTCATTCGGCCTTCGTCGTCTGCTCGATGGTGTCGCTGATTTTGGTCGTCTCGTACATGCGGCTGGTGGTCGGCAATCGCTTCGCGTTCTTCGAGACGGGCCTGGCGCAGATGGTTTACCTGGTCGGCTTTTCTTACGCGTTCTTCTTCGAGGGCTTCACAGGGCTGGCGGTGACTATCGGCATCATCAGCACGTTGTTCGTCGTCATGCAGATGACCGCGAAGATCAACTGGTCGGAGAAGTTTCAACTCGCCGGCGCGAACGTCAAGGAGCTTGATAAGCCATAATCCGTTATTTCATGTAGGGGCGACCCTCTGTGGTCGCCCCAGCGTGGGATTCGTCGTCCATCACATTACATGGAGTCATCACATTACATGGAGTTTCAATCTGGGGCGACCACAGAGGGTCGCCCCTACATGACTTGTGCCATGTTGATTCTTGATGCTCTGCAAACGCACAGTTACAATACGAGAGGTGAAAAATATAACCGTAGGAATCAGCGGCGCAAGCGGCGCCATCTATGCGCAGCGATTATTGATGCAACTCGAAGCCAGCCCCGAAGTGCGTCAGATCAATCTCGTCATCAGCGGCCCGGCGCGGCGCGTGATGGCTGACGAATTGGACATAGCCGCGACCGCCGACACAGAACAGATGATCGCCGGGTTGATTGGCCGTCCATCCGTGAAAACAGTCTTCTTTCATGCGGGCGACATCGGCGCGGCCATCGCTTCGGGGTCTTACCCTGTGGACGCGATGACGATCATTCCGTGCTCGGCTTCGACGCTCGGCGTACTGGCTTCGGGCGCGGCACGCAACCTGTTGCATCGTGCCGCCGACGTTTGCTTGAAAGAAGGCCGCAAGCTGGTGCTCGTGCCGCGCGAGACGCCGCTGTCGACGATTCACCTTGAGAACATGCTGCGGCTGCGGCAGGCGGGCGCGATGATCGTGCCGGCGATGCCGGCTTTTTATCACAAGCCGGCGGACATCACCGCACTGGCAGATCACTTCGTCTATCGCGTGATGGATCATCTTGGCGTCGCACATTCAGAGGAAACCGTCTGGCACGGCGATGTCAGCCGAGTATCATAAGTGATACGTGATGCGTGATGCGTGACCAGAAGGATTGCGAGTAACAGCCGGTCTGCCTTGTTGCTAATCACGCATCACGCATCACGCATCATTCTTAAAACTATGTTGAACGCTCCTGCTAGAAAGATGCCCTTTGCCGAACGCCTGCGCGTGACGCTCGAAATGATCAAGATCGAGCATACGTTGTTCGCCTTGCCGTTCGCTTTCCTGGGCGCGACGCTCGCCGCCCGCGAAGTCGCGGCGCAACCAGCCGGCTTTTGGATTTCTAAGCTCATCTGGATCACGCTGGCGATGGTCGGCGCGCGCGCGGCAGCCATGACGTTTAATCGCCTCGCCGACCGCAAGATTGATGCGGCCAATCCGCGCACGGCGACGCGCGCGCTGCCCGCAGGGTTGCTTGATGTGCGCTTTGCATGGGTCTTCACGATTGCCGCGTCATTGCTCTTTCTGCTCGCCGCATCTCAGCTTAATCGCCTGACCTTGATCCTATCGCCGGTGGCCATAGGGTCGGTCTTTTTGTATTCCTACACCAAGCGCTTCACGTCGCTATCGCATCTCGTGCTGGGCTGGTGTCTGGCGATAGCGCCGTCGGGCGCGTGGATCGCCATCAAAGGCGAGTTGAATCTATTGCCTGTGCTGCTGTCGCTGGCGGTGATGTTGTGGACTGCCGGATTCGATGTGTTGTACGCCTGCCAGGATGTCGACTTCGACCGCCGTAGCGGGCTGCATTCGATTCCGCAGCGCTTCGGCATCAGCAAAGCGTTGTGGATTGCCCGCGCCATTCACGCGCTGATGTTCATCACGCTGGTCATCTTTTTCACCCTGGCGCATCTGAACTGGCTTGGATTGGTCGGCGTGATTCTGACCGGCGCGTTGCTGGTTTATCAACATAGCATCGTCAATGCCAACAACCTGTCGCGATTGAACGCCGCGTTCTTTACGACCAACGCTTTTGTCAGCGTGATTCTTTTCATCGCCATCGCCAGCGACGTTTTCTTGCTCAAATGATCGTCCCGCGCCAGCTTTTTAATTCACGGTTTCTGATTTGAGATTTCTGCCGGTTCACTGGACAATCTAGCTATGTGCGGAATTTGCGGCGTTGCCGGTCAAGTTGACGAGCCATTGATGAAAGCGATGCTCTCGCGCATCGCGCATCGCGGGCCGGACGACGAAGGAATCTATCTTACAAACACCTCGACCGGCGAGCGGCTCGGATTGGGCCACCGGCGACTGGCGATCATCGACCTGTCGCCCGGCGGCCACGAGCCGATGACCGACGCGAGCGGCGAAATCTGGCTCACCTTCAACGGCGAAATCTATAACTTCAAAAGCCTGCGCCGCCAACTCGAAGCCGCCGGCCACCGCTTTCGCTCGGAGAGCGACGCTGAAGTCATCATCTACGCTTATCGCGAATGGGGCCGCGATTTTCTCGCACGGCTCAACGGCATGTTTGCTTTTGCCATCTGGGATGGGCGCGACGAATCATTACTGCTGGCGCGCGACCGCTTGGGCATCAAGCCGCTTTATTACGCCGAGACGCCCGCCGGTTTCGCCTTCGCTTCCGAGATCAAGGCGCTGTTGGCCATTCCCGGCATTGAGCGGCGCGTTAATCTTGCGGCGCTCGATCAGTTCATGAGTTTCTTATGGACGCCCGATCCGCAGACGATTTTCCAGGGCATACATAAACTGCCGCCGGCGCATTATCTCGTCTACCGTGACGGTCGCGCTGAAACCTTCGAATACTGGGACGTTGACTTTAACGAAAATGATTCGCTCAGCGAGAGTGAATGGGTCGAACGCCTGCGCGAACAGATCAAGCGCAGCGTCGAGATGCAGATGGTCAGCGACGTGCCGCTCGGCGCGTTCCTGTCGGGCGGGCTTGATTCGTCGAGCCTCATCGCGCTGATGACTGCCGCGACCGACCGCAAGATTACGACCTACACGTTCGGCTTCAAACCGGAAGACCTGCGCTATGACATCCTCGAAGACGACGTGAAGTATGCGCGCGTCGTGGGCCGCCAGTTTAATACTGATTATCACGAAGCGCTGCTTGAACCGCAGGTGATCGACCTGTTGCCTAAGCTCGTCTATCACATGGACGAACCCGTAGCCGACCCG
>JBBWZK010000468.1:0-16951 GCA_039648975.1 Blastocatellia bacterium
GTTCGATTCGCGGCCTTATTCTCGATGCGCGCGGCAATCCGCTGGCCGGCGCGGCGGTGCTGGTTATGGCCGAAGACGTTAAGTCTGCGAAGGTCATCAAGAAGGCCAACACCGATAACGAGGGCAAGTTCATCGCTGCCAACATCGTGCCGGGCCACTATCGCGTTAAGGCCGCCGCCGACGGCTTCAAGCCGGTCGAGATTGCGACCGACGTGCGGCCCAATCAAGTCACCGTCTTCGATGAGATTTATTTGCGCCGCGTCACAACCCTGAGCGAGCAGACCAGCCTCAACACAGATTCCAAGTACGCCGCGCGCGCCGCGCGCAACGTCGTCTTTCATTATGACGAATACAATCCGAATCCGACGGAAGCCAAGAGCGACGATGATGTAATTGCGCTTACCAATCGCACGCCGGAGATGCACGGCGTCGTCAACACCTTCGCGCAGGCAAGCGCCAGCGACAGCGCCGGAACCCTGCCGTTCTTCGGCGCCAACTTCGCCGTCTCTGAACAGATTGGCAGAGATGCCAACCTCGTCATCAGCGGCCAGGCCGGCGTCGGCACGGGTGCGCCGCAGAAGCTGCAAGCTCTGACGACGGCGCACGTCGGTGACCGCCATCGGTTTGCGGTGGCGCTCGGCTACGCGCGGTTCACCTTTTCGCGCCACGGCAGTGTGCCGCGACTCGGCCAATTCTCGGTATCGGCGACAGACACCTGGCAAGTCGCAGGGCCTGTGCTGGTGGTTTACGGCTTGGAGTTCGCGCGCTTTTCAGAAGGTGCGTCGGGCACCAGCCTCCTGCCGCGTTTGGGGATAGCCATCGATGCGACGCGGCGCACGCGCCTCTCTGCGGCTCTGGTTCCCGGCACTTCCAATGATCTGCAATCGCGCGTTCATCTCGAATCCGGCGAAATCGAGTTCACCGAGCCGAAGCCGGTTGCGGTAATGAACGCTACAAATGCCGATCAGCAGCCGTTGATGGATCGCAGCTATCGCCTGCAGTTCGGTGCCGAGCAGGTGCTTTCCGATAAATCGTCTGTCGAGATGATGGCGTTTTTCGATACCGTTTCGGGGCACGGCGTCGGCTTGCTGGCGATGCCGAACGATGCGCAGACGCAGCCCGAATATCGCGCCATTGAACAGGCAGGCCGCCAGCGCGGCATGCGCGTCGTCTATCATCATCAGATCAACAAGGTGGTCGATGCGGCGCTCGGCTATGCTTTCGGCGAAGGCCAGCAGTTTGACGGACGCGGCATCACAGAGCCGGCGCACCTCTTCCGCAACGCCAGGTTCCAGGTCATCTCTGCGAAAATCGATGCGAACTTCGTCGGCACAGGCACACGCATCTCCACCGTGATGCGTGTCGCGCCGGCGCAGGCCGTCTTTGCCATTGACCCGTTCCAGGGACAGGTGGCGACCTATGATCCGAACATCAGCGTCATGCTCACACAGGACTTGCCGAGTCTCGGATTCCTGCCCGGCCAGTGGCAGGCCATCGTTGATTTACGTAACCTCTTTGATCAGCAGGGTGGAATTAGCGACGAGCGTCAGGAACTGGTGGCAAGCCGCTTCCATCGTCTGGTGCGCGTCGGTTTATCGTTGAGATTTTAAGCAAGAAACTCTCCCATGTAGACGCAGGGTATTGGTAGAGGGAATCAAGGATCTGCGCGTCCCCATCCGTTTGTTGCTCGCTCGCAGGCGTTTCGCTTTCAGTTGTGCCTGCGGCGCTTGTTTGTCCCGTGCCCCTGAGTGTTGGTTCCTAGTTTCTGGTTCCGAGTTCCTGGTTTTTGGTTGAGCCAATGGCGATACCAAACGAGAAACGAGCAACCAATTGACCAGAAACCTTGTTTGCGTTGCATCCGAAAAATTGGACGCCGTTCCGAAATTATGGACGCCAAGGCGTGCAAGTTCGCGCCCGGAGCAAAAAAGCTTTGATTTTCGGGCGTTATTCGTATTGATATTGTTGGAATAACAGTTGCGGAATTTATCCCGCTAACCTGCGCCTGCTCGCTTGATTGCGCAAGGGGCCGAAGCGATGAAAGAACTGATGGCAAGAACAAAGCTGATCGCCATGCTGGCGATAACGGTGCTTCTTGTCGTCATCGGCGTGTTGAACCTGCGCGACCGCCTTGGCCCAAATGCGGTTCCCACCGACGGCATCATCTGGGAAGAAACCGCCGCCGGCCTGCGCGTGAAAGACGTCAATGCCGATTCGCCGCTGACCTGGAGGGTCAAAAAAGGCGATCTCCTGCGCGCCGTCTATCTGGTCAGCAAGCGCTCGCTGAATGAACCGCCGCAGCCGCTCGAATATGAACAGGTCAAGAGCCTTGAAGTTCTGCAACGCTATCTCGACCGGCAGGGCGTTGGCGGCGATGCGCGCTATGCCATCGAGCATCAAGACGATATTCTGCAAAGCATCTATCAGAGCAAAGAGCCGCTCTTCGATGTCGATTTTCATGTCACCGCCAGGCCGCAATATCTGGAGCGCGGCCTCTATCTCGCCTTCATCGGTCTGGTCTATCTGGTCATCGGTTTGTTCGTGCTGTTCCGGCAGAATCGCGCCGAGTTGACTTATCATTTCTACGCCTGGTCGCTGCTATCGTTCATTGTTTACTTCTACAGCGCGACACTCGAATTCACGCCGCTTGACCGCCTGGTGAGCGTGCTCGACAATGCGGCGCTGGCATTGCTTGCGCCGGTGTTTGTGCATCTCTGCGCCAATTTCCCGATGGGCGGCAAGCTGTCGGCGCGCTCGCGTCCCATCGTCGGGTTGCTTTATCTGCCAGCCATTGTGCTGGTCGCCTTCGACATCCTCTGGCACTACCAGCCGGACATCGGCGTCTTTGCGAGCAGTGGCTTGATTGCGGCGCGCAATCTGCTCGACAGCTTTGCGGTCGGCCATCTGGCGCTCTATTTCATGGTTGGCGGCGCGTTGCTGGTGCGCACGTTTGTACGCGCAGGGCGTCCGTTGCTCAGGCAACAACTCAAGTGGATCGTCTGGGGCATCGCGCTGGCCGGCCTGCCGTTTGCTGCGCTCTATGCGATTCCTTACGTCTCGCAGTTCGAGATCACGCCGCTGATGCAGACGCTGGCCTACGGGCCGCTCATCCTGATTCCGCTGTCATTCGGTTATTCGATCATTCGCTATCGCCTGATGGACGTTGATGTCATCATGCGCCGCAGCTTCGTCCATGTGATGGCGACGCTGGCGGTGGCGGCAATCTACATGGCTGTGCTGCTGGCGGTAGGCGATTTCGTCAAGTTCGTCTGGACGACGGCGGATTTGAATTCATGGAAGACGCGCGTCATCGTCGTCGCCGGCATGCTGATTGTCGCCATGCTGTTTGCGCCCATTAAGAACAAGCTGAGCGAATGGGCAGACCGCTGGTTTTACGGCGAACGCTACACGCTGCGCACAGGATTGCAGGATTTCGGGCGGACGCTGGCGCAGACGACGGCGCTGCCGCAACTGCTCGATTCCTTGGTGCGCCGCCTCTCGGATATGTTGAGCGTGCGCAAAGTCGCCATCTTCATCGAAGAGCCGCTCGCGGCTTCGGGATTCAGACTGGCGCACTCATCGGGAATTGAAAGCGAGATTAGCCTGCCCGGCGACATCAAACGCTCGCTGCGTGTCTATTCCATCGGGCGCGGCTTCATTACAACGGCGGACTTGCTCAACGACGGCAGCGAAACCGACGAGACGATCACGCATGATGAACTGGCTTACTATGTGCCGTGCGTCGTGCGCGACCGCATGGTGGCGCTCATCGGCGTGGGCCGCACGACGGCTGGTGCGATGCTCACCAGCGAAGACACAGAGCTACTGCGCGCGCTGTCGGGCTACGTCGCGGTGGCGATTGATAACGCGCTGCTCTATCGCTCCGAGATGGAGAAAGCCGAAGAGCTGGCGCGGCTCAAAGAGTTTTCCGAAAACATCATCGAAAGCGTCAACGTCGGCATTCTCGCCGTCGACTTCGACGGGCGCGTGACAACCTGGAACAGCGCCCTTGAAGAGACCACAGGCATCGCCCGCGAACGTGCCGTGCGCCGCTACATTGCCGATGTGCTCGACCGCGATTTGATCGAAACGATTCAAACGGCAGTCGGCGATGCCGGCTGGACGATCCGCGAAACGCGCCACATCTACAAGTACAACACGACGACCGAAGACGGTCGCCCGCTGACCTTGAACATCTCTATAGCGCCCTTTGAGGCGGCGCATGGCGTCGTCACCGGCGCGCTCATCGTGCTCGAAAATGTCACCGAGCGCGCACAACTCGAAGAGCAGTTGATGCAGCGCGAGAAGCTTTCAAGCATCGGCTTGCTGGCCGCAGGCGTCGCCCACGAAGTCAACACGCCGCTGGCAGGCATCTCGTCTTACACGCAGATGCTCTTGCAGCAGATCTCCGAGGCAGACCCGAAGCGCAAGCTGCTTGAAAAGATTCACACGCAGACCGTGCGCGCTTCAGGCATCGTCAATAATCTGCTGAACTTTTCGCGCACCGGCGACACGCAATTCCGCGAAGTCGAAGTCAATCGCGTCCTCGACGACACCTTGCAGTTGCTTGAACCGCAACTGCGCAATGGCCAGCTTGAGATCGTCCGGCATTACGCCGAGGAGTTGCCGGCGGCGTATGGCAATGCGTCAAAGCTGCAACAGGTGTTCATGAATCTGGCGCTGAACGCGCGCGACGCCATGCCTGCGGGCGGGCGTTTGACGATCACGACGCGAGCGGTCGACACGTCGCTGGTGATAGACTTTCGCGACAACGGCATGGGGATTGCGCCCGAACATATCGCGCGCATCTACGATCCGTTCTTCACGACCAAAGAGGTCGGCCAGGGCACAGGCTTAGGGCTGGCCCTGTCGTATGGCATCATTCAAGAGCACGGCGGGCGCATCTTCGTCGAGAGCCGCCCCAACGAAGGCGCGCACTTCACCATCAAGCTTCCCACCGCCTTCTCGCGCCAGATGCAAGCCGCGAGCGATTAAGCCTTCCGCCATCATCACTCACTCGTGCGATTCACTGGCAGATGCAGGCTGCCAGTTGGTAACATTTTCTTCTATGGCAAAAAAAGGAAGTATTCTCGTCGTCGATGACGAAGAGGTCATACGCGACGTTCTCGACAGCCTGCTCGTGGCTGAAGGCTACGAAGTCGACCTGGCGCGCAACGGCGAAGAGGGGCTGGACAAGTTTCAACAGCGCCCCTTCGATCTGGTCTTGCTTGATGTGTCCATGCCGGGCATCGGCGGATTGCGCACGCTCGAAGAACTCCTCAAGCTCGACTCCGAAGTGGTCATCGCCATGATCACGGCTTATGCGACCTTCGATACGGCCATCGCGGCGATGCAGCGCGGCGCGTTTACAGTCATCCCCAAGCCGTTCGACAACCGCGAGATTCTCAGGCTGGTTGCCGGCGGTCTGCGCCGCCGCCGCAAAGACGAAGAGCGGCGCACGCTGAAACAAACTCTCAAGCGCAGCACGGAACAACGCGAAATCATCGCCCGCAGCGAGAAGATGCTGGAGACTCTCGCCTTCGTCGAGCAGGTCGCGCCGGCGCGCACAACGGTGCTGGTCACCGGCGAATCGGGCACCGGCAAAGAGTTGATTGCCCGCGCCATTCACAACATGAGCCAGCGCGCCGATAAGTCTTTCGTCACAGTCAACTCGGCGAATTTGCCGAGCGAATTGCTGGAATCCGAATTATTCGGCTATGTGCGCGGCGCTTTCACCGGCGCGGTCGCGGCTAAAAAAGGTTACTTTGAAGTCGCCGACGGCGGCTCGATCTTCCTTGATGAGATCGGCACGATTTCGATGGAGACGCAGGCCAAGCTGCTGCGCGTCATTCAGGAAAGAGATTTCACGCCGCTCGGCGATACGACGCGCCGGCAGGTGGATGTGCGCATCATCGCCGCGACCAACGTCGATCTGCGACAGGCGGTCGATGAAGGCGCGTTTCGCGAAGATCTGTTTTATCGCCTGAATGTCATTTCGATTAACCTGTCGCCGCTCAGAGAGCGCCGCGAAGACATACTGCCGCTGGCCAAACATTTCATTCGCAAATACGCCGCAGAAAATAATCGCCAGCTTACCGATCAGCTCAGTCCTGACGTGCTGTCGGCGCTCGAAGCTTATCACTGGCCGGGCAACGTTCGTGAACTCGAAAACGTCATCGAGCGTGCCGTCATCATTGCGCGCGCCGGCGAGTTGCGCCGCGAAGATATGCGTGAAGAGGTATTGAATCCGCAGAAGACCAACGCGCAGACCGGCGGCCAGCGGCTCGCCACGCAGATCGACCTGTCGCGCGGCATCTCCTTTTACGACGAAGTGAATCGCTTTCAGATCGAGTTGATCCGCCGCGCTCTGGAGATCACCGGCGGCCATCAATCGCGCGCCGCCAAGCTGCTCGGCATGAACACGACGACGCTCAACAGTAAGATTCGCTACTACAATATCCGGCTGTAGAAGTGTGCTGGTCAGGGAGCAAGCATGAAACGAGCATTTACCTACACGATCACGCAGGAAGACGATCTCTTCGTCGCTCAATGTCTCGAAGTTGACGTTGCCAGTCAGGGCGAATCACCTGATGAAGCGACGGCCAATCTGCGCGAAGCACTGGAACTTCATTTTGAGCCGCCTATTGCCACCATCCTGCCGCAGATCGGCAAACTCGAAATCGAGGTGGATGCGGCATGAAGCCACTTCCTTAGCCGTAACGGTCATTGCCATCGAAAAGCGAATGACGGCGAGCGCTCGCCATTTTCAATCAACACGATCTGGTTGTCGTCCTTCAGGTTTAACTTTTTCGCCTTCAACTTCAGGCTGAATGAATTCGTCGCGGCGTCGAATATGAACGGCTGATCGATCAGCTTGCCGTTGATTTCGACCTTCGCCGTTGCCGTGAAGTCGTGGCCTGTGATGGTAATCCTCTTCTTCACATAAGTGACACTGGTGATGGCGGGAATCTTCTTGGGCGGCGGCTCCACCAGCGGCGCGGCGATGTTGGCGACGACCAGCGCGAAGTCCTGATCGAGAGCGCTTGCGTTACCCGGCACGCCGTCGCCGGCAATGTTTGCGGCGCGCACCGTAATCTTAAAATTACCCGCGAAGCCTTCGGGAATCGCGCTTGCCGGAATGATCACCGATTCAATGTTGTTCAATCGATCCGCGTCGCCGCCTTCGGTCGTCAGTGCGCCTTCAAAATGATTGCCGCGAAAGACTACCGCATCGCCGATATGAACTTCGAGATCAAGGTCATTGACCAGCGCCGGGCCAACCAGCGAGCCGACCGCGTCCGTCCAGCAGAGCGTCACGCGCAGCGGCTGCGAACGGTCGGCTTCCGAGCCGGCGATTTCGTAACTTTGGCCACTCTCAGTAAAAAGCTCGGTCTGGTCTACAAGCTGACGCGCGGTTGCGTCAAAGGCACGCGACAGGTTCAACAGGCCGTAACCCTGACGTTCAGCGGGCAGGTTGCCGCCGGCGTTTTCACCCGTCATATAAGTCGCCGCGTTGACCAGAAAGGCTTTCGTCATCGCCGGCGACGGCGCGCGGTCATCACCCAGTAGATTGCCCCCTGTGAAAAATCTTCTGACTAGTGAAGCCGCGCCGGTGACGTGCGGGGTTGACAGGCTGGTGCCTGACGACCACGTATAAAACTGCTGGCCGGGCGGTTGATAGATCGGCACGCCCGGACACAAGCCATTGGCGTTGAACATCGGCGCGCGCGACGCCGCGCCATAAACGTGTGTGCCGGGCGCGGTGAGATCAGGCTTCATACGCCCGTCGACGGTCGGCCCGCCTGATGAGTAACGCAGGATATCAAGGGCATTGTTAGCGCCGTCGGGGCCTATAGCCCCCTGGCCATCGAGGTTGCACGAAACCATGCCATCGGGCCGGTAGTTTTCGCTCGCGCCGACGGTGATGACGTTTTTCGCCGTGCCGGGCGAACTGATGTGGCCGCCCGCGCCGTCGTTTCCTGCCGCGAAGACGAACAACATTTCCTGATTGCCTTCGACCTGTGGCTGCGCGTCGCGTGTGAGCGCGTCGTACTCCTGCGCCGTCGCGTCGTAGTTGTTCGCGCCATTGCCCCAACTATCATTCGAGATGCGCGCTCCGTTGCTGTAAGCCGTCGAGACGACGCTGGTGAAACTCAAACGCGACCAGACGCCGCCGGATTGGTTGAAGATGCGCGACACGCCGATGCGCGCCAGCGGATCAACGCCCGTGCCAAGTCTGTAGCCGCTGGTATCTTCGCGGTCACTCGCGCCAAGCCCTGCGGCCACCGAAGCGATGAGCGTGCCGTGACCGCGCCGATCATCAACCTGTCCGTCATTTCCGTAGTTGAAGCTATAAACCACACGGCTGTGGCCGTTGGCGTCGAGAAAGTCAGGATGCACCGAAAAGTCGTTGATCGTGCCGCGATCAAGGCCTGTGTCGCTCACGTCAATCGCAAAATCGGGCGGCGTGTTCAAGCCCTTCGCCGCCAGCCAATCCATATAACCCGGCCCTGCGGGTTGCGTCCCGTCAGCCGTGAGATTGGCGGCAATGATCTGCGCGCTGCGCTCGTCTTTGGCGATGAACGGTCGCGCTGGATTGACGCAAAGGACATCGCTCGATTCGCTGATGTCGAGCAACTGATCGGCGGCCATGTTTACCGTCAGCACGACGAACTTGAGAAAGCGGCGCGGTTCGCGGATGACGCGGGCTGATCGGGCGACGATCTGCGCAATGGATTGTTCGATACCAAGGCCATCGAGCAATTCGATTTCAACGTCGACGCCGGCATTGATGCGGCCTGCAAGCATCTCGTTGCTGAACCCCGGATCAAGCTTGTGCAAGGCTTCGAGCCGTCCCATCCAGCGAATCGGGCGCGCGTCGTCGGCCATCTCGCCCGCATCCAGCATCGCCACACGATGAAGCGCGGCGGGCGTGACACGAATCAAGTAAGCGTCATTCGGCACGTAGCCGACAATCTCTGCGCCGGTGGCTTCGAGACGGGCAAACCATTGGCGTTTGATCGGCCCGGCGAATTGCACAAGGCGTAGCTCGCCTGACGCGGCGCGGCTGGCGGCGGCGAGTTCAGCGCTCTGCTTGTGCCGGTCTTGCGCAGAGGTGTCGAGGTCGCGCCGCGTGCTGGTATCGATCACGCCGCGCCGCAAGCGTAGAGCGCTTTCATCGCGGGCCGACGCCGCCTGGTTGCTTTGCCGTGCCGTCGCTGCGTCGGCGCGCGCTGATGGGCGCAGTAGAGAGTGAAGCATCATGACGCCGGCAAAGGCCAGCAGCGCGAACGCCAGTTTTTGGGATTTTGATAAATGCATTAGAGCCATTGCCGTCCGGCATAGTGAATGACCGGTGGCAAACGATTATAGCCAGCCGCCGAGTGCTTTTGCTACCCTTATAGGTCGTCGATTATGATTGGAGTGAAGAATTGCTTTCAGACTCGAACCTTTCTATCAGCAGTTCAGGCAGAGTCCATTGATTAAGGAGACGAACGATGAAGAGAGTTTCTATGCGGTTGACATTACTTTCACTGGCGGCGGCTATGTTGATGAGCAGCCTGCCCGACTTGACTGCGGATTGGGCAGCGCAGGCTGCGCCGCATCCCCTGTCAAGTCGGGCAGCCGCTCAAGCCGGAAGTCTGGAATCGGCGACCAAGACTGCGCCGCAACGGGCAAGGGTGCGGCGGCGCCCCAGCCGTGTACCGACCCGAGGAGCGACCCGAGGGGCGACTGTCGTTCCTGTGGGCACGAATCTGCGCGTCCGGCTCAATGACGATTTGTCGAGCAAAGATTCGCGCGTCGGCGACCGCTTCACGGCAACCGTTGTCAATCCCTCGCGCTATGATGAGGCGACGGTGCGTGGCCACATCAGCGCCATCCGCAAGTCCGGCACCGTCCAAGGCCGCACGACCATGAACCTGGCGTTCGATTCCGTAGAGCTTCGCGAAGGGCGCAGCAGCGCGATGCGCGGCCAGGTGGTGCGCGTTTATGACGCGGATTCGGAGTCGAGCAAGGTTGACGAAGAAGGGCGCGTTCAATCGGGCAGCCGCGGCAAGCAGGCGGTTAAACGCGGCGGCATCGGTGCGGTGGCCGGGGCGATCATCGGCGGCATTGCCGGCGGCGGCAAAGGCGCAGCCATCGGCTTGATCGTCGGCGGCGCGGCGGGCGCGGGCTCGCTGGCCGTGCAGGGCAGCAAAGAATTGAAACTCGAACGCGGCACAGAGCTACTCGTCCGCGTCACCCGATGATGAAGCAGCCGTCAGTAAGCGAATAACGCGAGGTGTCGCCACGTCGTGGCGGGATGAACTTAGCCAGGCGTTTCAACGCCTGGAATCTGTGGCGAACGTGATCGCGCGTCGCGTAGCGACGACTGAATCAGGGGACATTCAGTCGTCGCTACGCGACGCAATGATGGTTGCACCGCTGTATACAGGCATTGAAATGCCTGCCTAAACTCAATTGCCGCTACGCGACATTTTCGACATTCTCTTTTCGCTACTACCCTAATTCATTGATCATCAATTTCCGTCCGCAAATTGACTTTTCAGGAACGACGCAACCCCATGCAGATTTTTGGAGGAAAATCCAGAATTTCATATCCCAGCCTGGTTTACCGCTCAGATGCCATAACCGCCTGCCCCTTTCAAGTCGCCTGATCGCAAGCGGTTAATCCGCAGCCTCACGGCTGCTTGACGATGGAATGTTAATTGCCCGCCTCTAAGCCAATATGGTCATCAAGGCCGAATCGCGATAGCAATGTGATCCCAAGGTGCTGGCTTGCGGTCACGGACATTGCTGGTGTGCCCTCACCAAAGATTCGCCTTGCCGAGGTGTGTAATGAATAGACCCACCGGGATATTCTTCCGCAGACTCTTGTCTTTTCTCCTTGTCAGTAGTTTATTGAGCAGTGTCGTGCTGGCTCAGGTTTCAACCGGCGATGTGACGGGCCGCGTGCTTGACCCGCAAGGCAACGTCGTTGTCGGCGCGACGGTGACGGCAAAAAACAATGCCACGGGCCTGACGCGCACGACGACAACCAACGATTCAGGCGAGTACACGCTGGCGCAATTGCCGCCTGGAACCTATGAGATCACCGTCGAGGCAAGCGGCTTTTCCAGGGCGCTGCAAAAAGATTTCGAGCTGGGTGTCGGCACTAAGCCGACGCTGAACTTCGATCTCAAAGCCGGCGGCGTGACCGAGACCGTCGAAGTGCAGAGCGCTTCGCCATTGATCGAAACCACACGCTCAGAGATCGGCGGCGTGATCTCTCCAACTGAAGTGCAGAACCTGCCGCTGCTCAATCGCACGTTCGCCAACCTCTCGACCATCTTGCCGGAAGCGCGCCCGGTCGGCTCTTTCGATCCGACCAGGACGCGTGTCGGCAACATCGCCTTCAGCGGCGGCGATGGCCGCCAGCTTGATGTGAATGTTGATGGCGGCGATGACAAAGATAATGTGGTCGGCAGCCTGTTGCAGAACTTCGCTTATGAAAGCATACAGGAGTTCCAGGTGCTTCAGCATCGCTGGACGGCGGAAAGCGGTCGCGCCGTCGGCGGCGTCGTCCACGTCGTCACCAAGTCCGGCAGCAACGACCTGCATGGATCGGGCTTCTTCAACTTCCGCAATCAGGATATGCGCAAGCTGGATTTCTTTGAGCGCCGCGATAAAGACGCGCGCGAGGCCAGCGGCACGCCTCTGGCACCGGGTCTGAGCGACAAGCCCGACTTCAACCGCGAAGAGTTCGGCGGCAGCCTCGGCGGGCGCATCATCAAAGACAAGCTCTTCTTCTTCGGCGCGTATGAACGATTCCGCGAACGGCAGAATCTCTTCATCCCTGCGGGGCTGGTGGCGCAGATTGCCGCGATTCCCGGAGTCACGGCAGACTCGCAGATTCCGACGCCGTATAACGATCACCTGCTCACAGCCAAGGTTGATCAGCGCCTCGGCGCAAAGCAATCGATGTTTTATCGCTACTCTTATCAGCGGAACAATTCTCCCAATGACCAGGTCGATCCGGGCCTGCCGGCTGATTTGACTGGCGGTAACACAAATAACAATCGCCTGCACAGCTTCGTGCTCAACCACACCTACACGATCAGCCCGACGAAGGTGAATGTGTTGACCTTCCACTTCCAGAACTTCGTCAATCAGATTCTTGGCGTCACCGATAATCCAAACCTCACTTTCCCCTCTGTGACATCGGGCGCGAACGTCAACGTGCCGCAGATGACCACCGTGCGCAAGTACCAGTTCCGCGATGACTTCGCGTGGCAGGCGGGCGCGCACAGTTTGAAAGCCGGCACCAACTACATCAACACCAATCTCGGCGGCTCCTTCTTCTTCGGCGCGAATGGTTATCAGGTCATCTTCTTCGATGATCCGCTGACCATACAGAACAACCGTGCGCTCTACCCGCAAGGCTTCGCGACGCCGGGCGCTGTGCGAGAGATCACCTTTGCTACAGGCAACGGCGATACCGCGCAACCGCGCATTCATCAACTGGCCTTCTATGCGCAGGATGATTACAAAGTCTCCAAGCGGCTGACGCTCAATCTCGGTCTGCGCTGGGATGCCAACATCCATCTGCTGGTCGATCAGACGAACAACCGCACCATAGAGATTCTCAAGCAACTGGATAACGAGCGCGCGCAGATGATCGCCGGCAATGCCGATAAGCTGAAGCGCACGACGCCGGGCTTTGCCGAATTTCAGCCGCGCCTCGGCTTCGCTTATGACCCGACAGGCGATGGCCGCACGGTCATACGCGGCGGTTACGGCATCTTCTACGATCAAATCTTCCAGAACCTCACGCTCTTTGCGACGCAGCAAACCAACCCGACGATCTACCAGACGGTGCTTGATCGTGTGAACTCGGCGGTCGGCGTCGGCGATCTCGCGAATTTCCGTTTCGGCGTCGATCCGTTGCCGCGCCCAGCCACGATCAACAACACGGATCTGGAGTTTGGCGGCTTCGGGCGCATCAACGATCCGGGCATGAAGGATCCATATGTGCAGAAGTTTTCGCTTGGCTTCCAGAAGACCATCGGCGAGAGGTATGTACTGTCGAGCGATTACGTTCACACCTTAGGGATACACGAGAACCGCGTGCAGAACATCAATCCGCAGATTCGCAGCATTTGCGATCCGGCCTTCCCAGGCTCGACGCCGAACTCGGCTGCGTGCGTCAACGGCGCGGGCACGCGATTCTTCGACCGTGCGTTTGTCGATGCAGGGTTGGGCGCAGGGCGGCTCAGCCAGATCAATATGTTCACCACGACCAACCGCTCGATGTTTGACAGTTGGACGACTTCGTTTCAAGCGCGCACGCGCCGCATGACGTTCAAGGTCAGTTACGTGCTGTCGAGCTCAAGATCGTGGGGCGGCCAGCCGACCGCTTCATACACAGGCAATGGCATTGCGATCACGCCTGAGCAGCAATTCATGCCGGAGGAGTTCGGGCCGACACGCATCGATGAACGTCATCGGATAGTTGCCAGCGGCGTGTTCAATATGCGATGGGGCATTCAGCTTTCGCCCATCGTTCAACTGGCCAGTTCGCGTCCTTACTCGCTCAACACAGGGTTCGATGTGGACGGCGATGGGCGCGCAACCGTTGATCGCCTCTGCGAAGGCGCAGACCTGGCGGCGGTCTTTGCGGCGCGTGGCGATTCAGCCGCGCTCGCGGCGCTGAACCCGCTGGGCTGCCGGCAAATCAAAGTCAACAACACGCGCAAGGGCTTCATCGTTGATGAGAACGGCAATGTCGTCGAGACGCGCAGCGGTCGTTACTTCAACGTCGATCTGCGAGCGACACGCGTCTTCAGCATCGGCGAGCGCTTCAAGATCAAACCGTATGCGGAGTTTTACAACCTGTTCAATACCGACAACCTATCGCTTGCCAATCGGTTTGGACTTAGCGTTGCGACCTCTGCGGGCACATTCCGCCAGCCTGTGACGTTGTACGGGCCGGGCTTCGGCCCACCGGTGGGACGTCCGCTGACCTTCCAGTTGGGCTTCCGCCTGGATTTCTAAACCGGCGGCTGCCGTTCAGGGCGCTGGACTGCGGTTCAGCGCCCTGCGTCTGTAGCACCATCTAATCGCCTTGTGCTACGTATCGCGGCGAACAATATCGCGAACGAACAGCGGAAAACTCGGCAGCGCCGGGCTGTCTGTGACGACGCGCAGTTGCTCTTGAGACGAGCCGACGGCCTCTGTGGGCAAGCTTTCGACGATGATCTTATATTGCTTGCCCGGCTCGATGGTTTCGAGGCGGGCGCTGATTGCTTTGCTGGTGCTTTCGACGCGCTGGACATTGAGCGGGCCGCGTTCGACCGTGATGGTGAACTCGGCGCGTCCGCTCTTGCCCGGCGCAGCGACAAGGCCGGTTCTCGTATCGGGGCCGACAAAGACCGGGCCGATGTGCTTGCCGGCGCGTAATTCGACGCCCATGACCGGGCCGCCATTGCCGCTGGTCAGTATGTTGGCCGCCAGCGAGAACCTGATGGTGGGCCGCTGCGGATCGTTGGTATATAACGTGGCGATCTTGAACAACTCGCCGCTTGATTGCGAGACGGTGCTGACCTCTATGCGCGCGCTGCCTTCTTTGCCGGGCGCAATGACACGGTCGACGCCAAGGACTTCACAACCGCAAGCGCCAACAAAATCCTTGATCAGCAAATCGGCATTGCCTTCATTGCGAATGACGAAGATCTGGCTGATGGTTTCGCCTATATAAATATCGCCGAAGGCGTAAGTCGTGAACGGCACGACGGCGCGCGGCGCTGCCGTTTGCTGGGCGCTTGATGAAGCGGCGATGAACAGGACGGCGGCCATAACCCAGAGCATGCGTTGAATCGTAGTCGACATATTTATGTGTTCCGTTTGGTGTTGATTCTTTCAGGCAAGGAAAAGGTTAATCTAATCGCGTGCGAATGCGCAATCGGCAAACAGGCGCAAGAAACCTGCGGCGCATGGTTCCCTATATGGCTGACGGGCCCGTCAGCTTGAAGAAAGCCTGGGCCGCTGCTATCGTTCATTGATCGTTGATCAGAGGGTTACATTAATGTTCAAGCTATCGTTCGCACTGCGCCTGACGCCGATTTTGCGTGCCGGTCTGGCGTGTCTGTTTCTCACTGTGACTTGCGCCGCGCAGATTCAGTTCAACAAACCCAAGACGGCCAAGCCGCTGCCGAATCCTTCGATTATGAGCGCGACCCGCGATGAAGCCGTCACCATCATCAAGCAAATGCTGGAGACGCGCGAAATTCCGCTCGACAAGGAAGATTGCAGCGCCACGACAGGCGAATGCACGCTGATCAGCAAGCCGGTCATCTTCACCAAAGGCATTCCGTCAAAGAGCCAGCTTAAGCAATATTCGGAGATGCCCGAACGCGACCCGCGTAACTGGAGCAAAGGCCGTTACGTGCTGCGCTTCCAGGTGTCGCCGGCAACGCCGCGCACGGCGCAGGTCGGCGCCTATGCCCGCTTTGAAGGACTGACCGATGGCGCTGCCGGCCAGGAGTGGATACAACTGTCCTCGCGCGGCGAATTGGAAGACCTGATGCTGCGCTGCATACAGGATCGCATCGCCGGCAACGACTGCAAGGATATTTTCAAGTAAAGATAATCTGGACACGGCGACGCGGAGACACGGGGACGCGGCGATAGATTCAATCAGGCCGCCTTTATATCTTCGCTCATCGCGGTTCAGCATCCTTCCTCTCCGCGTCTCCCCTTCGCCGCGTCCCCGTGTCTCTTTATTTCTGTGTCGCTCGATTCCGCCAATGTGAGCTTTAGTGCCACCCTCACCCGCCTGCATGACCAAAACTGCAACATTATTGGCAGCGACCGCCTGACGCCTGCGCCCTGTTCGGGGAATGAATCATTGATTGTCGCCAAAACTGAAAAGCTGACACACCACCGCGTATGGTTCTGCTGAACAACCATCGCCGACGCGCCGCATGGCCTTTTGCTTGCCTTAGAAGGCGCGCGGCGATAAGCAGATCATCGCTCCTCATTCGCACACATTGATCGCAGCGCGTTGTTTGCCAGTGCATCCCACCGCGCGCCCGGCAGACGATGAAAATCAACCGCCGCACACATAGTGATCTCATCAGGGAAGTTTACATGAAGCAGGCCAGCCAGAAATTAAAGACCATGGGCCGGGCGCAAGCGGCGGGCTTTTCAACGATTGAATTGCTCATCGTCGCCTCGCTCGTCATCGCCTTGACGGCCATCTCTGTCTTTATGCTGTCGCCGCACCGTCGCGCTTATCGCAGCGAAGACGCGGCGGCGCAGACGGCCAACTTTCTGCGCGACGCTTATCAACGCGCCCTGTCGCAACGCCAGATCTTCCGCGTGCAGATTGATCGCGCCAATCGCCTCATACAGATCATTGACGAAAATAAATTGCCGCAGGGCGACGAACGCGAAGTCCGCCGCGATGTGTTGATGGATGAAGTGAACCTTGATCCGCCGGTCTTCGATGGAACGCCGCTGGGGCCGCCGGCAGCGCCTTACAACTACCCGGCGGCGGCTTATAACAGCAATCTCTGGACAGCGCGCTTCCGCAGCGATGGCTCGGTGGTTGACACGAACGGCAACCTGATGAGCGCGACACTCTTTTTCTCGCCGGCCAACAGCCAGAATATCGACAAGCGCCTGGTGCGCGCCGTGACGCTGTTCGGGCCGAGCGGTTCGGTGCGCGTGTGGAAGTTTGACGGCACGAGCTTTGACGCAGGAGGCCGTTGATGCGCGACAAGGCAAAAGGCAAAAGGCAAGAGATGCGCGGCGGCGCGGCGAGGCATCGCGATTCTGGCGAGGCGGGCTTCTCATACGTTGACATGATGGTCGCGGTGACGATTCTGTTGGTCGGCATCATGGCGATGCTCTCAGCCATCACCGGCGGTATTGTAATGACCACTACAAGTCAACAGCACCTGGCCGCCAAGCA
>JBBWZK010000066.1:0-26420 GCA_039648975.1 Blastocatellia bacterium
ATAAGAATCCTTACTTGCCTGCCTTCTTGGACGTGGTTTCGCTGGCGCGTTCGATGACGCCAAGAATGTCGTCTTCGCGCATGATGAGGTAATCGTCGCCGTCGAGTTTAATCTCGGTGCCGGCATATTTGCCGAACAGCACGCGGTCGCCCTCTTTGACATCCAGCGGCACGCGCTCGCCGTTATCGAGTTTCTTGCCTTCGCCGACGGCGATCACTTCGCCCTCTTGCGGTTTCTCTTTGGCGGAGTCCGGGATGATGATGCCGCCGCGAATCTGCTCCCCTTCCTCAATGCGTTTGAGGATCACGCGATCTTGAAGCGGTTTGATACTAGACATACTGTTTACACTCCTTTCGAGTTAGAAAATTGCTCTGCCGATCTGGCCTGGTTGGCATAAGTATTAGCACTCTCTTGTCGAGAGTGCTAATTATATTTTCCGACAGGCGGGCTGTCAATATTTTCGGCGGGTAATGAAGAAAAATTTGTATGAAATCTTGTAGGTGGCCCGATGCAGCGCTGGCGCGGCGCGGTCAAAGCGATGATCAAAGGGATGGCGCGACATCTCTGGCTTGCCGAAACAGGCTAACGGCTCGCCTGGCGGTTGATGGCCTGAGCCTGAACGGCAGTGATCGCCACGGTATCGCGTATGTCTTCGGCCTTGCAGCCGCGCGACAGGTCATTGGCAGGCTTTGCCAGTCCTTGCAGCACAGGGCCGACGGCGGTAGCCCCGGCCAGCCGCTCGGCCAGCTTATAACCGATGTTGCCGGCTTGCAGGTCTGGAAAGATCAACGTATTCGCCCGCCCGGCGATGTGGCTGCCCGGCGCTTTGCTCGCGGCGATGTCGGGGATCAATGCGGCATCGAGTTGCAGTTCGCCATCAACGAGAATCTGCGGCGCGCGGGCGCGCACCGTCTTTGTCGCCTCAACGACTTTGTCAATCAAAGGGTGTTTGGCGCTGCCTTTAGTCGAAAATGAGAGCAGAGCGACGCGCGGCTCGACGCCGAGCAAGGCGCGCGCAGAGTCTGCCGAAGCGATAGCGATTTCGGCCAGCTCTGCCGCGCCCGGATTGATGATGACGGCGCAGTCGGCAAAGATAAACGTGCCGCTTTCGCCAAGCTGACTGTTGGGAACGACGATCACGAAAAAGCTCGACACCACCTTGAGGCCAGCCTTCGCGCCGATGCAGCGCAAGGCGGAACTGACCGTATGGCCGGTCGTGTGTGTCGCGCCGCTGACGCTGCCGTCGGCGTCGCCTTCGCGCACCATCATATTGCCGAAGTAGAGCGGATCGTTCATCTGCCGGTGCGCTTCTTCGAGGGTCACGCCTTTGGCGCGGCGAATCTCGTGATAGCGCGCAGCGTAGCGTTCACGCTGGCGCGCGCGGGCGTGATCGAGCAGGGCAACGCCAGTCAGGTCGGCACTGAGACGGGCCGCCTTGTCGCGAATCACCTCTTCGCGCCCGATGAGCGTGACGCGGGCGAGACGCTCGGCGACGATGAGCGCCGCAGCCCGCACTGTGCGGTCATCTTCGCCTTCAGGCAAGACGATGTGTTGCGGATCAGCAGCGGCGCGCGCGCGAATTTGATCGAGGATGCTCATGGAGCGCATTGTAGCGGATTTTTCTATGGCGGGCGACAGCAGAACGTGAAGCGTGGTGCGTGGTGCGTGACCAGAAGAACGGCGAGTGCCAGGCTGTTACTGAAATCCTTATTCACATTGTCTTGCTGCTGATCACGCACCACGCATCACGCATCACGCACCACGCAAAATGACTACAGCGCCTATGATGAAGGGTTGGTTAAAAAGCGCGTGAACTCTCCCCTTTTCCCGCGCACCTCGCGGCGGACTCTCCCCAATCCGCGCGAGGGCTTCCAACGGTTCGCCAAACGGCGCTGCAGTAGTGGTTGAGCCCTTAGCTCAAGCGTCGATTAATCGCCGCCTCCTGGCGTGTTGCTCGTCTGTCTATGCGGTCTGGTCATCATCTCGCTGAACAGGATGTCCGTCAGGTCTGAGCCTTCGCGGCGGTCGAGATCGCGCTCGATGGTTTGCAGACGCGATTGATGTTCCTGAACGCGCGCGACGATCTTCGCCAGATCAGCCGAGCGCATATTGTGAAGCTCCGATTGCAAGCTGACGAGTTCCGCCTTCAACGCTTCTTTTTGCTGCTGCTCGCTTTCAGCGATCTTCTGCGACACGAGCGTCGCCAGATTCGCCCGCAGTTGAGCAAGCTGTTCGTCGTTGACGAACCGCGCTTGTGGACTGGCAACCGGCGCAGACGGATCAACCGTTGACTGGCTGCCAATCATTCTGGCGCTGAAGGAAAAGCCGTCGCGGCCAAGGCTCACGCTTGTGCCGGTCAACGCCAGAATGATCAAGGCCATCGCCGCGACGCTGGCGGCTTTTACCCAGATCGGCATGACCGTGAATAGCTCTTTGAGCACGGCGAGAAACGACCGGCGCGCCGTTTGCGGGTCGGCGACGACGCGCACGATGGGCAAGTCGACGACCTGCCATTGCTGCAACTGTTCGCGCACGCGCTCAAAGCCCGCGAGTTCCTGTCGGCACGCGGCGCAGTCGTGCAGGTGCGTTTCAAAGCGGCGCGCTTCGTCCGGCGTCGCTTCTTTGTAGAGGTATGCGATCAGCGCCTCATGCTTATCGCAAGCCGGGGTCTTGTTTGCTTCGTTCATCTTGTCACCACTCACTTCCTGGACACGCTCCCACTTCGATTCGGGCCGGTAATCCAAGCCGCCCGGCTTCCCCACTGCATCACATGGCTTCGCGCAGGTGTTCCAGCCGCTTTCTGAGTTCCGAAAGTCCCGTATACATTCGCGTCTTCACCGTCGATACAGGCAGGCCGAGAATGTCGGCAATTTCGGAGAACTTCAATCCTTCATACTCCTTCATCACGATGACCTGCCGCATCTCTGCCGGCAATCCCTGCAAGGCGCGGCGCACGGCGCGCGTCACCTGCTCCTGTTGGATGTGGTTGCCGAGGTCTTCGGTATCGGCGGCCAGCTCAAAGCCGCTCGCTTCGCGCTGCTCGTCAAGCGAGATGATATTGCGCGCACGGCCACGCAAGCGTGTGTTGCAGATGTTCAAGGCGATGCGATAAATCCATGATGAAAACTTGGCTTCGCCACGAAACTTCGAGAGATTGCGGTAGGCCGATAAGAACGTCTCCTGCGTCGCGTCGCGGGCCTCCTCGTCGCGTCCCAGCATACGCAACGTCAGGCCGTAGATTTGTCGCTCCCAGCGGCGCACCAGCATATTGAAGGCATCGGGTTCGCCTCCCAATGTGCGCTCGATTAATTGCGTATCGCTCAAATCCAAGTAGCTGCGCCTATCCGAAAGATAAACCCTCCATCCGCTTCATGCTTATAGACTGAAGCAGTGGAGAGAAAGTCTGAAT
The DNA here is from genome assembly GCA_039648975.1 of Blastocatellia bacterium. Lineage (GTDB taxonomy): Bacteria > Acidobacteriota > Blastocatellia > UBA7656 > UBA7656 > DATENM01. Next base: position 3,410 of record JBBWZK010000066.1, read on the forward strand.
TTCGTCCGCATTTTATCACAGCCCGGCAGGCCGCAAGCGCGCGCCCGGAAAGCTATGGCTGCCGCTGCTGCGGGCCATTATAATCTCGCCGAAGATTATTGCAGACCGCAATGTTCACACATGAGCGTGCCGTTTTTAGAATTGCTCAAACAACTGGTTGCCAGCGTCGAAGGCGCGAGCGGCGCGGTCTTGCTTGAATCTGCCGGCGAGGCTGTGCAGTGGCACGCCGTTAATGAGAGTCAGGTCGAGCGCTTGCGGTTGCGCAGCGCTTACGTTGCCGTCGTGCTGCAAAACAGTCGCGCGATTGCCTCGCGCATAGAAGCTGGCCGCGCCGCCTATCTGGTCTTGCAATACGACAGCGCCAGCTTCATTGCGCAGGTGGTCGAGCGCGATTACTTCGTCATCGTCGAACTGTGCCCTTCGGCGAATATCGGACAGGCACTTTATCGCCTGCAACCGATCTGCGAATGCCTGCGCCGCGAACTTCTGGCGTGACGCGCGACCGGGCAGTGGCTCAATCATTAAAGCGGTTTGCATGTGGCGCAAGGCGGTTAGCTTGCGCATAGACTCGCGCGAGTCCATGCGCCAGCGAACCGCCTTGCGCTACATCAATCGAAAGAGAGAATTTATGCGCTCAAAGACGAAGCCTCACGGGTTGGCGATTCTGATGGTCACGGCCTTTGTCATCGTTACGGCATCGCCGGCGCTTGCCACCCCGCAGCGCCGCGCGCCGAAGAAGCCGCACGTTCGTGTTGAAAAGATCGCGCCGCGCGCCACGGACGTGAGCACGCTTGACGGCATCATCGCGGCGTTTTACGAAGTGATCTCCGGCCCTGCGGGTAGTCCTCGCCAGTGGTCGCGCGACCGCACGCTCTATATTCCTGCAATCAAGTTCGTCGCCGTCGAAGAGCGCCAGGGCAAGCCCTTCGCCCGCGTCGTCAGCCATCAGGAGTACGTCGATTGGACGAACGACAGCATGGTGCGCGAAGGCTTCTTCGAGCGCGAGATACATCGCGTCACGCAAGCTTTTGGCAACATCGCTCACGTTTTCAGCACCTACGAATCGCGGCAAACCGCCGATGGGCCGCCCGTCGCGCGCGGCATCAACAGCATCGAGCTTTACTTCGACGGCGCGCGCTGGTGGATCACCGCCGCCGAGTGGCAGGACGAAAGCCAAGCGCAGCCGATCCCCAAAGCGTTCCTGCCCTGAAGCTGGATTAAATGGCTGAGCGTAGTGAATGCTACAATTCGGTGGTTACGGGAATTCTGAGTGTCACATTGATCAAGGTGATAGGCTGGCCGTTTATGGTAGCCGGACGGAATCTGGAACGCTTGAGCGCATCAATGACCGATTCGGTCATGTACGGCACTTCATGGAGCACCTCTATATCAGTAATCGTGCCATCGGCGTTAAAGGTTGCGCGCAGCCAGACTTCGCCTCTGACTTTGTTGGCTTGCGCTTCGGGTGTAGTGATCGCACGCAGGCGTTGTATCCAGATAATACCCGTGCTGCCGGGAATGTCTTTCAGGCGATTAAATGGGATCGGGCCGGTGATGCCATTCTTGCCATTAGGCAAGCCGGCGTTGCTGGCAGTCGTGCCATTACCGCCGTTATTGCCGGACCCTGGGCTTGGTCCCTTGCCCGTGCCCGCGCCCGTGTCAGGGCCGCCGCCCGATCCCCCACGAAGGCCTTCGCCGGGAGCCGGCGCTTCAGCAATTGTCCCGTTCGGAATGCCGGGCTGCACATTGACTGCCGGCGGCGGGCTGTCCGGGCCGACAACCGGCGATTGAACCGGCAAGTTAGGTAGCAGCTTGCTCGGCACGGGCAACTTCGCAATTGGTTGGGGCAACGAGGGTGGCAATGGGCCTTTCGTCGGAGGCGGCGAATGCGTCTCGCCGCCGCTGCCGCCGCTGCCATTCTTTTCGCCTTTTGGGATGTCGGCTTTCGAGTCCTTCACAGTCGACGACGCTGGACCGAAGCCCGGCAGCATAATGATCTGCGGCCCCTCTTTCGACGCAGTCAAACTGCGCCAGCCGATCATGACGATCACGGTCAGCAGCACGGCGTGAATCACCAGCGCGCCTGCCAGTCCAAAGTAAATCCGGCGGCGGCGCTTCGCGTCTTTGGTGTCGTCGGCAAACAGGTCGCGGAGAAAGCCGCGCGGGTCGCGCGCCAATTCATGCGAGGTGCGAGCGAGTTCTTCAGCCAACCGCGCAAGCAGGCTCTTCTGCTCGATGAGCGAAAACGGCGGCACATCGCTGTTTGTCGCTGCCGCTACAAAGTCGCTTGTCGTTACTGAAGCCATGTAGAGGGTGAGCCATCGCGGTGGGAGGCATCGAATCACGCGCGAAGGCCGCGACTGATCAAGCAATCGCGGCCTTCGGCAATTTCCTGCTTACCGCAAATTGAATTCAATTTGCACGGATTGCCAGAACGCCACCGGCTGGCCGCCTTTCATCGCGGGCCGGAAGCGCAACTGGTGCGCCGCCTGAATTGCCTGCTCATCGAGCCCGTCGGGCAGGCCGCGCGTAATCCGCACCTGCTTGACCGCGCCATCCGCGCCGACCAGCACACGGGCAACCACGACGCCCTGTATCTTGTTCTTGCGCGCCTCTTCGGTGTAGCGCGGCTGCGGGGCATTCAGCGGCACAGGGCGCTGATCAACGGCAGTGGCTACGGCGTTACGGTCGCCGCCGCCGAGCGCAGGGTTGCCGCCGCCCATGTTGTAACCATTCCCAGGGCCGGCACCTGTGCCATTGCCGCTGCCGATGCCGCCGCCGCTACCGCTGCCGATGCCGCCACCGCTGCCGGGACCGGGCGACGGCGGGCCGGGCACGCCTTTCGGATCGCCCGTCGGCATATCAGCATTGCGCGGCGGTTCAAGCCTGGGGCCACCTTGTTTGGTGTCCTGCACCGGCCGTGACGGCGGCCTGCGCTGCGGCTCCGGGCGCGGCGCGATGATAGGGGGCGTCAAAGTAAATTTCGGCAATTGCCCTTTCGAGGCAGGAGTCGGCGTATTGCGTCCGCCGCCGCCGCCGCCGCCGGCCTTCTTGGTCATCTTCGGCATGTCGATCTCTTGCGGCGGCAGATCAATCAATTTCACCACCGCCAGTTCTTCCTGCGCGCCGGCGGCGTTGTGGTGCTTGATCCAGAAGGCGATGAGCATCGCCGCGATGATGCTGGCGAAGACAAACATGGCGACGGCGAATCCGAGCATTAAACGATCCTGCCGCAGCCGCCCGCCAACTCCATCGCCTTTGAAGGCGCCGGTGACAAACGCTTTTGGATTCTCGCGAAATTCCTGACTGGCTTCGGAAAACCCTGCGGTCAGCCGCTTGATAATAGATGGTTGATATAGGAAAGCGTCAGCGAATAAGGCTTTCTGTTGTTGCATGTCCTTTTTTTCTCCCAGCTCCTGCTGCTACGACCTCTACCTGGGTTTCAGAGTTTAAGGAGAGACCTGAACCCTCTTACCATTTTGTTCAAGGGCTGCCGCATCCCCATTTGTAGACAGCCCCATATATTTTCACTTGACGTTCAAAGCAGTGTCAAGAAATTTCATTTAGGCATCGCCCGCGCTCAATTCTCGGCCTACCATTTTCATGATACGCGGTAGCGCGACAACTATCCCCTAATTTGTAGAATGCCGCCCGCAGTTTGCCTTGCAGAAATTGTCCTGAACCACCACTTGCTTAGTGCGGCGCGTCCGTCTTCAAGATGCCTCACGACCAAATGTCGAAAAATTACAACATTGAGCATCGCAAATCAGGGGCTATAGGCTAGAGGCTAGAGACTGGCCGCACCAACCTATAGTCCCCTTCTCTAAAAAAGAGCAAATCATCGCTGGATTCCTCTGACTAGCCTCTAGCCCCTAGCCCCTACCTGGCTTCGTACTTCCAGACGATGCCATCCAACCCGGCGGCGTAAGCCGTGCGCTCGTTCGCAAAGACGACATGCAGCAGCCGTGCGGGAAACGGCGTCGGCGCAACCGACCATTCGTCGCCGCCGTCGTTGGTGTAAAGAATTTTGCCATCATCGCCGACCGCCCAGCCGCGCCGTGCGTCGATGAAATATACGGCGCGCATCTTGAATTCGTCTTTCACCTGATAAAGTTTTTCCCACGTCTTGCCGCCGTCTGCGGTGCGCACCATGCGCCCGCTGCGGCCTACGGCCCAGCCATGATTTTCGTCTGCAAAGAAGATGCTGCGATAGACCAGATCGCCCGGCGGACGGGTCGCCTTGTTCCAGTTCAGGCCGCCATCGGTCGTTTTGTAGAAGCCGCCGTCATCGGCGCTGGCCCACGCCGTCCGCTGGTTGAGGAAGAAGATCGAGGCCGCCGTCTGCTCGAACGGAAAAGGCGTTTCGTTCCAATGCTGGCCGCCGTCTGTGGTGATCAGAAAAGTGCCCGGCTGTTCGGTGTATTCGTCTTTGCGCCCGCCGCCCCAGGCCCAGCCATGTTGTTTATCGATGAAGCGCAGGTTGTCGACCTGTTCGGGCTGTTCCATCTCCGGCGGTTTGTAGCCGGTGATCTTCATTTGGATCTTGCCGGCCTTGCGCTGCGTCGTCCACGTCGCGCCGCCGTCGGTCGTCGCCAGGATGTCGCGGTCAATCGACAGCGCCCACCCGTTAAGCGGATCGGCGAACCAGACCTGGCGAATTTTGTATTTGAACTGCGCGGGGATTGGCTTCCAGGTCGCGCCGCCGTCGGTCGTCTGCAAGACCTCGAAGCCCTGGTTAGCCTTGAGCGGATCATCAGGCTTTTTGGCAGGCGCTTTCGGTTTAGGCGCTTTGTTGGCGTTTTCGTTGTCGGCCCCTTCAGGCGGCACGTAGCTGCGGTCTGTCTGGCCGTTGAGCCAGCCGACATCCTGGTTGACGAAGTTGACGCTGAAAAATGCATCGCTGGTATCTGTCTCAAGCGCCGTCCAGCCGCCGGGCGCGCTCGACTTCGAGCAAGCAACCGCAAACAGACTGGCCGCCGCGATGACGGCAACGAAGAATCTCGCTTTAATCATTCCGCTTTCCTTTGATCTTGATGAAGCGCATACGGGCTGATTCAATTCTAGCCCGTCACCTCGCGCAAAGCCAAAGAAGATGATGAATGAATTGCGCCGCCGAGTTGTTCGCTGCCAGGGCCATTCCATTCGGCAAAAGAATGAACGAAAGCAAAACACGGAGGCAGGGAGGCACGAAGGTTACACAGAGAAAACCTCCGTGCGATCTCCGTGCCTCCCTGCCTCCCTGTTTGATCGCCCTCTCGATATTGGCAACTGAATGGCCCTGGCCGTCAACTACTTCGCAGGCTGTTGCTGCGTCAGGCAATGCAGCGTGCCGAGTCCCCAGACCAGATCAACCGCATGTATGCCGACGACCGGACGATCCGTAAACAATTCGCTGAGAATGCCTAGCGCAACGCGGTCGTTCACATCGTTGAAGGTCGGCACCAGCACCGCCGCATTGGCGATGTGGAAGTTCGCATAGCTCGCAGGCAATCGCTGGCCGCGAAAATAAAGCGGCGCGGGCATCGGCAAATCGACGACTTCGACGCGTGAGCCATCTTCCAACCGCATGCCCTGCAATCGCTCGCGGTTCTCGGCCATCGGCGCGTAGTTGTCATCCTGCGGATTCATCTCGCGGCAAAGCACGACCGTATGTGGGTTCACAAAGCGGCAAAGGTCGTCAACGTGGCCGTGCGTGTCGTCGCCGGCAATGCCGCGTCCGAGCCACAGTGTATTCTTCGCGCCCAGGAATTTCGCAAAGACCGATTCATATTCTTCGCGCGTGAGATTCGGATTGCGCGTCTGCGTCAACGGATCGAGCAGGCATTCTTCAGTTGTGAGGATCGTGCCGCGCCCGTTCACATCAATGCTGCCGCCTTCAAGAACAATGTCGCGTCCGCCGAGCTTCGCATAAAAGATCGGGCAACCGAGCGCTCGCGCCGCAAGCTCAGGCACTTGATCGTCCATCTGCCAGTCCGGATACTTGGCCCACGCATTGAAGCGAAAGCGCACGATGGCGGTACGCTCGCGCCGCCCGCCGCGCCGGACAAACAGCGGCCCGAAGTCGCGCGTCCAGCCGCGATTGGTCGGAAAGCGAAAGAACTCGACGTGCGAGAGATCAACACCGACTTTTTCGAGCACGCGCCGCGCCTGCGCTTCGTGCAATTCATTGTTGACGAGGATGCGGACGACTTCATCGGGCGCGAGTTTGCGGACGATCTCGCCGTAGACCCATTGAATCGGCGCGAGCTTGCCGGGCCAGTCGGTAGGATTATGCGGCCAGCCTATCCAGGTGGCTTCGTGGCGTTGCCATTCGGCAGGCATCTGGTAGCCCGCCGCTGCCGGCGGCTTGCTGGTCGCAGTCGCTTTTGTAACCTTCATTGCTGATCGTCGAGGAAGCGGCGTTCGATGCCGCTGTAGGCATCAATGCGCCGGTCGCGCAGGAAAGGCCAGTTGCGGCGCACGTCTTCGATGCGTTTGGTGTCGACTTCGCCGATGAGAATCTCTTCTCGATCAATTGAGCCTTCACTGATAACGACGCCGAACGGGTCAGCGATAAACGAGGTGCCCCAGAACTCGACGCCCGCGCCGCCCGCAGGGTTCTCGTGGCCGACGCGATTCACCGCCGCGACGTAGACGCCGTTGGCGATAGCGTGCGCTCGTTGAATAGTGCGCCATGCATCGCGCTGCTGTGCGCCGAACTCATCTTTCTCATGCGGATGCCAGCCGATGGCGGTTGGGTAGAAGAGGATGTTCGCGCCGCGCAGGGCCGTGAGCCTTGCGCCTTCTGGATACCACTGATCCCAGCAGATCAGCGTGCCGATGCGACCGACCTCGGTATCGAAAGCACGAAAGCCGAGGTCGCCTGGCGTGAAGTAAAACTTCTCGTAATAAGCCGGGTCGTCTGGGATGTGCATCTTGCGATAGATGCCGGCGACCTTGCCTTCGGCGTTAATGACGGCGGCGCTGTTGTGATAGAGCCCGACGGCGCGGCGCTCGAAGACCGGCGCAATGACCGTGACGCGATGATCGCGAGCGACGCGCGAGAGCGCTTCAGTCGACGGGCCGGGCACCGTCTCGGCAAGGTCGAAGAGGTCGGCGTCTTCTTTCTGGCAGAAGTATTGTGAGCGAAACAACTCCGGCAGACAGATGACCTGTGCGCCACTGCGCGCAGCTTCTTCGACGCGCGCGACAGCTTTTTCAAGGTTGGCATTTAAGTCGGGCGTGACCGACATCTGCACCAGCCCGACGGTGAATTTCTGTGCGTTGTGCATAGAGAAAGCTTACACAAACTTCCCAAAAGTCTCCAAGCGGTACATACAGCACAACGCTGCTGAAATAATCGTTTGTGCAGTGCGAGTCGCACTGCGGCATCTTGAATCATTCATGAGTCAGAAGCAATTTGATGCGCCTACTTTTGTTCCAATTTTTTCAGCATCTCGACGGCGTTCGCGTTGGCAGGATTCAATTCGATGGACTTCTTGTAATTCTGAATGGCGAGTTCTTTGTCGCCGTTCTCCATATAGGCTTCGGCCAGGCTGTCATACGCATTAGACGACGCGGGAAACGCTTCGACGTTCAGCTTGAAAATCTCTATCGCTTCTTTGATCTTCTTCGAGCGCAGATAGCCGTAGCCGAGACTGTTCAGGCCGCCTTCGTTCACCTTGAAGGTATCGGGATGCTGTCGTCTTTCTTCACGAAACTGGCGGGCGGCTTCTTCGATGCCGACCTTCTCAATCGCCTTGCGCAAGCGGCGGCCCGGCGAGTTGTACGCGTCATAATTTATCCACGAGAAAACCGGTTGATTGCCGCCGAGGGCTTGTTTGACGATCTCAGGAATGATGCCCAGTCCGTTGTCGCTGTTGGTGAAGATGACGACGCCCATCTTCTGTTTTCTGAACGCGACGACGTAGTCCTTGAAACCGCCATTATCGCCCCAGTGCCAGAAGGCATCGCCTTGCTCCGTGTGTTGCAAGCCGACGCCGAGCCCCCACGATAAAGCATCCGACGGCTTCAACACTTTGCGGCCCATGCAGGTCACACAACCTTCATCGAGCTTGACCTGTGGCGTCAACATCTGTTGAACCGTCGTCTCTTTCAGCCCCGTGCCGTTCATCATCGCAATGACGAACTTCGCGTAATCTGTCGGCGTCGTGCGCAGGCTCGCAGCGGCGTTCGCCTGCGTCCCTTTGTTCTTCGGCGAGGCTTTGCCCGCCTGCGAGTGGCCCGCCGCCATCTGCGACTCTATCGTGTCTTGCCAGACATACGTGCTGTCGTGCATCCCCAGAGGCGTGAAGACTTCTTTGCGCATGACTTCGTTCAACGGCTGCCCGGTCAATTGCTCAACCACCTTTTGCAGGTAGACGAAGCCTTCGCCCGAATAGCTGAACCGTTCGCCCGGCGTAAACATGATCGTCAAGGATTTGCCCTGACGCCAGTTCGGAAAGCCTGTCGTGTGGCTCAAGACGCGGCGCGCCGTGATCAGATTCAAGCGCTCGTCGTTTTCGATGTAAGCCGGCAGGTATTTCGATAAAGGCGTATCTAAATCTAGCTCGCCTCTTTCCACCATCTTCATAAACGCATAAGCAAAGACCGGCTTGCTCAACGAAGCCGCTTCAAACATCGTGCTCAGATCGACAGGCGCTTTTGTGTTGACATCTTTGAAGCCGAAGCCGCGCGCCCAATAAATCTTTGCATCACGGATCAGCGCCATCGACAATCCCGGCACATCGCCTTCGCTCATCAACTGCGAGACGAGAGCGCTAAGGCGCAGGATGTCTCTCTGCACATCCGTTATGGGCTTCTTTGGAGCGGCAGTTTGCTTTACCTTTCGCGTTTTGTGCTGCGCAACGCTCGGTTGCGCAAACGACAACAACAGCAGAAAGGCAATCAACGATGTGGGGATTGAAGAGGTTGTGCCGGGTTTCATCTGTTGCTCCGGTGCTGCGTGATCCAGGATTTCAATTACGATACGTCGAGCGCGCAGTGAAAGGTTCGTGAATCCGGCGCGTCATCGTGTGAGTGACCAGATGCCCGCTCAGGTTACAAGATCAACATCGCATCGCCATAGCTGTAGAAGTGATAGTCGCGCTCGACCGCGTGACGATACGCCTGCAACATCAACTCGCGCCCGCCGAAAGCCGACACCAGCATCAGCAGCGACGATTGCGGCAGATGAAAATTGGTGATCAGCCCGCTGATGATGCGAAACTCGAAGCCTGGATAGATGAACATCTCGGTTGTCGCTGTTCCAGGCGCGACAGAAGGCGCGACGCGGGGACGCGGCGACACGGCGACGCGGCGAAGGGAAGAGTCTGCCTGTTCTTCTCTTCTTTCTTTCTTCGCTTCTCCTTCGCTCTCTTGTTTCTCTGCGCTTCCGCTTGCCGTCCCCGCGTCCCCGTGTCCCCGCGTCTCCGCGTCGCTCCACCGCGCGGCGGACTCCAGGGCGCGCGTCGTCGTCGTGCCGACGGCAATCACGCGGCGGCTTTCTGATAGCGCGCGGTTGATCACCGCGGCGGCCTGCTCGCTGATCGTATAGCGCTCGGCTTCGATGTGATGCTCTTCGACCTGCTCGACTCGGATGGGTTGAAACGTGCCATAGCCGACGTGCAGTGTAATCTCGACCACTTCAACGCCGAGCGCGCGGATTTGCTCGAGCAATTCGGGCGTGAAGTGCAAACCGGCGGTCGGCGCGGCCACCGCGCCGCGCTCGCGCGCATAGACCGTCTGATAGCGTTCCTGATCCAAGCGGTCTTCTTCGTCGCGTTTGATGTAAGGCGGCAGCGGTGTGCGCCCGATGCGGTTAATGATTTCGTCAAAGTCGCTTTCGGTATGAAACCTTACAATGCGGCGACCGTGCTCGCGCCATTCAGTGATTTTGGCGGTGAGCTTGCCGCGCGCGAATTCAACTTCAGCGCCGGGCAACAGATGCTTGCCGGGCCGCACCAGTGCTTCCCAGACGAGCGGCTCAAGGCGATTGACCAGAAAAACTTCGACGCGCCCGCCCAGGATCGTCTCGCCGCGCGACGTGGTTCTGAGCCGCCTGCCGATGAGCCGCGCAGGGAAGACGCGCGTGTTGTTCAAGACCAGCACGTCGCCGCTGCGCAAATATTTCGGCAGGTGATCGAAGACCGTGTCGCCCGTCGCGCCCGTTGCGCGGTCAACCACCAGCAGCCGCGACTGGTCGCGCCGCGCTGCCGGCTCCTGCGCGATCAATCGTTCGGGCAGTTCGTAATCGAATTCGGAAACCAGCATTTCTGCGACGCGGAGACGCGGGGACACGGGGCGGCGAAAGTCTCTGTGTCGCCGCGTCCCCGCATCTCCGCGTCGTAGCAGTTCATCCTTCTATCTTCACTTCTTCGACCGGCAGGTCGCCTGTGCTGCCGTGCGGTTTCTTTTCAGAAGCCTCGTAAAGGTGATCGCGATGCACCAGCGCCGTGAACTGCGCGCCGAAGAGCATGATCACGCTCGACAGATAAACCCACGATAGCAGCGCCACTGCCGCGCCGATTGAGCCATACAGTAAATCATAATGAAAGTACGGCAGCAGGTAGGCGAAGCCGAACTTCGCGGCTTCCCACAAAACGCCGGCCAGCACCGCGCCAGTCAACGCCTCGACGAACGGCACGTGCGTGTTGGGCAGCAGCTTGTAGAGCAATGTAAACAAGGTTACGGTCACGGCGAGGCTGACAAGAATGAATACCATCTGCCAGACGAAATCGGAAAACGGCGTGATCCACGGGCCGAGTTTGAGCGGGATGCGTTGCGCCGCCGCCTGCGCGCCCGTCACGAATGCCGTGAACAACGCCGAGGCGCCCAACAAGGCGAAGATCGATCCCATCACCGCGATGTTCCATACACGCCCGTGCAGAAAGGCGCGCGGATAGGTTCCCCAGACGCGATTCAAGGCTTTTTCAATGACCGTGAACATCCACGACGCCGCCCATAGCATGACAGTGATGCAACTAATGATGACGCTCGGCGAGATATTGGTGATCGATTCGAGATTCTTGCGCACGAAGGTCTGCGCGCCCGGCAGGAAGGCGAGCGCCTGGCCGATGATGTACTTCTCGACGGTCGCCGGGCCGAGCAGGTGATTGCCGACGGTGAGCAACAGCAGCAGCGTCGGAAACAGGGTCAGCATAGAGAAGTAAGAGACCGCCGCCGCCGCCGTCGTCAGGTCATTTTCCATAAATGACATGAGGCTGCGCGTCAGCATATGTTTTCTATGGGCTTTCTTCGGCATTGTGGTAACCGGACAACGACACCTGCCGCGAACGTCCGAGCGGCGGGCCAGGTTGCTCATCTTCATCATCATTGTAGTTGCTCGCTGTTGCCAAAGGCAAAAGGCTTATCAGAGAATTTCCGCGCCGGCTCTGGTCAGGCGCATCAAGGCGAGTATAATTCCTGACAGCAAAAGAACGGCTCATGCAAAGGGCAACAGCAAGCCGTTATGCGAATGATGTCATCAAGAGGCAATCGTATGATGATTGAATCGGTCGAGTTTAAGAACTTCAAAGCATTGCGCAAGGCGACGCTCCCCTTGAGCCGCTTCACGCTGATCGTCGGTCCGAACGGCAGCGGCAAGAGCACTGCGATGCAGGCGTTGCAAGCAGTGGGAAAGCTTGAGAGCTTAGACTATTCGAAAGTAATCACTGCCGGAATCAATCCGTCGAAACAAGCTGCCGTTCAGGTCATTGTCAGTTGGAGCGAATCACTAGGAAGAAGAGTGCAAACAGTTGCGACTTGGCCTGCCCGTGGTACTCCTTCTCGCGAATATCCAGGTTCATCACTTACAATACGTAAAAATTTTGAACAGACTTTACGCGCACTTCGCATCTACTCACTTGATGCAGAGTCCATAGCAGAACCGACACAGCTTCAGCCACGTATGTCTTTAGCTTCTAATGGCGCTCATCTGGCTGGCGTGCTCGACCGCCTGCGCGACAGCGCGCCGGAAAGATTCGAGGCGTTGAACAAGGAGTTGGGCAGGTGGTTGCCAGAATATGATCGCATCCTGTTTGACACACCAGAGTCTGGCCACCGTTCTATATTATTGCGCACACGCGAAGGCCATCACCCAATTCCTGCCTCAGAGCTTTCACAAGGAACGCTTTTCGCGCTTGCTTTGCTCACGCTCGCGTACATTCCCGATCCGCCGCCTATCATTTGCATTGAGGAGCCGGATCGCGGCATTCATCCGCGATTGCTCCGCAATGTGCAGGACGCGCTTTATCGGTTGAGTTATCCTGAAAGCGGCAGCGAGGCGCGCGCACCAATTCAGGTTATCGCGACGACTCATTCGCCGTATATGCTCGATTTGTACAGAGATCACCCTGAAGAAATCGTTCTCGCGCAAAAGGTCGGGTTAGAGGCGCGGTTCGAGCGGCTGTCCGATCAAGTTAATATTGATGAGATACTGGAAGGCGCGCGATTGAGCGACCTCTGGTACAGCGGCATTCTCGGCGGAGTGCCTTTGCATCCATGAAGCTTGCCACTCTTAGCGAATCGCCAGCGGATGCCGCCGCCGTCCGCATTCTTGTTGATGCGCTACTCGGTGAACAGACAGAGACGATAAGTTCCGCATTGCTTTCACCGCCCGGCTGGCCTGCGGTGCTCGACGTTTTGCCAAACGTCATCAAGCATCTGCATTACCGCACCAACGCCGATGCGCTGGTTGTTGTTGTGGATTCAGACAACTCGCCAATCCATGAACAAGCGCATGATGCGCCGGATGGCGTGGTTGATCAGTGTAAAGTTTGTCTGTTGCGCACGACCATAAAGCAAACCCAAATTCATCTTCAGCCAGTGGTCGGACGGATGCCTGTCAAGACGGCGATAGGACTGGCTGTGCCAGCAATCGAAGCATGGTATCTTTGCGGCATTGTCCCACATGCAACCGAAGCGGCTTTTCTGCAACAACCCGCTGCGACCCTTCGGGAAATCAAACTGAAACTCAAGCGAGACGTGTATACCACGGCTCGGCCCTCGCTTGAACTGGCAACAACACGCGCCGTCGGAGCAGCAACGCGGCTTGCTCATGACTTGGATTTGATTGAACGGCTATTCCCCAGTGGTTTCGGCGTGCTCGCCCGCGATGTGCGCAACTGGTAACTTACCGAAGCCGCCACCCTTGCTGCATTCCACAGTATCCGCGATGTTCACACGCAACGATTGCTTTTCTTCGTCAGCAGCGTTGCTTATACTCTCACCGATCAACGAATGGCAGAAACGCCCATGGCCTCAAGGAAAACCAAACGCATCCTTATTACCAGTACGATTGTCGCAGCGGTCGCGGTGTCTGTGGCGCTACTGATGGTTCGACTGCGGCCCGAAGCCGCAATCACCAAATACTTGGGCTCGACCTATTCATCCGTTGACCGAATGAATGATCTGCCGCGCGTCATTTTGTGGGCGTGGGAGCGGCCCGAAGATTTGCGCTTCATCAACCCGCAGGAAATCGGCGTCGCCTTTCTCGCTGCAACCATCACCCTCAGCGGCGACCACACGATCATCCGCCCACGCTTGCAGCCGCTCGCGCTTGCCCCCGATACGCGCCGCATCGCCGTCGCGCGCATCGAAACCGATAATCGTCTGCGCCCGCCCTTTTCAGACGAACAGCGCCGCCGCATCGTGGTCGAGCTTAGCAGGCTTGCTCAAGGCGAAAACGTCGCGGCGATTCAGATTGATTTCGACGCGCTCACGTCAGAGCGCGCTTTCTATCGCGCTTTGCTCGGCGATCTCAGAAACCGACTGCCGGCGACGACGCGGCTGTCGATCACGGCGCTGGCGTCCTGGTGCCTGGGCGACAACTGGATTTCCGATCTGCCGATTGATGAAGCCGTGCCGATGTTATTCCGCATGGGCGCTGACAACGAAAACATCCTGATGCGACTCAAAGCCGGCGACGATTTCAGCGCCCTGATTGCGCGCCATAGCGTCGGCATCTCGACCGACGAACCGCTCGGCGCGCGCTTTACCAGCCGCCGCATCTACATCTTCAATCCGCGCCCCTGGACGGCGGAGCGCGTCACGCAAATCACCCGCGAGGTTCAATCAAAGTAATGAACATGACCAAACGATTATTCAACTGGCGCAGCCTGCTCATCCTTCTGCTGGCGGTGGCTGTGCTGGTCGCCACGCGCCCGGCGAGTGGCTGCGGCCCGTTCGTGCTGCGTCAGGTCTTCACCTATGAAAGCCATCCAGACTTTCCGCTCGTCAAATTTGCCGCTGGCGAACTCGGCGTTCTGCAACCGACTTATGCGCGCTCTTATCTCGTCGTCGCCTATCGCTACTTCGCGGGCGCGCCGCTCGACTCTGCGGAACAAATAGCCGTGACCGCTGTGTGGGACGAACGCCTGGGAACCGGCGAGGAAACGCCAGGCGAGGATTGGCAAAAGGCATGGCTTGAGGCGCGCACTAAAGTGACCAACGCGACTAAACCGGAGAGCTCCGTCTTTCGCGCGATTGAGAAGAAAGACCTTTAACTGAATTACCTGAACTGCTCGCCGGACAGCTTCAAGAACGCTGCCGCGACGCTCAATCGTTTGATCGAAAAATACGGCGCGGCCAGCCCGGAAGCCAAGGATTGGGTCGCCACGCAGGATCAGGTCTTCGCCAATTGCGAGAAAGAACAAACCCTGCCTGTGCCCGCCACAAGCTCGGCGTCGCCGGTCATTCGCGCCAACCGTGTTTATCAAATCGCCGCCGCCAATTTTTACGCAGGCAATTTCGATCAGGCCGAAGCGCAGTTCAATACCATCGCCGCCGATGCGTCATCGCCCTGGCGCGCGCTGGCGCCTTATCTGGTGGCGCGCACGTTAATTCGCAAAGCCACTTTGAGCGGCGGGCGCAACGAAACAGACCAGGCAACGCTCGCTCGTGCCGAAGCGCAACTTCGCAAAGTGCTCGCCGACCGCAGCGAAAGTGCGTTGCATCCGTCCTCGCGCGGCCTGTTGAACTTTGTGCGCTTGCGGCTCGCGCCCGAAGAGCGAATGAAAGAACTCACGACAGGCTTGCTCAAGAAGAACGCCGGCGCGACCTTCAAACAAGACTTGATCGATTACACGCGGCTGCTCGACCGGCTGGTCGGCGACGACGAAGAGAGCAGTGACAACAAAAAGACGTTTGCCCAGTTGCCGTCTGCCATCCACAACGATGACTTGAGCGATTGGGCGCTGACCTTTCAGGTTCAGGATGCGGCGGCGCTCGAACATGCCTTGCAGAAATGGGAGAAGACGGCGATGGCTGCCTGGCTCGTCGCGGCGCTTTCAAAGATCAGCGCCGCGCATCCGAAAGCGGCGGCGCTCATCGACGCCGGCGCGAAGATTAAACCCGGCTCGCCGGCTTTCGCTTCAGTAAGCTATCACACATTGCGCCTGAGCATTGAAGCAGGCCGTCACGATGCAGCACGACGACAACTCGACGCGCTGCTTGCGGCAAACGCCGCGACGCTGCCGCCTTCAGCGTTCAATCAATTCATGTCGCTGCGCATGAAAGTCGCGTCGAACCTCGATGAGTTTTTGAAGTATGCGCAGCGCGTACCTTCGGGCTTCACTTATGATGAAGACGGCAGAGAGTTGCCGGCGGACCGCACAGAGGATTTTGATAAGCCGAAGAAGACGGCGCGCACCAAGCTCAGTTGGGACGATGACGCGACGCGCGTGTTGAATGAAGCGATGCCGCTTGTGGTGTTGAAAGAAGCAGCGATGAACAAGACGCTGCCGGCGCATCTGCGGCGCGAGCTGGCGCTCGCCGTGTGGGTGCGCGCCGCGCTGCTCGACGATGATGCGACGGCCACAGAGCTTGCGCCGACGCTGGCCGCCCTCGCGCCGGAGTTGAAAGAGTTGCTCAACGCTTACGTCGCGGCAGCCGACAAGCCTGCAAAGAAGTTCGCGGCCATCTATCTAATCTTGAAATATCCCGGCGCGCGACCGAGCGTCGACGCGGGCGCGGGCCGCACGGTCGACCTCGACAAGATTGACGATTACCGCGACAACTGGTGGTGCGAGTATGGCCGCACGGTTAATCCTGATAATCCGACCGGCAAGCCCGTCGTCAAAACGAGCGCCGCCGCGCCGGCCTTCCTGAGCGCCGCGCAGAAGAGCGCGGCGAATGCCGAATGGAAGCGGCTTGCGACGCTCAGCACGGGGCCGAATTATCTCTGCGCGCAGACCATCAAGTGGGCAACTCTGAAACCCGATGACCCGCGCGCCCCCGAAGCCTTACACCTTGCCGTCCGCGCGACGCGCTATGGCTGCACCAACGAACAGACCGGCGGGTTATCCAAGCAGGCTTACGACACACTGCATCGCAAGTACCCGAAGAGCGAATGGGCGCAGAATACCAAATACTGGTTCAAGGGATGAGGGGCAATTTGTTATAAATCCTACAAAGCGCCGAGAGCCTGTCAAAGCAAACCAGCTCTCGGCGACCTGATCGTCAAGATGTGGTTGCTGGTTGCGGACGCCATCAATGCGAGATTGATAAAAGAAGGATTAGGGCTTCTGACGGCGTTCTTCGAGGATGGCTTCCAATTCGGCAATCGCTTCGAAATCTTTGGGGCGGCCAGCCGCGCGCTTGACATGGATGAGGCGCTCCAATCCCAGACACAGACAATTTAAGCCAAAAACTTGAAGCTCAATAGCATGCGGCAGTAAATCATCATAGTTACCGCCGCCGGTAATCTCTCCCAGGAAATCAATCGCGCCAAGCGCGGTGATCAGCGTGAAGTTGAGGCCATTCGAGATTGTCCGTTGATCCCACTTGAAAGGCAGGCCCGGCGGAGCGCCACGCAAATAAGGGTCATATGGCAACAATGCGGCGACCAAGCGCGCGACGTTTTCGGGCCTGCGCCGATAAACAATGTCAAGGTCTTCGGTAAGCCGCGCCGAACCATGCGCTGTCGCGGCTACACCGCCAACAATGATGAACTCGACGTTGCCGGTCACAAGAGTTTGCAGCAACTCGCGAAAGTTGGTTGTCATGGTTGCCTGGCTTGCTGGCCCGCGCGTCGCAATTCTTCGGCGAATTCCTGTAATTGCATCAGCTTTTCAAAACGTTCTTCCACTGACAAGCGCAAGTTCTCGCGGATCAACGTCCGGTCAACGTCTTTTTTGTAAGCTTCGATGACCGGGTCAGGTTCAAGCGTGGCGTCGTGGTCTTTCATGCACAGCCTCATCGGGATTATAGTTCATTGGCCCTCAACTGAAAACGATTTGCAGTGATGCGGCCATCTTATGTGAATGCCTGTAGTGAAATAATGACGAGGAGTATCTGAGATGAGCAGCGAATACAAAGCAATCCGGCTTGAAAAGAGCGCGGGCGTCGCCGAGGTAGTGTTGATCGGGCCGGGCAAAGGCAATGCGATGGGACCGGACTTCTGGCGCGAAATGCCGGAAGTCTTCAGCCGGCTGGATCACGACGATGAAGTGCGCGCCGTCATCGTGCGCGGCGACGGCAGCAATTTCAGCTACGGGCTCGATCTTGCCGCGATGATGGGTAATCTCGGCCAGCACTTCACGGGTGCGAATCTGGCGGCGGAGCGCACCGCGATGCTCGATATGGTTTTGCAGATGCAGCAGGCGTTTGATCGCCTCGAAGCGTGTCGCAAGCCGGTGATTGCCGCCGTCAGCGGCTGGTGCATCGGCGGCGGGCTTGATTTGATTGCCGCCTGCGACATTCGGCTCTGCTCCGCAGATGCGCGCTTCAGTTTGCGCGAAGTGAAAGTGGCGATTGTCGCCGATCTCGGCAGCCTGCAACGCCTGCCGCGCATCATCGGCGAAGGCAACACGCGCGAGCTTGCCTTGACCGGCAAAGACATCTCGGCAGCGCGCGCCCTGCGCATAAACCTGGTCAACGAAGTTTATGAAACGCCCGCCGCCTTGCTGGACGCGGCGCGCGCGACGGCGCGCGAGATTGCCGAAAATCCGCCGCTCGTCGTGCAGGGCATCAAGCGTGTGATGAATTACTGTGCAGACAAATCGATCAAAGACGGGCTTGAATACGTCGCCGTGTGGAACTCGGCCTTTCTGCAATCGCACGATCTCGGCGAAGCGATGGCCGCTTTTATGGAGCGCCGCGCGCCGCGCTTCAAAGGTCAGTAGACGGCTGTAATCATGTCTTCGCACTTTAGGTCAAAGGTTATGGAATCAATAACTCGTGACAATCTTCTTGCTAGATTGGTAGAAGCTGTACCAGAGTTTATCGCAGACCCTGAGTACGTTGAGGATGACCTGGCGTACCTTGTCTTCAATGACCTTACACGATTCATACTTTCATTGCTTGAGACCGAGACTGACAAAAAACTGATTCAGAGAGTATTTGACTTCATTGAGGAAGTAGCGAGAGTGCAAGATCAAACAATCACCGATGTGCTGAGTGACTCATTTAATGAGCTTGCGATAAAAGAGCCGAAAAGAGCCAGATCTTATATGGGCAAGTTTACAAGCAAGATATTTCAGAACGTAGAGGACGAAGTGTACGGAGATACTTCAATCGCCCGGAAGATAGGAAGAGCTATCAAACATTTGTAGGAGAGCATGTGACCAAGCCCCTGTGCTATGCGGTTATGCATCCGCCGTGCAGCGGAAGCCCGCGAAGGCGATGCGAAAGCCGGGCCGCCAGAAGTTGCGAAAGGAACAACGCATCAGCGGCAGCCGCGTTGCCCACGAGCCGCCTTTCAAGACACGATGATCGCCGTCAAACCAGAGTTCTGAGTATTCCGTGTAAGGATACGCTTCAAAGCCTGGATAGCCCTCAAACACGGTTGCCGTCCACTCCCAAACGTTGCCGCTCATATCCACACAGCCATACGCGCTCGCGCCGGCTGAATGCAGAGCCACCGGCGTCGTCTCCCAATTGACGAAATTGTAATTTGCGACACGCGGGCTTGCCGCATCATCGCCCCAACTGAAACAGCGCTTCGTTTGACTCGCCGCATTCCACGATGCCGCTTTCTCCCACTCGGCTTCCGTCGGCAAGCGCTTGCCAACGAAGCGCGCATAGGCCATCGCTTCATGCCAGCTCACGCCGGCGACCGGATGATCGGCGCGCAGTTCAGCTTCACTAAACATCTCGCGCACCTGCCATGGCGCGTCGCCCGACTTGCGCGACCAGTAAAGCGGCGCTGCAACGGCATGCTTCTCTTTCCACTCCCAGCCGGCATCGCTCCACAATGAACGAATCGCATAACCGCCGGCGGCAATGAACTCGGCGTACTCGCCATTGGTCACCGGATAACGATCCATGCGGAAGCCGTCAAGCTCGACCATATGCGGCGGCTGTTCGTTATCGTAAGCGAACGGATAGCCGCGCGAGCCCATCTCGAACGGCCCACCGGGGACATAGACCATGTCAGGAAGCAGGTCTTCATCAGGAGGCAGGAGGCAGGAGGCAAGAGGCAGTTCTTCGGAGTCGCATCCCTGCTTACTGCTTACTGCCTCCTGCCTCCTGCCTCCTGCCTTCAATTCCGGCGCGAGCATTTGCAGCAGGTAAGCGAGCGTCTCTTGATGCTGGTACTCGTGCTCGATGACCAGATTGAAAATGTAGCCGTCGCGCAGCAGCGGATGCCGGTGGTCATCTTTAATCGCCTGCATGAATTGCAGCACCTCTTCGCGGACGCGCGCCAGATAGCTTTCAATCTCGGCAATCGGCGGCAGATTGCTGGCATCTTCGCGTGGGGTTTTGATGGGATCGAAGACCACGTCATAACGCGGCGCAAATGTCGGGTCGCCTTTGATGCGCTGCAAGATCCAGTACGACTCGAATGCGCCGACATGGCCGAGATGCCAGAGAATCGGGCGAAAGCCATCGGCGGGCGGACGGCGCAGGTCGCTTTCGGCAATCACCAGATCGAACATCGCGCGCGTGAACTCGCGCGACTCGCGCATGGTTTCGGCGATTGCATCGGTATCGAACGTGCGAGCCATTCAATTTTTCCTTTTCGCGTCCTCGACAAAAGCGATGCAGATTCCAATCACGCGCCGATTGGTTGGCACGCTGGCGAAACTAATATAGCATTGATCGACGTAGTGAAGTTAGCTGCTTGTTGGACGGAAACAGCGAGGAGAAAGTCGAATGCTCCCGAATACCAGCGCCGCGCCGTCGAACCGTTTAACCATTCACCGATTGGCGCGCGCCAGTGAAGCCAACGAATTTGCCGAAGACGTGCGTGCCGGTTTGACCGCCAGGCCAAAGGTTCTGCCGCCGAAATATTTTTATGACGATCTCGGCTCAAAACTCTTTGAAGCCATCTGCCACTTGCCCGAATACTATTTGACGCGCGCCGAAAGCGAAATCCTCAGCCGCCACGCCGAAGCCATCATAGAAGCCATAGAGAGCCCGGCGCGCTTGATTGAACTCGGCAGCGGCAGCGCCGAAAAGACGCGCCATCTGATTGACGCGCTCCTCGAACGCCAGCCGGAACTGCATTACCTGCCCGTTGACATCTCGTCGGCCAGCCTCGAATCGAGCAGCCTTGAACTCTTGAAGACTTATACAGACCTGCGCATCACGGCTTATGCGGCAGATTACTTCAGCGCGCTTCAGGCGCTGGCCGAGGCTGAAAAAAATAAGCGGGATTACCGGTGCACGATTGCACTGTTTCTTGGCTCGAACATCGGCAACTTGGACGAGCACGAGTCGCGCGCCTTTCTGCGCGCCGTGCGCCGCGTGCTCGATTCGGGCGACGCGCTGTTGCTCGGCGCGGACTTGAAGAAGTCGGCAGACGTGCTCGTGCCGGCTTACGACGACGCGCTCGGCGTGACCGCGGCATTCAACCTCAACCTGCTGGCGCGGATTAATCGCGAGCTTGGCGGCGATTTCGATGTGCGGAAGTTCGCGCATCGCGCTGTCTATAACGAGCCGCAGGGCCGCGTCGAAATGCACCTCGTCAGCCGCGAGCCGCAAGCGATTCGCCTTCGCGCACTCGATCTCGAAATCCGTTTCGCGGCGGGCGAGACGATTCACACGGAGAATTCGTACAAGTTCGACGCCGAGCAACTCGCGGCGCTCGCCCGCGATACAGGATTCGCTCTGCGCCAGACGTGGCGCGATGAAGCGGAAAGATTCAGCTTCAATCTGTTGACGGCGATTAACCACTGACGGTGATCGTCAGCCCAAGCTTGCAGAGGGAATAACTATCGCTTTCGCGTCCTTCAATCATTGAGCAATCGATAGTTCGCAGGGGCCGCCATGCCATTTGATTTCAACCTTCCCGCGAAGCTCGTCGCACCCACTGAGGCCATCAACACGGCAACTGATTTTGCGCCCTTCTTCGCCGCGAAAGGCAAGCCGGCCTGGCGCTGGGCGGTCGGCATTGAGGTGGAGCTATTCGGCTTCACAGGCGACACGCTTGAGCGCATCGGCCCACGTCAGATACAGGCGATCATCAACGGCTTCGCTGATCAGATCACTAGCCGCGTTGTTGAAAACGGCTACGTCACGGAAGCCGTGCTGCGCGACACGGCGACCGATACAGATTTCTCTAATGACAGTTCTGCAAAAATAATCACCGCGTCGCCGCGTCGCCGCATCGCCGCGTCCGAGTTAGGTCGGCTGACGCTCGAACCGGGCGGCCAGGTTGAATTCTCAGGCGCGCCGCATGCGTCGCTCACTGAAGTCGAGCGCGGCCTGCGCCAGTTTGCCGCGCGGCTCACGGAGATCGCCGCCGCGCAAAATGTAATCTTCATCGCCAGCGGTTTCGATCCTCTGCGGCGCATTGACGAGCAGCGCTGGATTGCCAAAGCGCGTTACGACATCATGCGGCCTTATCTGCGCAAGCGCGGCGCGCGCGCCTGGGACATGATGTGCCGCACGGCGGCGATTCAGGCAAATCTCGATTACAGCGATCTCCCAGACCTGGCCCGCAAGTTCGCGCTGGCGACGCGGCTCGCGCCGGTAGCGGCAGCGATATTTGCGAACTCGCCGTTTGAAAACGGCAAATTGTCGGGCTACAAATCCACGCGCTATCGCGCCTGGCTCGACACCGACCCCGACCGCACAGGGCCAGCGCCGGTCGCGCTCGACGACGAATTCAGCGTCGAGCGATTCCTGGATTACGTCGCTGGCGTGCCGATGCTCTTCATACGGCGTGAGGAAAACTACATTGATGTGGCAGGCCATTCGTTCGGCGAATACCTGGCCGGCTGCGGCTGCCCGATGACGCCCATCTTTCAGGACTTCACCGATCACCTGACGACGATCTTCACCGAAGCGCGCCTGAAACCACACATCGAGCAGCGCAGCATGGATTGCGGGTCGATTGAAATGGCGATGGCCGCAATGGCCTTCTGGAAAGGCTTGATGTATGACCGCGCGGCGCTTGAGAGCGGGCTGGCGCTTGCCCCACGGCTGACGCCCGGCGAGTATGCCGAGTTCCAGCTTGACGTGGCGCGGCGTGGACTTGAAGCATCGATCAAAAACGTGCCGTTAATTACACTGGCTGCCGATGCCATTCAGATCGCACGCGCCGGCTTGCAACGCATCGCCGCCCATGAACTGCATTACCTCGATCTGCTCGAAGAGCGCGTCATCCGCGAGCGCGTCAGCAACGCCGACATCCTGATTCGCAACTTTGAAGGTGCATGGCACGGCGACATTAGAAAAGCGATGCAGCACATGAAGATTTTGGATTTTGGATTTTAGATTTTGGATTGCCGAATCGCTTGGCCAGCCAGAGCAAGACATGAACGAAAGAAAAAGTGACAGCCGAGAATCCAAAATCCAAAATCTAAAATCTAAAATCCCTGACGCGGTGATCGAATTTCGCAACGTCTCGCTCGACATCAATGGCAAGCAGATCGTCGCCGGCGTCAGCTTCGCGGTGCGACGCGGCGAAACGCTTGTGCTGTTAGGCCGCAGCGGTTCGGGAAAAACCACGACCCTCAAGCTCATCAATCGTCTCTATGATCCAACCGGCGGCACGGTCGCCGTCGATGGCCTTGCCACGCAGGATTGGGATGCGATTCGTCTGCGCAGGCATATCGGCTACGTGATTCAGGAGACCGGCCTGTTC
>JBBWZK010000024.1:0-5279 GCA_039648975.1 Blastocatellia bacterium
TGGTCAGGTGTGCGGCATTGAACCAGATGACGCATCTGGGAATGCCTGACAGTTATGCCGTGTGACCAATTGCTGAACTCAATATTGTGGAAGACTGCTTC
The DNA here is from genome assembly GCA_039648975.1 of Blastocatellia bacterium. Classification (GTDB taxonomy): domain Bacteria; phylum Acidobacteriota; class Blastocatellia; order UBA7656; family UBA7656; genus DATENM01. The sequence continues at coordinate 102 of JBBWZK010000024.1, forward strand.
CATTTTGATTTACACAACAAAGCCGATAAATAGTATGAGCAAAAAAGCCAGTATGAATAACCAGAAGGCAGCAATGACGGGAGGTGGCATTCATCATATAACTGTCTCTGGCTTTAAGTCTATTCGTAACGAGCAGAGTATCGAAATAAAGCCATTGACGATCCTGGCCGGAGCTAACAATTCCGGCAAATCAAGCATGATGCAGCCTTTGTTACTGTTGAAACAAACTCTGGAAGCAACCTATGATCCTGGCCCTCTCTTGCTTAATGGTCCTAACGTACACTTCACCTCAACAGAACAATTGCTTGCCCAATTGGCTAACGGAAAACGAGCCAGTTTTTTTGAAGTGGAAATTGTTTTAAGACCGTTTTTCTCATGCAAGTTAACTTTCAAAAAGAAGGGTGCCGGAGGTTTTCAAATCGCGAGAATGATTCTTGGCAGGAAGTATGAGGGGCAAGAGCGAAGGCTCGTTTTGCAAGAAGGAATGAGCCATAAAGAAATCATCACTGAGTTACTTTCGTTTGGGACGGGGCGCGAAGTAGCTATGAAAGTTTTGGATCAATTGGAGCATCAATCTCATAAGTTGGCAGTGATCAGGAAGCGATGTTTTTTGGATATAGAAAATGCACAAGGGATTTCACCCACTATATCTATATTTGGAGATCTTTTTATTTGCCAAATAATCCATTTGCCGGGTCTGCGGGGAAATCCCGAAAGAAGCTTTCCAGTTACAGCAGTTGGCCCGATGTTTCCAGGCACATTTCAGGAATACATGGCAAGTATCATTGCGCAATGGCAGGCTGAAAAGCGTTCCGGCAATCTACTTTTATTAGGTAAATATCTTGAGAAATTGGGACTCACCTGGAAAGTGTCTGCTAAAGCAATCAACGATGCGCAAGTCGAATTGCAAGTTGGCAGATTGCCTCATTCCGCTAAAAGCGGCGCGGCGGATATGGTGAACATTGCCGATGTGGGGTTCGGCGTTTCACAAGTGTTGCCAGTGCTGGTTGCGCTTTTAGTAGCAGAGCCGGGACAACTGGTTTATATGGAGGAACCTGAAATTCATCTGCATCCGCGAGCGCAATCCGCAATGGCAGAGATATTGGCTGATGCCGCCAAACGTGGCGTTCGCGTCGTCATCGAAACCCACAGCCAGTTGTTGCTTTTGGGAATTCAAACTCTCGTCGCCAAAGGCAGCCTCTCGCCGGACTTGGTCAAACTTCACTGGTTCCAACGGGGCGATGATGGCAGCACCAAAATTACCAGCACCGACTTGGATGAAGCGGGAGCTTTCGGAGACTGGCCGGAAGATTTTGCTGAAGTCGCTCTTGAAGCGGAAAGCCGTTACCTGGATGCTGCCGAGTCACAACAAACGATAAATTAGCATGCCCCGAATAACTTCGAAACGACTGGTCATTGATGCTTCTGTGGCGCGTTCATCAGGTGGTGAGAATGCCGTGCATCCGACATCGAAGCACTGCCGGGATTTTCTTTCAGCGACTCTCAAGATAGGTCATCAAGCAGTTATGACCGAAGCCATACGCGATGAATGGAACCGGCATCAATCACGTTTTGCACGTGCCTGGCGCGTAACGATGGTGGCGCGTAGAAAACTGCACATCATTGAGGTTGCGCCGGATGGCAACCTGCGTGAGAAAATCAGCCATGTCGCCGCGAGAACGCAAGACGGCGAAGCCATGCTCAAGGATGCCCATTTGATTGAAGCGGCAATCGTGACTGATCGAATTGTGGTATCGCTTGATGAAACGGTGCGTGTGCTTTACATCGCGGCGGCGCTTAGAGTCGGCGAGATCAGAAAGATTTTGTGGGCGAACTCGGATAAGATTGACGAAGATTGCATTAGCTGACTTGAAGGTGGAGCGAGAACCGAAAGAAGACGGCAGCTAGGCTTTATTGAGTAGAGACACGCAAAACAGGAGATGTAGAGATGCCAATCGTAGAACAGATCAACCGCGACATCACGGTGGCAATGAAGGCGAAGGAAGCCGAACGGCTGAGCGCGCTGCGCATGATGAAGACGGCGCTGACCTTGCGCCGGACGGAACTATCAGGCGATGTAGACGACGCGGAAGCCGGGCGCGTGCTGAATACCTTGCTCAAGCAGCGGCGTGACGCGGCGGAGCAATATCGCGCCGCTGGCCGCAACGATCTCGCCGAGAAAGAAGAGAACGAAGCGCGCCTCATTCAAACCTACCTGCCGGCCTCTGCCAGCGAAGACGAGATGGCGCGCGCCGTTGACGAAACCATCGCCGAACTCGGCGCGACGTCGATGAAGGACATGGGTGCGGTGATGAAAGGCGTGCGCCCCCGGCTCGAAGGCAAGACGGTCGACGGCAAAGCCTTGAGCGATCTGGTGAAGGCGAAGCTGGCGAAGTAGAGGCTAGAGACTAGAGGCTGGAAGGAAAGCTTTGGCATCTTGTATCTGACTATGGAAGCCAGTTTCAAGACAATCTTATTTCGGTAACGACCACTAGCCTCTAGTCCCCAGCCTCTAGCCTCTTCTGCGGTTGATCAGGCTCGCCACGTAGCCCGCGCCGAAGCCGTTATCGATATTCACGACGGCGACGTTCGAGGCGCACGAATTGAGCATGCCGAGCAGCGCCGCCAGCCCATTGAAAGACGCGCCGTAGCCGATGCTCGTCGGTACGGCGATCACCGGCACGCTGACCAATCCCCCGACGACCGACGGCAATGCGCCTTCCATGCCGGCAACGACGATGATGACGCGCGCCGATTCAAATTCATCGCGCGCCCCGAACAGCCGATGAATCCCCGCCACGCCGACATCGAAGATGCGCGCCACACGATTGCCCATCGCCGTAGCCGTCACCGCCGCTTCTTCGGCGACGGGAATGTCTGATGTGCCGGCTGAGATCACCGCAATCACGCCTTCGCCGCGCTCTGTGCGGTCGCGCAGCACAGAGACCATGCGCGCCTCGCCATGAAACTCGGCCTCCGGCGCAAGCTTCGCAATGGTGTTGAACACCTCTGCGGTCGTGCGCGAGATCAGCAGGTTTTCATGGTAAGCTAAAATACGTTCGGCAATGCGGGCGATCTGCTCGACGGTCTTGCCCTGGCCGAGGATGACTTCGGGAAAGCCGTGACGCAGGGCGCGATGATGATCGACGCGGGCAAATTCGAGGTCTTCGTAAGGCAGGCGCGCAAACTGTTCGGTGGCATCGTCAATCGAGATGCGCCCGGCGCGCGCGTCCTCTAGCAGTTGCTTGATGCGTTCGCGGTTCACGCAGGAATCTTAACACAGGAAGCAGGAGGCAGGAGGCAGGAAGCAGTGAGAGGGGCAGGCGAGCCTCTTGACAATCCGCATCGAGTGACGATCAACGATCAGCAACTGCCTACTGCTTCCTGCCTCCTTTCATCAATTGACAATGAAAACGGCGCGCGAGTAGACTCAGGCCATCAGCAATCATGTGCAGTTCAAGACCGAAGCATTGACGTAAGCGCGAGCATTCATCGCTTTGTGGACGACTAACACACGCCCACCTGTCCTCGCCATAGACGGTGTGTTGGTTGTTTGTGTCATCCAGACCATTAGCGGAACCGCCTGTCCAACAGGCGACGAGGAGCGACAATGAAAACTCTCGGCTCGATAGTCAAGGACTCGAATCGCGATCTCTATTGTATTTCAGTTGACGACACCGCCTTCAACGCGGCGCGCTACATGGCTGAACGCAACATCGGCGCGGTGACGGTGGTTGACGGCGAGCGTGTCGCCGGTTTGTTTTCCGAGCGCGATCTGATGCGCCGCGTCGTCGCCGAAGGCCGTGACCCGCACAGCGTTCGCGTCGGCGAGGTGATGACCAGCGAATTGACCATTGCCGGCCCGGACGAAAGCTATGAAGACGCTATCTCGAAGATGCAGGCGGCGCGCTGCCGTCACCTGCCCGTGCTCGAAGGCCAGCAGTTCGTCGGCCTCGTTTCGTTGCGCGATCTGCTCAAGGTTGACGCCGACGAAAAAGCCGAAGAGATTCGTCTGCTGAATACCTATATCAACTACGTGCCGCCGGGGCTAGCGAGCGGCGCGTAAGCGCCCGGTCACGCTCTGCGGTGACGAACTGGCGCTGCATCGTCGACGCTTGGTTTTGGTGTGCCTGCGGCGCGCGGCGGGCCGGATGATTGGCGATTTGCTTTCTGCGTCCGCTTACGGAAGAATCACGCTGTTTCGGCCAGCCCGCAGGCGAAGAGATGTGCTATTTTCAAATGCAGCGCAGTGCTCGCCAGTGCTAGCGCCGACTGCCGCGCCATGCCTTATGCGAATAAATGGGATGGTGTTCCACACGGGTTAGAAGTCAAGCCGTCTCCTGATACAATGGTACAACTCGCAGCGCCGCCGGTTTATTGCCCGGCGGCGGGCAAGTCTCTGTCTGAAGCATTCGCCGCTAAAGGAGCCTGAATGCAGGTCGTCGTTCTCAAAGAATCGCAGGCCGCAGAATCGCGCGTCGCGCTCGTGCCTGATTCGGTTAAGAAACTCGTCGCCCTGAAAGCCCTGGTCGCCGTCGAAAGCGGCGCGGGCCGCGATGCCGGCGCAAGCGATGAAGATTACAAAGCCGCCGGCGCGGATGTGTCTGCGGATCGTGCCGCGCTGCTGGCCTCGGCTGACGTGCTGGCCTCGGTCAACGTGCCGTCCAGCGAAGCGATCAATCAGTTGAAACAGGGCGCGGTGGTCATCGGCTTTTTGCGCCCGCTCGATGAGCCGCAAGCGATGCGCCTCCTGGTCGAGCGCCAGTTGACGGCGTTTGCGATGGAACTGGTGCCGCGAACGACCCGTGCGCAGGCGATGGATGCGCTCTCTTCGATGGCAACGATTGTCGGTTACAAAGCTGTGTTGATGGCGGCTGAACGCTTGCCGCGAATGTTTCCTATGCTGACGACGGCAGCCGGCACGGTGCCGCCTGCGCGCGTGCTGGTGCTGGGCGCGGGGGTCGCCGGCCTCCAGGCGATTGCGACGGCGCGGCGACTGGGCGCGGTCGTCGAAGGATTCGAAATACGAGCCGCCGCGGGCGAGGCGGTGCAGTCGCTGGGCGCTACGTTTCTCGAACTGGATTTGAGCGGCCTCGAAACCGAAGACGCCGGCGGATATGCGAAAGAGATTACAGAAGAGGCGATGGAGCGGGCGCGCGCCTTGATCGCCAAAGCGGC
>JBBWZK010000026.1:0-9885 GCA_039648975.1 Blastocatellia bacterium
GACAAGTGCAACAGAGAACAGACCAGCCGATGGCTGCACGCCCGCAGGGTTTGCAGATCAGGTGATGGGTGAAACGGTAGGGCCGCAAGGCTTAATGTAAGAGCCTACCAGCACAGGTGGCGACACACTGTGGCTAGGCAAACTCTCCGTGGTGCAAGACCAAATAGGGAGACGTTATCAGGACTGCCCGTCCGATGCGTGCCAGATAGTCTTCGTGACTGGCGGGCGCGCGACAGTCTCCGGGTAGGTCGCTTGAGCGCGCGGAGCAATCCGCCGCCTAGATGAATGACCGTCGCCGCTTCTTTCATGCTCACGCCGACGCGCCTGCGGGCGACGCTGACTCGCAGAGAAGCGGAACAAAATTCGGCTTACAGATTCACTCCAAAGCGTGAGCGATGCGCGGCGCGATCAGCGCGCCGCGCTCGCCACACCGGTTAATTGGCCTCGGAGACGCAACGTGAACAATACCAAATATGTCGTCGGCCTTATCGGCTTGGTGGTCGGCTTAGTCATCAGCATCGTTTGGGTCAAGAACATCAACGAGAGCCATGCGGCAGCGACTGCGCCAGCCGCCGGCGCGCCGAATGGGATGCCGGCGGGCAGTGGTTCGGGCGACCAACAGGCGATGATGGGTCAGGTGCAGCAGGTCATCGCCAAAGCCAAGAATAATCCAAAAGATTTTCAGGCGCAGGTTGACGCGGCGAAAGCCTACAACTCAATCAAAAGAGTCCCTGAAACCGTCGACTATCTGAAGAAGGCTTACGAGATCAATCCCGATGAATTTGTCAAACGCAGCCAGAACGAGTTACAAGACGCGCTGCTGTTCATGGCCATGTATTTTGAGGAACAAAAACAATACAATGAATCCGACAAATGGATTCGCCACGCCCTTGACGCCGCGCCGGGCGACAACGATCTGCGCATCGAGTTTGCTTCTTCATACATTCAGCGCCAGCCGCCGCAGCCCGACAAAGCGATTGCGGAATTGCAAACCGCGCTAAAGGCGAATCCGAAAGACGCCCATGCGCTCGGTCATCTGGTTGAAGCTTACGCGGTGAAAAAAGACGCGGCGAGCGCCGACGAAGCCCTCAACCGCTTGCGCGAGGCCGAGCCGTCGAATAAGCGGCTGACCGCCTTGCAGAACATGCTGGCTGACCTGAAGGCCGGCAAGCCGGTAACGCTTCCGAAAGAGCAGTAAACCTAAATGTTATTTAGATTTATTTTCTACTGCGTACTCGCTTACCTGGCGTGGCGGTTCATTCGCTGGCTGATTGCCCCTGCATCTGCCCGATCAGTGCGAGCCGGGCGTGCGCGCCGCACCGCGCCGATGGTGCGCTGCGAGACCTGCGGAATGTTTGTCACCGAAAGCAGCGCGCTGGTTGTCGGAGGGCATGACTTTTGCTCGCCCTCTTGCCTTGAGCAAAGAGCGCGGCGTGCCTGAGCGGCAGCAAAAAAAATCGTTTGCGTGAAAAATTTTTGCATTATTTACTACTCTTTCTCCGTCTATCCATTATGAGGGCAGAAAAAACCGCCCCGCAAGCCGCGTCGAGGCAACAAATGACACGGCAGGAACGTCGCCGCGATTGGATGTCTACCGATCTCAGCAACCAGGCAGAACCGGATCATTACGCAGCCGGTTTGATGCGCTGAACATCAACAATACGCAGCCGCTTGAATTTATGTGTAATACCTGGGGGAAGAGAAATGGGACTTATTGATTCAATGCAAGCCTGGTTTGGCGATAGGCAGCCGCGTGGCAGCGCGCCGCCATGCCCGCCGGAAGCCGACATACTCAAGTACAAAGAGAGCCACCTGCCGGCGAAAGCGCGCGCCCGCCTGGAGCAGCACTTTGCCGCTTGCCAGGATTGCCGTGAACTGCTCGTCTTGCTGGTTCGCTTTCCTGAAGATGAGATCGCCGGGCTGCCGCCGCTTGCGGACGCTGAAATTCAACAGCAGACCGCGAGAATTATTCAACTGATCGAAGCCAACGAGCGCCGCAAAGCCGCGCGCGCCGCAGGCAATCAGCCGTCGCCTGCACCGCAACCCGCATGGGTTTTTCGCTATCGGGCGCAGCTTGCCGCGTCGGCGGTTATGGTTTGCGCGCTGGTTATCGGCGGCCTCTACTTATTGATGCGCAGCGATCCGGCGATCCAGTCGGCGAGGCAGTCGCTGGCGCTGGCGATGAAAGAGGAACGGCGCAGCGCAACCCGCATTTCCGGTGGGTTTGATTACTCGCCTTATGTGTCGACGAAGGGCAGCGATGATTCGCCGGAACTCCGTTTGAAACTCGCTGTGAACCAACTGAAAGCAGCCGAAAGCGACAACGCCTCCGTCGAGATGCGGCAGATGCTGGCAAGAGCGCACCTCGCCTTTGATCGCCCGGAGCATGCGCGGCAAGCGCAAGCGATTCTCGAATCCTTGATCGGACGCGGCGCGCAGACTGCTGAAGTCTTCAATGATCTGGGGGTGGCGCAGTTTCAACTGCGCAGCTACGATGCGGCGATTGACAACTTCAGCCATGCGCTGGAAATCAAACCAGCCTATACGGAAGCCTTGTTCAACCGCGCCCTTGCCAAAGAAAGCGCCATGCGCTACCTGGAAGCCAAACCTGACTGGGAGCAATTCATCAACTCGACAACGGATGCGAAATGGAAAGCCGAAGCCGAGCAGCGACTGTCGGCGCGTTGACGCTTGGGCCGTGATGCTTGAGATTAGCCTCACGAGCCAAATCCTTCCCGGCTTCTGCGGCAACGGCGGCTTTTTACAACCCGGTTCATACGCCAGCGGATCATCCTTTTAATAAACAAAAAGCGTAGCGGGCGGCTCTCAATTGAAGCCCGCTGCGCTTTTCACGTTTCTGTGCCTTTGATGACTATTTCAGCCAGGCATCGCTGATCATGGCGTCAACCGTGACCGGCACGCTGCTAATAAACTCACGCGCGGCGGCGACCATTTTGTGGTCAAGCAGAGAGGCGATTTCAGTTGCCTGCGCTTCAGCGGCTTCGATGACGATCTCGTCATGTATGCAGTTGACGATGCGCGCGTCAAAAGGCTTGAGCGCGTCGTGAATCAAGATCAGGGCACGCTTGATGATGTCGGCTGACGACCCTTGGATGGGCGCATTTTTGCCGAGCCGCTGGGTTGCCGCGACCTGCGCGCGGTCGCCACTGTCAAACGAAAAAGTAATCAATCTTCCTGAACGTGTGCGGCTCTCACGCTCCTTGATGGCGCGGTCTGCCGACTCGCGCAGGAACGCCGCCACGCCGCTGTAGGCCGCGAAGTATTTGCGGATCAGCCCTTCAGCCTCTTCCGGCGCGCAGTCAATCCGCGCTGCCAGTCCCGGTGCGCCAAGCCCGTACATGATGCCGTAGTTCAATTGCTTGGCGGCGGCGCGCTGGGCCTTGGTCACCTGATCGAGCGGGATGCCGAACATCTGGCTCGCCGTCACGCAATGCAGATCCTCGCCCGACAACAAGGCTTTGACCAGTGCCGTGTCCTGCGACCAGTCGGCAAGGATGCGCAATTCGATCTGCGAATAATCGGCAATCACCAGCTTGCGCCCGTCGGGCGCGCGAAAGCACGAGCGATACTCCGGCGTGTTCGGCACCTGTTGCAGGTTGGGCTTTGAACAGGCCATGCGTCCGCCGGTCGCGCCGATCTGCTGGAAGTCTGCGTGTATGCGCCCGTCCGCCGGATGGATATGATCGAGAATCGCCAGGCCATAGCTTGAAAGCAACTTCTGCACGCTGCGATATTCGAGCAGCTTGGCGATTGCCGGATGATCTTTCGCCAGCGGCTCAAGCTGCCAGCTTCGCGTGCCTTCGACTTTGATGCCCATGCGGGCGAGGGCTTCGATCACCTGCGCAGGGCTATCGACATTGATCGTCGGCGGCTCGTCAAACAGCGACAATTGTGGAATGCCTGAAGACAACTCGCGGCGCAACTCGATGGATAAGGCATCGTGGGCGCGTTCGAGATTGGTCACCAGTGCGCGCCAGCACTTTACATCAATCGCCATGCCGGCAAGCTCCATCGCCGCAATCGGCAGCGCGCAATTCATTTCGAGTTGCGCCGCTTCTTCCAATCCAAGCGCCGCCAACTTTTCTGTAATCGCTTCGCGCAGCGGCAGCATCAGCGCCGCATCCTTCGCCGCGTATTCATACTGTAACGAAGATAACTGACCTGACCAGTCGCTCACCTGCATCGATTTGTCTACCGGCTGATTGAGGTAGCGTTCAGCAACGGCGGCGAGCGAATGCCGGTCTTCGCTGCGGCCTGCGGCGATCAACTGGCTGGCGAGCAGCGTATCGAAGACGCCGCGCACTTCGAGCTTGAAGTGATAGAGCAACATCTTCAAATCGAACTTGGCGTTGTGAAATATCTTCGTGACATTCGCGTTGGCGAGCAATTCGCGCAGCGGCGCATCGGCAAGCGCCGGATAGGCGAACAGGTCGAAGATGAAGGCATGTTCCGGCGTGGCGATTTGCAGCAGTCGCACGCGGCTGCGCAGCGGATCGAGTCCGGTCGTTTCGGTGTCCGCGCCGAGGATAGAGAATCCGGCAATGGCTCTGAGAGCCGTTTCGGCATCCTGCCGGTTGCTGATGACGGTGAACGGTGTGTCGCTCAATTCATTCGCCTTTGCTGTTGAAATCAATTCCGTGCCAGGCCTCGTAGCTTGCACCAGCTTTCACGCGCCCGATATAGTTAAAAATTCTCGCATCAACTGTGTGGACAAGCAATTTGATTTTGGATAGGCGAATTGATGATGGATGCGGCAACGAGGCAACGAACGAAAGAACGGCGCGAGCAATTGATGGCGCGCATCCCTACTGGTGCAGCCATCTTTCCGGCGGCCCCGACGGCCATTCGCAATAATGACGTCGAGCACGAATACCGGCAGGATACCGACTTTTATTACCTGACAGGCTTTGAAGAGCCGAACGCCGTTGCCGTGCTGGTGCCCGATCACCCGGAACATCGCTTCACCTTATTTGTGCAGCCGAAAGACCGCGAGCGCGAAGTGTGGACGGGCTGGCGGGCCGGCGAAGAAGGCGCAAAGCGCGACTACGGCGCGGACGCGGCATTCACGATTGATAAGCTCGACGAAGAGTTGCCCAGGCTGCTCGAAAAGACGGATCGGATTTATTACCGCTTCGGCAGCGACCCGACATTCGATGAAAGGCTGGTCGGCTGGATGCGTCGCTTTCAACGCGAGCGCCAGCGCCACGGCATCGGCCCGACTTCGGTGATTGACCCGGCAGACATTCTCCACGACATGCGATTGATTAAAACCGAGACGGATCTGGCCCTGCTGCGCCGCGCCGTCGAGATTACTTGCGACGGCCATCTGGCGGCGCTGCGGGCGCTGCGCCCGGGAATGCACGAATATGAAATCGAAGCGATCTTGCGCTATGTCTTTCGCAAGCATGGCAGTCCGCGACACGGCTACGCGCCGATTGTCGCGGCGGGCGCAAACGCCACCGTGCTGCATTACGTGACGAACAACTGCCCGATTGCCGCCGATGACCTGCTGTTAATTGATGCGGGCGCGGAGTTCGGCTACTTCACAGGCGACGTGACGCGCACATGGCCGGCCAGCGGCACCTTCTCGGAAGCCCAGGCAGAGGTCTATCAACTGGTTCTTGACGCACAACTCGAAGCCATCGAGACGGTCAAGCCAGGGGCAACCTTTATCGATCCTCACGACCGTGCGCTGCGCGTGCTTGTCGAAGGCATGTTACGTTTGGGATTGCTCGAAGGCGAAGCCGACAAGCTCATTGAAGAAGGGACGTACAAGAAGTTTTATATGCACCGCACGAGTCACTGGCTCGGCATGGACGTTCACGACGCCGGGCCGTACAAGGTCGCCGACGAATGGCGTAAGCTGGAAGCAGGCATGGTGCTGACCATCGAGCCGGGCTTGTATATCGCCACGGATTTGCCGGAGGTGAATCCGCGCTATCGTGGTATCGGCGTGCGCATCGAAGACGATGTGCTGGTCACTGCCGAGGGCGCGGAAGTGCTGTCGGCGCGCGTGCCGAAAACCATTGATGAGATCGAAGGCGTCATGATGGGCGCGCACATGGGTGGATGAAAGACGGCGCTTGCAACGCCTGGAGCGAGTGCAAACAAGTTTGACCATGTAGCGCAAGCTGACAGCTTGTGCGAGTCCATGCGCAAACGTAATGACAGGCGCAAGCTAACCGCCTTGCGCTACCTCATTGGTAGGGAGGCTTGATGTTAGGTAAATCAATTTCGGCGGTCGTGTTGCTGGTCGCGCTTGCGTTCTCTGCGCAGGCGGCGCAGGCGATGAAAGGCTATGAACTGTATAGCTGGAAGGTGAAAGGCCACTGGCATTACGCGGTGCTTGAAGGGACAAATCGCGCCAAGAGCTACGAAGAGATTGCCTCGCCAGACCACGAACGCATCGGCCTCAATGCGCTCAAAGCCGAACTGGAAAAATTGCCGCGCGGCACAGCAGTCTTCTGGAGGTCAGCGGCTCATGCGGGCGTCGCCAAGCCGCGCGCCAAAGGCTCGCCCCTCCTCGAACTGCCCTCGCGCAAGCGCATCAAGCGCATCAAAGCTTACTCGGACAAGCTCGGCATCAAGCTGAATCTCGGCTAAAGCGATGAAGCATTCATCGTTTATTATATAGCGTGATGCTGAGTGGCCATAGCGGCGGGCGGTGCAGGCAGCATGGATGACCATGCACGCATGTCGCCCGCCGCTTGTGTCTGATGGCTGATTCGGCGCGGGGCCACTGACTACTTATCGCTCCCCTCATAGATCGCCACCAGAGCACGATCCTTAACTTTGTCAGTACCAAGCAATTTGGCTTTCTTGATTTCAAATGCGCCTTGTTCGGGCTGCACCAAGGTCAGGCGGCCATGTCCCTTCCAGAAGCCCGTCTCGATAGAAATTTTTGCGTAGGCCACCTGGCCGGCCTTCAGATCAAGCTCGAATCCCGTCTGCTTATCGCCCATGTTGCAGGCGTGCTTGCCTGGATCGAGTTTGACGCCGAAATATCGCCCATTGTCCATCCGCGCCAGTTGCTTGTCGTCACAGAAAACGGTGGGTTCAAGCGCCGACCCGGCATACTGTTTGAGCCGATAAAAATAGAGCGTCGCTTTGGAATCTTGCGCGCCGGCTGGTTGATCGGCTTTGGCTTCGGCGGCAGTTTGCGTGTTGCCAGAGGCGGCTGGCTTGTCTGTCTTTGGCGCTTGCTCTTGTGCAAGGCTGACTTGTGAACAGAGCAGGGCGAAGACAATCAGCAAAGGGGTTCTTAGTAAGTGTTTCATAGCTTATCTCCTCGACTGTCGATTGGTTGAACACTTGCACCTCTCTATGGCCTGTTGCCTTTGAGAAGTGCCGAAGATCAAGGCGATCTCAAAACCTCATCGTTAATCCGGCTTGTTCGCAGGTTGCTTAACGGCAGTTCAGGTCGAACTCTGCTGCAGGCTCCAGCTTGTTGCTATCCTATTTGCTGAAGGTGACGATCAGAAGGATTGCGGCAAAAATCGCAACAAGCCCTGTCTGTAATCTCATCACGTCTCCTTTTGCTAAAGGGCATGCGGCGACCCTTGCCGCAGATTGCGCCGCTCTGCTTTCAACCGGCGTGCCAGCCAGACGTTGAGCGCGGCACATTGGCGTAGCCTGGCGACGCCAAAAGGGTTAAGCGCGGAGGATGGGCGATGCCAGCCACGGGCGTTGTAACACTATGCGCTACACCTGGTGCGGCCTGATTGAAGCGATTAAAGCGCCGCATCTTAGGGCTTTGTTTGATCTTTCAATGAGAATGGGCGACCGGCTGGCGATCAATGGAGTGTAGCAGGACATGCTACATTCTAGAGCGGTTTTCGATTGGCTGTAGCGCAAGCAGTTAGCTTGCGCTACTTCGCACGGGCAGGCTTAGTGATCTGTGTCCTTGCTTCTTCTGAGCATGCGGTGAAGCGTGATGCGGTGGATTCCTAAGCGAGCCGCGGCTTCCGTGAGGTTGCCGTTTGCCTGCTCGACGGCGCGCTCGGCAAAGCGACGCTCCTGCTCGGCCAGCAGTCGCGCGATGTCGCGCTTGCGGCGGCGCAACTCGGCGAGGTCTTCAGGGGCGCGGTGAAGCGCAAGATAAAGCGGCTCTTTTTCGAGGCTGACGCGCTGTGACCGCGTCTCTAAAAACTCCTGTGGCAAATCCCCTATGTGAATCCTATCCGTTTCCGCAAGCGCCACCAGGCGATGGATCAGGTTCTCAAGCTCGCGCACGTTGCCGGGAAAGGCGTGCTCGCTCAAACAGTCGTAGACCTCGCGCTCGACGCCGAGCTTCTTGTGGTAAACGCTACAGAATTTCTCGACGAAGAAATCGATCAGCAAAGGGATGTCGCCTTGACGGTCGCGCAAGGCCGGCGCGTGCAGCGGAATCACGTTCAAGCGATAGTAGAGCGCGCTTTGAAACTTTCCTTCTGCCGTCATCGCCTTCAAATCGCGGCTGGTTGCGGCGATGATGCGCGCCTCGACGTGCAGCGTCTCTTTGCCGCCGAGGCGATCAAACTCGTTCGATTGCAGAAAGCGCAGCAGCTTGCCCTGTAGCGGATAAGCCAGCTCGCTGACTTCATCGAGAAACAGGGTGCCGCCCGCCGCTCTTTCGATGCGACCGGCATAACGCTCGCTCGCGCCTGTGAATGCGCCATTCTCATGGCCGAACAATTCCGATTCCAGCAGCGCGTCGGGAATCGCCGCGCAGTTGATGGCGATGAAAGGCTGATCGCGCCTGTTGCTCTGGTAATGCAGGGCGCGGGCGACGAGTTCTTTGCCGGTGCCGCTTTCGCCGTCGATCAACACGGTCGCCTGCGAGTCTGCCAGCCGGCCTATCATTTTCTGAAGCGCCAGTATCTTCGCTTCGCGCCCGATGATCTCCTTCGAGGCTTTGCTTTCGTCGAGAAAGACGCTGCGGTGACGCTCGAAGGCGACCGGGAGCAAGCGCGCCTGGGCCAGGCAATCAACAGCGAAACCGGCGACCGTATCGAGCAGCGGCGGATCATCTTCATCGAAAGCGTAGGGGCGCGAGTTGTTCTCAAGATAGATCGCGCCGACGGCGCGGCCTTCGTGATAGAGCGGCGCGGCGAGCACCGATTTGAGGCTGTACTTGATGACGCTGGTCTCTTTTGAGTAAGTCGCATTCTGCGAGGCGTCTTCGAGCAAGATCGCCTTGCCGCGCGCGAACAGGTCGCGCAGCAACGTGCGGCTGAAGCTGTATTCATCCAGCGACAGGTTGCGCGTTTGAAAGTTGCGCGCCGCAATGCAATCGGCCTCGGTCGATTCGGGCAGATAGAACAGCACAAAGCCGCGCTCGGCGCCCGTCGCTTCGTTCAGCAGATCGAGCAATTGCTCGCAGAAAACATTCAGCGAATGGCGGCGCGCGCCGGCCAGCGCCAGCAAGATTCTGGCGGCGCGCGCGTCGGCCAACTGCAAAGCGAGCGCCTCGGCTTCGCCGCCAATCTTCGTGAGCAAATCGCTGCGGCCCATGTCGGCAAGCAACGCCAATCGCTCTTTGAGCGACTTCAATTCCAAAGCGATGCGCTGCAAGCGGCGATCAGCCGAGTTGCCCTGCACCGTCTGTATGGCGTCGATGAGCGCGTCGAGTTGTGAGCCGCAGGCGCGCTGCTCCTGTTCAAGCAAAACGGCAAAGTTGCTTGAGAGCTTCTTGATTCGATCAAGTTTCGATTTCATCGTTGTTGCCAAAAGCACACCATCTCACTGATTATCCCGCGCGCAATGGCGCAGAAGTGTTTAGCAGATGAGGGTGAGTTGTTAAGAACCGCTTTTGAAATGCCAAGCTCCATAGGAGCGCAATGTTTATAGATGGAAGTGTGTGATTGAGTCCAAGCTCCATAGGAG
>JBBWZK010000045.1:0-11778 GCA_039648975.1 Blastocatellia bacterium
GCTATCACAGGTTCTGGGAACTGCCGTTGAATGAATTTCTCGAGGTCGCGATCTACGGCATACGCATGATTGCGCCGGCCGGTGAAGGGGATTTTTGCGAGCAGAATATGCCTGCCGCAACATCGGCGCGCCATTCCTGCTGCGACGCATCTTCAACTGACGACGAGCCGGCGGCGTCCGATACGGAGGCGAACGCGGCGGCTGACAGCAGCGCGCCATCACCGCAGGAGTCGTGTTGCGGGCCATCATCTGCTGACGCATCGGCGACGGTGCGCACGCCCGGTCGTGGCGCGGCATCCGGGTTGATTAAAGGGCTGAAAGGCACATTCCCTTTCGACGGCACGCAGTTTCCAGCTTTGCCCTGGGGCGGCCAGCGCGTGTCTGTCTCCGATATTCTCTTCATACAGCAATGGATCGATGACGGTTGCCCGGCCACGGATGCGGCAAGCAGCGCGAGCCGTGTCACGATTTCCGCGTCAACTTCTTCTCATAAGATGGCGCTGGCGCAGGGACACGAAGCACATCCGCTCTCTTCCAAATCGATCAATGAATTCAGTCATGAAGTCGGCAAGATCAAGGCGCGTAAAAACATCGAATGCCTGACGCCGCCTGAGCTGGATGCGTTGCGCCGCGCCATCCGAATTCTGCGCTGCTATGACGCCTTTCATCAGTACGATCAGCGTAGCTTCAGATTCTGGGCTGACATACACGCGAACAACTGCCAGCATGGCTGGGAGCAGTTTCTCTCCTGGCACAGGCTCTACCTGTACTACTTCGAGCAACAGTTGCAAGATATTGATCCGACGATCACGCTGCCGTACTGGGATTGGACGCTCTATCGCGATGACGTTCTGAAGACCATAGAGGCTGAGTCGCTCGATCCGAGCAAACCGGGGGCGCTGCAGAAAGCCGATAATGGGAGTATTCCAAAAGCCTATCGCTGCTTTGTGGATGACAAGATGTTGCAGCGACTCAAAGGCAAGCTTCCCAGCCAGATGTGGCAGCAACTACAATCGGTTGAGGGCCAGTTGTTCAATTCCGGCAATCGCCTCTACATCGCCGCCGGGATCACCTTTACAGGCACGGACACCGTCGACCTGATTATGTCCGAACTGCAAAACACCAATCCGCTGTGGCAACGCAACCGCTGGCCGGGCGGCGACAAGAACATCATCTTTGAAGCTTACCCGACGCCCGAAGATGTCGAGCGCATCTTGCAGATCAACAACTTCTTCACCTTCGGCAGCGGCCCGACGAATAATCATTTATTCGGCGCGCTCGAAAACATACACAACCTGATGCATAACTTTTCCGGCGGTGCTAATCCCAATTTCAATCCTGCGCAATTCCCTAAAGAACCGCAGTATGGCGACATGGTTTCGGCGGGAACGACGGCGCGCGACATGATCTTCTGGGGGCATCACAGCAACGTGGATCGCCTGTGGGCCGAATGGCAGCGAATACATCCGGGAGCCGACCCGGATGATCCGACAGACATCCTTGCGCCGTGGACTCAACAGGTCGAGGATGTCTTGACGATGAGTGATCTTGGTTACGAATATATGAAATCTTCGGCGCTGTTCGAGACCGATAGCAGCATACCGATCAGCCGCTTCAAATCGGCGAAAGCGAATGTCCACCCGGCGGTGCTGGCCAGACACAGCCGCGCCGAAATCCGCTTGCATAAGGTGCAGTATTCGACCGCCTCCGGGGCGTTCATCCGCATTTTCTTGAACGAGCCTGATGCCGGCAAGGATACGCCGACCAGAGGCAATGATCACTTTGTTACACAGATCGCGACGTTTTCCGGCGAGTGCATAGGCGGGCCGGGACACTGTGACGTGCCGCCGCAGACGCGCCGGAAGTTTGATTTCAGGCCGCGCCATCGCAAGACGCCGGGCAATTTCCGCATCGATGTCACCGATACGATCAGCAAGCTGATGGCAAAAGGCGAAACCGATTTCCACATCGACCTGGTCGTTCTGGACATCAATGGTCAGCCGAAACCGAATGCCCTCTGGCTGGATGCCGTCTCGTTGAACTTCAAGGACTGAGGCACGGTTGATCAGGCACGATTTTCTTTAGGAGATCCAATGAAATTCAAGATTCATCCGGCAATCGGCATTGCCCGTCTGGGCGACAGCCCGAATAGTTTTTATCTCGCTCCCGAACAGGTCGGGCAGCTTCCCATTGATTGCGACCTGGACGGCAATGCCATTCTTACCCCCGACGGTCAGGAGCAACCCATCAGTAATTTCAAAGATGATAAACAGCGCGTCAGGCGACAGGGCGCGCGCTTCCGTGTCTACGCTTATGACGATAACGGCCAGACAGGGCAGGAAGTGCAGATCGGCCAGACGATTCAAATGACCAATCCGAAGACCGGCCAGTTGATCACCGGCGAGGTCGACGACATCGAGTGGACGGTCTACCTGGCCAACAAGAAGGCTTGCTGGTATGAGTTTCAGGAGACGGCGGGCGAGCACGGTTACGGCCCCAAGCATCCTTTGCGCAATGCCGACATTAAAGGCAGCGATGCGCGCTTACAACTCATCATCGATCCCGGCCCGCAAACGGTTGATTATCGCCATGCGAAGAAGCGCCAGGCGCAATTTGCCAGGGGCAAGGATCCCGGTTACACGCAGACCTTTCCACCGCCGCTCGTGCCCAACTCGATTGACACGCTGGGCGAATTGAAAGTGACGCAGCAAAACAACTATAACCGCCTGGTGGTCTTGGGCGGCTATGGCAATTCCGGCACCTACAAAACCGGCTTCGGCAATCCTGTGATTACCAACTATGCCAATAATGATGGCTGGTTCGACGATACGTCGGATGGGCCGGTGATGGCGCGCATTCGCTATAAAATCTTGAGCGAAGATGGGCGGCCTCCCGACCCTGTGGCCGAGCGCAAGCCCTACCTTTACGCCGATGTCGATGTGTCGGCCTGGGTCATCGTCGGCTATCCGCGTTACGCGCCGCAGATCACAGACATCGTCACCATGGACGACCTGATCTATGATCTCTCCGTCCGCGAGTTCGGTTACGACATCTATCTATACGGCGTGCCGCCTTTTGACGGCACGCACACGCCGCCTGACCCTTCAGATGCCAAGGCGCTCGCCTCCTGGCGCAAGCAGGCGCAGTACAATTCCGACTATTATCCATACTTCTGGCGCGACATCTGGCCGCTGCTCACAAGGCCAAACAACTATCAGTGGGTCATGGATTTCGATGCGTTCACGGGCGGCGACCCGCACAACACCACCGCCGGCGGCGAAGGTAACTTCGACCCCAATCTGCTCAGTGTGCCGCCTTATGAAGGCGAAGACCCCGGACTGCGAGAGCAACGCCGCCAGTATCGCGCGCGCATCTGGGGCGTGCTCAGAAAACCCGGGCAGGAGAACCTCTGGCAGAGTGCAATCAATCCGGCGACGCCGAACTATCGCCCTGTGCTCATGCCTTATCTGTGCGGCGATAATCCGCTGACGAATACGGCGGCGGCGAAATTCCTGCGCTTGACCGACACCCAACTGTTTCTCCTCAAGCAATGGACGGAGGGCAAATTCATCAACGAGAAAGATGAAGATATTCCGACGACCAATCCTGAGCAATCGTCGCAAACCGGCAGCGATCTGGATCGTGGCGTGTTGAGCAACCTGTTGGGCGGCTCGTTCTGTCCGGGCGGCGAAGCCAGTTGGATCATGCGCAATCCGGCCATCTATGCCGCAGCTTATCGGATTAATCTCAACCGGAATTTCACACTGAATGCGCTGGGGGCGACGAGCCAGCAGCCTTTGCTACAGGAGCCGCAGCCCCAGCCCCTGAGCTTGAAAGGCGATCTAGCGACAGGGCTTGAGCCGGGCGACATCACCAAGTATAGCGGGGTGCCCTGGCAGTCGGATTTCAACGAGTGCTCGACGCAGGGGATCAACCTCACCTATGAAGACTGGAACAAGCTTTACGATAACACGGGTGATCCGATGCTCGATCCGGCGCAACAGATTGTGCAGAACACCTACTGGTGGCCGGCGCACCGCCCTATGCAAGTCTTCAACAGCAAGGGCTCGCAAACGAACTGGTCGCAGGGCATTCCGCCGAGCCGTCAAGGCGATCTCAAGATGGTCACGGCGTGGAAGGCGCTCGGCTTTGTTAAATACGATCCCGACCCAAATGCCCCTGCGCCATATTTTGAAGTCGAACGCAACGATTCAGAGCTTTAATCAAAGGAGCCACCATGAGCGCACAACCCGATAGCGGCATACTGGTAGGAAACTGGACGTACCGCAGCTTTCTCAATGACCCTGACCTGTCGACGCAATTCAATGATCTTGAATTTGGCTTGGGAACGATCACGATCAGCGCCGCGCCGATGAACGAATTCAAGGGAACCATTGGCGGGCCGGGCTGGCAGCTTCAACTGAAAGGCTCGATCAATTACGGCAATCCCTTTACGGTGAGATTTCAGGGCACAGGCGTTGTCGGCGGTGAAGAATGGAAATATGATTACATCGGTTATGTCGTAAGGCCCTGGCCCAACGGCGTCAACCAGCGCATAGCGATGGTCGGCTCTATCGTTCGCACCGTCCCGCATTCGAGCGGCAATGGCGGCACCTCTCCCGCCGGCGTCGTCTGCTCATGGATTGCGGTCAGGCAGGACGATGCGGCTGGCTGATCAAGCTTTTGAAAGGGAAGCTCCGTAGGAGCGCAATGTTTATAGCAAACCGATCAGAAGAAAAATCAAGCCCCGTAGGAGCGAAATGTCGACATTTCGCCCCTACGGGGCTTGGATTCTTTTCGACTCTCGCAACTATAAACATTGCGTCCCTAACGGGACTTCTCAGAAATGCTCTATAGCGCATGTTTACCTGAGAGGCATTGAAGTATCCGCTTGCAAGAGACGGCTGACATAGTGGCGTTCGACGTAGTCATTCTCGGCGGCGGCCCGGCGGGCACGGCGACCGCCTTATCGCTGATCGAACATCAGCCATCCTTATCTATCGCCATAGTCGAAGCCTCGGAATATGATCGCCCGCGCATAGGCGAAACGCTGCCGCCTATCGCCCAACCGCTCCTCCAGCAGTTGCAAGTCTGGGAGCGTTTCAGTAATGACCATCACCTTGCGGCTTATGGGACGTGCTCAGCCTGGGGCAGCGATGAGTTGCTGGACAACGAATTTATTTACCATCCGCACAATCGCGGATGGCATCTGGATCGAAGATGTTTTGACGCCATGCTGGCCGAAGAAGCGGTCAAGCGCGGCGTCACACTCTATACCGCTTCCACCCTCCTGAACTCGCGAAAGTCCGAAGACGATCAGTGGCAACTCACCTTGCAAGGCAAGGACAAACGTGAGGCGCGCATGGCCGCAGCTTTCGTCGTCGATGCGACAGGCCGCCGTGCCGTCTTTGCCAGACAGCAGGGAGCCCGAAAAGTGCGGCTTGACCAACTGCTCGGCGTCTTCGTGTTTTTCAATCAGGCGGGCGGCCAACCGTTGACGGATAGTTATACGCTGGTCGAAGCCTGCGAGGAAGGCTGGTGGTACTGGGCGTTAATTCCTGATGCGAGAATCGTCGTCGCCTGCATGAGCGATGCCGACATAGTGAAAAAGCAGAAGTTGAAATCCTCTGCGCAATGGTTCGCGTGGTTGAACCGTACACGCTACGTTCGCGGTCGCCTGAGCCATGCCGCGCCGCTTACGCGGCCTGCGGTGCAGGCGGCATATTCGTATCGCCTCGACAAAATGGTGGGCGAAGGTTGGCTTGCGGCAGGCGATGCGGCGACGACCTTCGATCCGCTCTCATCTCAGGGAATCTTCAAGGCGCTGCGTTCCGGCATACTTGCTTCTTATGCAATCCTCGATTATTTCAAAGGCAATCGCTCAGGTCTTGAGCGATACGAAGCGGCTCTCATGCAGGAGTATGAAAGTTACCTTGAGACGAGGTTGGAGTATTACAGCCAGGAGCGCCGCTGGCCGCACTCGCCTTTCTGGCAGCGCCGCCATGATCGAAGTTCCGCAGTGCCGCTCACTTTGGTTCTAAAATGAGCATGAGTTCTTTGGCGTGTTTGCGAGCTGCACGACCGGCTTGATTATCGCGCTTGTCACCAGTGCCACCGAGTGTGCTAAAGGCGCTTTCAACTTGTTCTTCACGAACGTAAAAGAACTGTGTAGCAGTCTCACGTACCAAGTTCCCGCTGAGTCCGTTTGAACAGTCATGATCTGGGAATGTTAGAATAGCTCGTACACCGCGTGTACTAATTTTTGCAAGAAGATCACAAAGCGCCTCGCCGGATTCTGAACTGACGCTGTATTTGGAGCGAGGACGTTTTTCGCGTGCTGGATAACGACCGACGCCCGTTACCTCGCCGCAATTGCCATCAGCTATTGTTTCGAGGACATGGTAGAACCGGCTATAGTGCACACCGGAGTAAGGCGGATCAATGAATGCGACATCTCCTTCGTGCATCTGTAGTGCAGCGGAGTTTGCATCGGCGACCATAGCTTGACCGCGCTGTTGAGCGAATTGGGCAGCTAACAGTTCAAAGGCTGTCCGTGTTTTACCGACAATATCTCTGTCCCAAGCTTCTTTGAGGAATCGCTTGGCAGTTCGTGTAGGCTGAAATGGTTGCGCAGTGTGTCCTGGAGCCGCAGCACATTGACTGGCAGCTTGGATCAGTGCAGCTAGAGCAACGGTTCTAATTGGCTCATGCTTGGGTAAACTAACGCGGAGTGAGTCTATCCAAACAGTTTGCTTTGGGCTGAAATAGTGGCCACCATAAGCCTGGGTGATAGGTAACTCAGTTTGTTGGTCACACCACATTCTAAAGTCGGAAACGATAACTCTGGTGAGGCTGTTCGCTACTGGAATTTTATAGGCGTTGAAAAAAGATTCGGCGCGACGACGCCAATTTTTCCAAGCGCTCTGCCACTTGAACTTGGTCTGACGGTTGATTACGGCACCAGCAAGGACAGCGCTATAGTGTTGAAGGTCGAATGCAAGAACTGGAATCGGAAAGCGTATTGCAACGTAGGTGGCGACTGCGCCAGATCCAGCAAAGAGGTCTACAAAGCGGTGCGCACTCAAAGTCTCGCGGATCAGTAGATCGCCAAGACCATTCTGCAACATAGCTCGCTTAGAACCCATGTATTTCATGAAAATAAGGGTGCCTCCAATCCCGGATCTTCCACTTGATATAACATAATGTTTTTACACCAACTTGGTCTTCGATGCATTCGCCAGAACCGATTCGTCGGAATTCGTTCGTCAAGAAAGTCATGAAAGGCGACAATTCGCTGGAAAGCAAGAATCTGGACATTCTGGAGATCTGGATAGTCATCTCGTGAAGGCTCAGTCACTGAGTGGCGTCGAATCCGACTGATTTTCTCTACGTTCTCTTTTACCTTTTCTAAGGAAGGTGGCTTGATAGGTGTGAATGAATCGACGTGATCCGTATAATTAGCGAAAGTGCGATGCGCGGAGTCAGACTTTTCATTTCGCTCACTATTTTCCCGGAACAAATCATCTGAAACGAACTTCGGATGCCCTTTGATGGCTTTCCAATAAAAAGCATGTTCTCCATCATTAGATTTAGCCAATATTGATAAGACAAACTGCCCTTTATTCATCACAACCTGACATGTCTTCTTCTTCAGGAAGGATTTGTAGATTCCCAGCGAGTATGAAAACGCCCGCATCACGAAGTGACTGGCATAGTATCCGCTAACGGAAGCCCATAAGGGACTGGTTTCGGCTAGTGCGACAGACCATAAGAAACTGTGAATTGCCCGATGCCACATTTCTACACTCGCTGAAGCAAGCATCTGAGATTTATTATGAGGTAGTGAGGCAATAATTGTATTAGAACTGCCAAGAAGCGCAGAAAACTCTTTCGATAAGGTTCCAGGTTTCGGGAAATCTATTTTTGCAGATGGTTTATCAAGTTTCTCGAAAGCCAGATTGAACACAAGGTCGGCTGAGGAGTAATCAATTGGCATATCACCCACCAAGATATTGATTAATTTCACTACGCGCTTGGTTCGCTTTTTCGGCAATCTTTTCTGGTGTTAGGTTCCCAATTTTGCTCTTTCTAAAGGCAGCGGCCCATAAAAGGTTGCGAAAGCGACCTATGCCACCGCTGCCAGTGAAACCTAAATCCTTGAACTTATCCTTTGCCACGAACTCCTTATTGTGCAATAGACCGGCTCGTTCAATGGCCCCTTGTAGCCATGCTGTAATCTCATCTCGTGCCTTATCTGACACGAAGGGAATTTTCTTTTGCTTCAGGTATACTAATATCGCCGGAACTAGATCAATGACCGATACAAGAATTCGCCCCTGATAGACAACGGTTTGAGGATTCAATTCAGAAATGCCTTTTTTTTCGGCACGACCCGATGCCTGTAGCCAACACTCAAGGACTTCAGCAAGGAACGTGGTCTGTGCCTCAAGGTTGGTAATGTCACATTTATCCAGTGCTGGAATCGCTCCTTCAATCGCTGCATTCAGAGTAGCAAGGGTGACTACATCTTTGACTCCATATTTAATTCCAGGGATTTGGATCATTCCAACAAGAGGGCCAATCTCCAACATCAATTTGCGTCCAATGTCCTGCGCGCGATCTTTACGATCCAGCGGCTCGCGATCACCACGAGCCAATGGAAACAAGTCATGCACTAATGATCGGTCAACTTTCTTTTGATAGAAGTTTACATCAATGAAAATCTGAGCTTGGTGGATTGGTGGCTCTCCAGCAGCATCGAGATCTAAAAAGACTTCAGTTGGTAATTCAAACTTTGCTTCTGGATCGATTTTTCGCCGAATCTGCAGCGCGAAGTATGCGCCATTAATTCGATGCTGCCCGTCAATAACCGTGAAGTAAAACCCTCTCTCGGTCGGATCTAGGCCCAACTGCGCTGTTCCCTCAACAGAGGTCTCATAAAGCCTTGCTCCGTTTACATGGACAAGTACGTTGCTGAGAAAAGGAAATGAGCTTTTCCCATATTTGACGATGCCTCTGAATTTTGGGGGCCATTCACGTCCTGGTTCATTCTTTTTAGGTTCGTAGATCGGACCAAATACCTCGTCCATTAGCGCTGCTGAATCTTCAATCTCTTGCTGTAAAAGATAAGCAGCAATCTGAGCAACACGTTTCCAGTCAAGGGAACGCTGAATCGCCTGCACCTTCTTGGGGTCAGGCGTGGGCTTGTGTGGTAATCCAGGCCACCATTCCATCAGTTTTTCGACATCGAATGCACATAAGCAGTGATGCACCGATTCGAGTTCCGATGGTCTAAATGGGTTGACCGGAACGACAACCGATATACGTTCGATCTTTTTCTCTGTGCTCATTTGATTATCTGGATAGCGGTTAACGAATACCTCTTCGTTAACCGGGGTGGATTTTACTTCATATGGCTGGTGATTCCAATCTGTTTTTTAGCACTTCAGAGTTGAGAAGGTTGGGCCTTCACATAAATTCCCACACTGACTTGCTTGAACTCTTCGGCCCTTTCGCGCAATCTCGGATCAAGCCACCTTTTGAACAAAGCTGATAACCGGAACGTTAATTGTCCGTTCTTGCGGTACTTGATTGAGGTTCGCAATCAAAGCGGCAATCTGCCGTCCGACTTTCGCTTTGACAACCTTTTCGCCGCATTGCGGACAGACGCCCGCTGGCACGTTCTCGATGACGATTAGATTGCCTTTGATCCAGAAAGCCTGGTTGATTTGTTTCTCCGGTACCTGCTCGCCGCAAGCGTGACAGGTGCCGTAATCATAGCCGCTTTTCTGGTCTCTCATCTTTCACATCAAGCCTTCGTGTAAATCTCCGCGCCGGCCTGCTTGAACTCTTCGGCCTTTTCGCGCAGGCCCGACTCTAACGCGACGATCTCGTCCATCTGCTTCTGCGCCGCATATTCACGCACTTCCTGTGTGATCTTCATCGAGCAAAAATGCGGGCCGCACATCGAGCAGAAGTGCGCCAGCTTCGCGCCTTCCTGCGGCAAGGTCTCATCATGAAATTCGCGCGCTAATTCTGGATCGAGCGCCAGGTTGAATTGATCTTCCCAGCGGAACTCGAAGCGCGCTTTCGACAGCGCATTGTCCTGTAGCTGCGCGCCCGGATGGCCTTTGGCTAAATCCGCCGCGTGCGCAGCGATCTTATAAGCGATCACGCCATCCTTGACGTCCTGACGATCAGGCAAGCCTAGATGTTCTTTCGGCGTCACGTAACAGAGCATCGCCGTGCCGAACCAGCCGATCATCGCCGCGCCTATCGCTGACGTGATGTGATCGTAGCCCGGCGCGATGTCAGTCACCAGCGGGCCGAGCGTATAAAAAGGCGCTTCGCCGCAGACTTCCAGTTGACGATCCATGTTCTCTTTGATCAAGTGCATAGGCACGTGGCCCGGCCCTTCGATCATCACCTGGCAATCCATCTCCCAGGCAATTTTCGTCAACTCGCCTAATGTCTCAAGCTCGGCGAACTGCGCTTCATCATTCGCATCAGCTATCGAGCCGGGACGCAGGCCGTCGCCTAAGCTGAACGACACATCGTAAGCGCGCATGATCTCGCAGATCTCGCGGAAGTGCGTGTAGAGGAAGCTCTCTTCGTGATGCGCTAGGCACCACTTCGCCAGAATCGAACCGCCGCGCGAGACGATGCCCGTCGTCCGCCGCGCCGTCAGAGGTATATAAGGCAAGCGCACGCCGGCGTGTATCGTAAAGTAATCGACGCCCTGCTCGGCCTGCTCAATCAAGGTGTCGCGATAGATTTGCCAGGTCAACTCTTCGGCTTTACCTGCGACCTTCTCAAGCGCCTGATAGATGGGCACCGTGCCGATGGGCACCGGCGCGTTGCGGATGATCCATTCGCGCGTCTCGTGAATGTTGCGGCCCGTAGACAGATCCATCACCGTGTCCGCGCCCCACTTGATCGACCAGCGCATCTTCTCGACCTCTTCCTCAATCGAAGACGCTACCGCCGAGTTGCCGATGTTGGCGTTGATCTTGACCAGGAAGTTGCGTCCGATGATCATCGGCTCGCTTTCGGGATGATTGATGTTGGCAGGGATGATGGCGCGACCGCGCGCCACTTCCTGGCGCACGAACTCCGGCGTCACATAGCGCGGCAGCGCCGCACCGAACGTTGTGCCGGTGTGCTGAAAGTCGAGCGCGCTGCGATCTTTTTGCTGCGCTTCAAAGGCGGCCTGGCGGCCAAGATTTTCGCGGATGGCAATGAATTCCATCTCCGGCGTTATGATGCCTTGTCTGGCGTAGTGTATCTGCGTGACGGCGCGGCCTGCGCGGGCGCGCAACGGCGGGCGGCGCAATCCCGGATAGGCTTCAAAGCGATCATTCTTGCGCGCATATTCGCGCGCCCCGTCGGTCAGGTAGCCGTCGTCTTCGGGCTTCACCGTGCGGCCTTCGTATTCTTCGACGTCGCCGCGCTCGACGATCCACTGACGGCGCAATCCAGGCACGCCGTCATGTACATTACATTTAGCGTCGGGGTCGCCCCAAGGGCCGCTGCTGTCGTAAACCCGCACCGGCGGATTCTCTTCGACTGCGCCATTGATGCCGCGCGTCAGATTGAGTTTGATCTCGCGCAGCGGCACGCGCAGATCGGCGCGCGAACCTTCGACATAGATGCGCGTCGAGTTGGGAAATTGAAAACGGCTGGCGTTGTGTGTCTGGTCGTTCGTATTGCTCATGCTTCACCTCGTTGCCGAGCAGAAACACGAAGAAGGGAAGACGCGGCGACGCGGCGACGCGGCGA
>JBBWZK010000132.1:0-5357 GCA_039648975.1 Blastocatellia bacterium
TCGCCGCGTCGCCCCCTCGCCGCGTCGCCGCGTCGCTTTTTGCCTTCCCGCAGGGCAGGCGTAGCCGCCCGCTGTGCATCTGTGGTATTGTTCGTTTTGCCGGTCGCGGATGCGGGTGTCAAGATTCTGGCTGCGGCAGCCCTGACCGCAAGTGCAGGAGCCGCTTCTAGCCGTTTGCCAATCTAATTCAAACGCTGTGTCCATAACTACAAAAATGCACAGGGCGCAGCAAAGGAGGATTATGAAGAGTTCCGCGCAACTCGAGCGTCGGCGATTCGAGCGCGCCCCGATCACTGCGCAAGTCGAATATGAATTGACCAACAGCAGCAGCGGGCCGTCGCGCGTGCGCCGCAACATGGCTAACATCAGCCTTGGCGGCATGTTCATCACGACCGAAGAGCCGATTCGCGTCGGCACGCGCATGGTCGTGCGCTTCGAGTTGCCCAATCACCATCGCGTCATCGCCGTGTCGCGCGTTTGCTACGCCCGCAAGGGCCTCGGGCTGGGCGTCGAATTCCTCAACCTCGATGACGAAGACCACGAGGAGATCGAAGCTTACATCGCCACACTGAAGGCCAAAGAAGAGATGCGCGCTTGAAGTTTTTCGCGCCAATCATACCCCCTTCGGGCGATGGTTTTGCCCGAAAATAAACTCTTGTATTGCCCCCATCGCTGTGTGATAATCGCTATCGTTTAGTCTTTCGCCCCACTTTGAAATAGCCCCAACTCATCAGGCACTAATTCTGTCATGTGGTCTCGGCCACTTTGCGCTTTGCCATTGACCCTTGAAGCTTTCATCGGTTGTCGATCAAGGTTGACGAACCCGCAGGTAGATCTATGCAAGTTGAAACGCTAACCCGAATTTGCCCGCTCTGCCGTTGCGCTGCGGAGGGCGAGGACGCGCCTTTGACGCGGCTGTGCCGCAACTGCCGGGCGATGCTCGACCCGATTCTGCCGCGCGCCGGTCTCATCCAACCTGATTACGCGGTGGCGCTGGCTTGCGCGCCGGCCTTGCAAACGGCAATCCTTGCCTCGCCGCTGGCGCATGATAGGGATTTCGATGACCTGTCATTTGCTCCTGCGGCAGGTCTGGGCGAAGACTTCACGCGATTGAACGAAGCCGACGATGATGACTTCGACGCTCGCCCTGCGGCGAATGCGCTTGCCGAAACCACTCAGCAGGCTTTCGTTCAAGACGTTACTCCCGCCGCGCCCGAAGTTTCCATAGCGCCCGATCAGTACGAAGACCCTGAAGTCTTCATCGCCCCTGATCAGTATGGAGAAGACGATATAAACTCCCTAACCGAATCTGCGCCGCAAGCCGCCGCCATCGCGCTGCCGGCACTCTCCGAGCACGCCTATAGCGCTGCTGAAATTGAAATGGCTGAGGCCGCGCCTTCCGGCGACCTGCGCGCCGATGCCGTCATGCCGATGCTCGAAAGCCACAAGGCGCACGTTGATCTGCGTCCAGGCGATACGAACGCGCATGGCCTGATGGCCGAAGCCGCCGCCGCGCCAGCGGCCAGCCCCGCCGATCCTTGGGAAGATCCGCTGCCGGCATGGGAATACTCGCAAAACGAATGGCCGCTGCTGGTCAACAAGCAGGAGCCGTCGGCTGCGTCCAAACTGAAATGGCCGCTCATCGGGGCGTTGGTCGTCATCGCCTGCGCCGCCGCTTACTTCTTTTTCATCAAGCCGCACAGCGAAGCGCCTGTCGCGCAATCAACGCCTGAAGCCAGCGCCCAGCCGCCCTTGACGGTGCCAGTCGACCAGCCAGCGCCCGCCGCCGCAAACGCGACGACTTCCGCAAACTCGGCAGCGACGGCCACCGATAAGCAGGAAGCGCCG
This sequence comes from Blastocatellia bacterium, assembly GCA_039648975.1. GTDB lineage: Bacteria > Acidobacteriota > Blastocatellia > UBA7656 > UBA7656 > DATENM01. The sequence goes on from JBBWZK010000132.1 coordinate 1,849, forward strand.
CCGCTTGCATCTGTAAATCAGACTACGGACAATCAAGGGAAACACGCGCTACAGGCGATGGCTTCGCCCAATGAAGGCGAGGCGAACAGCTTCGTCGAGCGCTTGAAGACCGCTGCCATACCGGCTTACGTCGTGCGCGCCGATCTCGGCAGTCATGGCATCTGGTATCGCGTGCGCATCGGCAGGTTTGCAACGCCCGAAGAAGCGCAACGCTTTGCCGTTGAAGCCCGCGCCCGCGCCCGCGCCGTTGGCGTCACGCTGAAAGATTTGCAGGTGACCAGTTACGACAAGCCATGACCGACCCTTGGTCGGGAAGCTGCCGATGGATTTCAGCGATAGGTTATTTCAAGGTGGTGGGTTCGAGCGGCGCTTGATGGTGTTGCTTCAACTGAAGGCGGACGGGCCGGAAGCGTGTGGATTGCAAGGATGCAGGACATAAATCCACAAAACCTCAGATATGCGAAACTGGTTGATCGCTACGCGCGCTATATCAAGTCGCCGATTCTGCGGCTGAAGTTTTTGCAGAGCGCGATGAAGATCGCGCCGCCCGAGGGCTTCGTCCACAAGCTGCCGGTCGTCGGTTCCCTACAGCATCGCGCCTTGTTGATCGTTGAATTGTCGAAAGTATTGCCGGTTACAGAACCCGCGCCGCTCGCTTTGCGGGTCACAGCGCTGCTCTATCGTATGCGTCACGCGGTTTATGCCGCGTGCCTGATGGTTGCACTGGCTGCGGGGCTGGGGCTGGGATACGCGGTGATGAACGTCGCCAGCCGTTTGTTCGTCTCGACCGAAGCGCAAGGCCCGGCGACTGTGGCGGCGGACGCCAGTAGCGCGAACGCCAACACGGCGGCCAGCGAGGCAGTGGCGCACATCGGCTCGGAAGCCGGATTGACGCTCGATAAAGTCTGGCTCGCCGAGCAAGGCAATGGTTACGAGTTTTATAGCAACGGCGTGCGCGTGCTTAACGAATACGAGACGGCAGGCGAAAGACGCGAGTTTTACGGCTTCCCGGTCGACGGGGTGGCGCGCGGCGCGGATGACGGCGAACGGCTGACGCGCCCGCTCGGCATCATTTATCACGTCTCCGAAGGCGATCAGTTGCCGTTCGATAACGAGTATAATGCGTCGCTGCAAACTCACTCGAAAGCGTTGTTGGAATACGCGCGCGAGCACCGACTGTACAATTATGTGATTGATCGTTTCGGGCGCGTCTATCGCCTCGTGCGCGATGAAGAGGCAGCCAATCACGCAGGCAACTCGGCGTGGAGCGACGGGCGCAATCTTTATCTGAACTTGAACGCCAGCTTCATCGGCGTTTGCTTTGAAGGTCAGTCGCGGCGCGGCAAAGCGGTCGGCGCGGACGGCATCAATGAAACGCAGATTTATGCCGCGCGCCAGCTCACCGCCGTGCTGCGCTCGAAGTATGAGATTGCTGACGCCAATTGTGTGACCCACGGCCTGGTCAGCGTCAACCCGTCGAACAAGCTGATGGGCTATCACACAGACTGGGTGGCGGGCTTTCCGTTCGCCGCGATTGGTCTGACGAACAAGTATGATACCGAGATCGCGGCGATTTCGCGGCTGGGCTTCAATTATGATTCAGCTTACTTAGCCGCAGCGGGCGGCAAACGCTGGCCCGGCCTCGACAAAGCCGATGTCGCCTTGCGCGACGCGGCGCGGCAGAGCGGCGCAAGCGTCGAAGAAAAACGCCGCGCGCTACAGGAAGTTTATGAGCGCTTGTACGCCAAACAACGCTCACTGGAGAAGGTGACAAGTGGCGAGTGAAACGTAACGCGTGGTGCGTGATTCGAACGCTGGCTGTTGATCAGCCCAATGTGCATTGATTCACGCACCACGCACTACGCACTACGCATCAGTTATGAACAAGACTCAACTCATTCGGGAAGCGGCGCGACGCAGCGGTCTTCCGCAGCGGCGGGCGGCGCGCGCCGTTGACGCGATGTTTGGCGTTATCAAGCGCGAGTTGGATGATGAGAATCAGATTACTATTCGCGGGCTTGGCCGCTTGCACTTGAAGCCCAAGCGCGTAGGCTTCATGCCTGCCTCGGCAGAAGGCGCGTCCCCCGCGCCGATTCCGGCAGGCCGTGCCGTGCGCCTCAAAGCGACGCGCAAAGCCGTTGCGAGCCTGAACACAGAGCAGCCCCTCAAGCGCGATCAGCTTGAACCACTTTCTGGAGGAATGATTACCATGTCAAACGAAACCACTAACCAACCCGCAGTCAATGAGGGCTCGGCTCTGGGACTCGACGTCGGCACCAGCCGGCTGGTACTGGCCAGCGGCTCGGCCACGCACGTCAAAGCGAAAGCCGAGTTGAATGCTTTCATCACGGTTCCTTACTCGAAGTTCACCGAAAACATCCTCAAGCAGAACAAGGTGAGCTATCAACTCAACGGCGGCGCTTCGCTGCAAATTTTCGGCAATGAAGCGGCGCGTTTTGCCAACGTCTTCAACACCGAAGTGCGCCGCCCGATGATGGAAGGCACGCTCAACCCGACCGAAGAGTATTCGTTGCCGGTGATGCAGGCCATCATCCAGCAATTGTTGAAGAAGGCCAAGCATGGTGAAGCCCTGCGCTTCAGCGTGCCGGGGGCGCTGCGTGGCGGCGGCTCGCCCGATCTCGTCTATCACGAAGCCATGCTGCGCGACTTGCTCCACCAGATGGGCTACAACGCCAAAGGCGTCAACGAAGGATTGGCGGTCGTCTTCTCGGAGCTTGAGAAAGAGAACTTCAGCGGCATCGGCATCAGTTGCGGCGGCGGCATGTGCAACGTCGCGCTGGCCTTTATGTCGATCCCTGTGATGACCTTCAGCATCGCCAAGGCCGGCGATTATATTGACCGCAGCGTCGGCATGGTGACCGGCGAGATGGCAACGCGCATCCGCACGATCAAGGAAGAAAGCCTCGATCTCTCAAGCGCGCCACACAACAAACATGAAAACGCGCTGCACGTCTACTACGACGACGTGATCCTATCGCTGGTTGAATCGCTGCGTTCGGCGTTGGCCGAGACGAAGAATATGCCGCGCATTGACAAGGCGATTCCCATAGTCCTGAGCGGCGGCACGGCGAAACCGAAAGGCTTCCTCGACAAATTCCGCCAGGCCATCGAGCGCGACGGCTTCCCGCTCGAAATCAGCGAGATTCGCATGGCTGAAGACCCGCTGACGGCCACCGCGCGCGGCTGCCTGATCGCCGCCATGTACGACGCTTGATTCAGTAGAGGAGTGGGGGAGTGGGGGAGTGGAGAAGTAGGGGAGTGTGGGAGTAAGGGAACAGCAAATAGACAGTAGTATCCTGCACTCATTGCTTTCGCTCCCTTATTCCCCTACTCCCCTACTCCCCTACTCCCGCACTCCCCCACTTCCCCAAGCGCTCCGGCTGGTTGATTGAAGTGTGTGAAGGCGGATGGTAAAATGAAATTTCCATCCTGGCGAACTGCTTCAATGGGAACCTGAGGAGTCGTATGAAAGTATGTCCAGTCTGCAA